>NZ_QPJY01000022.1 GCF_003337735.1 Thioalbus denitrificans | reverse complement strand
CGCGGATTCAACTCACTAGTGCAACCGGTGGGTTGATCCCGAAAAATACCTGGTTCGGCGTTTTCATTCCAAGGCATTTGCGGGGGCGGTTGTTCAGTTTATCCATGGCTCCCTGTATCTCCTCGTCAGTGAGCGTGGAGAAGTCGCGGTCCTTTGGGAAGTACTGGCGAATGAGACCATTGGTGTTCTCATTGAGGCCACGCTCCCAGGAGGCATACGGGTGGGCGAAGTAGAAGCCGGCCTCCAGCGCCTGGGCGATCTGCTCATGGAGGGCGAATTCCTTGCCGTTGTCAGAGGTCAGGGTATGGACCCGGTCGGCCAGCGGTGCGAGCAGGCTCAAGATGGCCTGCTGGACGCCTTCGGCAGCCTTGGAGGGGACCTTGGCGATCAACGCCAGCCGGGACTTGCGCTCGGTCAACGATACGATTGCTCCGGAGTGGTTCTTGCCGATGATGGTGTCGGCCTCCCAGTCACCGATGCGCCCGCGGCGCGCCACGATGGCCGGGCGCTCGTCGATGGACACCTGGTTGGACAGGCGCCCTCGGCGCTCATAGGCCCCGTAGCGCTTTCTGCGCGGCTTCTGGCAGCGTAGGTGCCGGTGGAGGTCGCCACCCCGGTGCTTGTCCTGGAGTATGTAGCGGTAGATCCACTCATGACTGACCAACAACGTCCTCTCCTGGGCCAACCAGAGGCTGATCTGCTCGGGGCTCCAGTCCTCACGCAGCAACCGCTCGACATGGTTCCAGAGTTCCGGGCCGAGCCGCGGCGTCACCTTTGCGGCACGGCGCTCGAGCGCCAGCCGCTGGGCCTGTTGCGGCCGATAGCCCCGCAGCCCTCGATTGCGCCTCAACTCCCGGCTGATGGTGGACTTGTGGCGCTGCAGGAGAGCAGCAATCTCGGCTTGGCTGTGACCGGCTTTCATGAGGGCGTAGATCTGGTAACGTTCCTCTTGGGCAAGCTGCGTGTAGCCTCTCATCGTGCTCCTCTTTCTTGGCGGTTAGAGGGGGCCATGATGCTACCGTGGCTTGTCCTCTCACCGCCAAACTGAGTTGCACTTACGAGTTGAATTCAGG
>NZ_QPJY01000020.1 GCF_003337735.1 Thioalbus denitrificans | reverse complement strand
CACGAGATTGCTTGCCATCGATAAATTTCAGTACCCCGAATCATCGACGCAAGCGCCCACACAAATTACTTGATCGTCAAATTTTTAAAGAGCCCGGTTAGGAACTGGCCTGAACCGTGAGGCGGGCATTTTACCTTGCCGCCGCGGGATGTCAACACTTCGTTTAGTCCCGTCCTGCTTCGCTTCTCTTCCCCCGTCTCCGGCGTTGCCCGCCGTCGTTGGGAGAGCGCGCATTCTAGGGGGGCACCCCGGGGGTGTCAAGCGGGCCTGTGAACTTTTTGTGTCACGGCAAACATCCCGCCCGCCCGGCGCCCGCCCCCGGCGTGTCGCGCCGGCGGCCCAACCCCCTGTTCCGCCGGGAAAGTCACCGCTCCAGCAGCACCTCGCGCACCTCGTCGACGGCGGTGCCCGGCTCCGGCGCGGCGGCGAATGCCTCGATGGCCGCCAGCAGCGCCAGGAGCCGATCCGCCTCCGCATCGGCGGGCGCGACGGCCGTATAGTAGAGAAAGTGCCGCTCGGCCGCCGCCAGGTGGACCAGGGCCAGGTTGTAGTGGGCGCCCGCGTGCCGCGGCGCACGGCGCAGGACCTCCTCGAATTGCGCCATCGCCAGCTGCGGACGCTGCCGGCGCAGGGCGAGCGTACCCAGTCGGAATCGGGCCTGCACGTTGTCCGGCTCCTGCGCCAACACCGCCTCATAGCCGCGCTGCGCCTCCTCCAGCCGACCGGAGGCATAGGCCTGCTCCGCGGCCTGGTAATTGGCGGGAACGGCGGCGGACCCGCCACCCCGGGTCGCACACCCGGCGAGTCCGGTCAGCACCAGGACCGCCGCCAGGGCCCGCAGCCGTTGTTGCGCCATCACTCCACGCCCTCCCTGTCCGCATACCAGCGCAACCTGGCCGTGGCCCTGGTGTGATACTCCGTGCCCGGAGGAACCAGCTTCTGCACCGAGCGCCAGCGGGCAACCGCCTGTCTCAGGTCGACCGTCTCGAGACGGTAACCCTCCCGGAACAGCGCCCGCGCCCGCTCCTCAAGATCGGCCAGGGCGGCCGCCGATGCGCCCTGCGGTTCCAGCTCCGCGGCCCGACGCCAGAGCCGGTAGGCCCGCTGGCTGTCACCCGCCGCCAGCGCCGCGTTGCCGCGCTCACCATAGTAGGCCGCGGTCCGCGCCCGTATCGTCTCCGACTGCGCGCTGGGAGCCGGCAGGTCGAGCGTCGCCTCCAGGCGCAGGAACCGCGCCCAGGCGGCGAATCCCGCCTCGCTGCGCCCGGTGTCCAGCAAAGCCCGCCCTTCCCCGTAGGTGGATGCCAGTGTTGCGATGATCTGCCCAACACGGCGCGCCCCCTGGCGAACCTGATCCGGTCTGTCCGTATCGGCGGCAAGCAGCTGGAGTTGCCTGAGCGCATCCTCCATGGCCCCGGCCCCATAGGCGGCAACGGCATCGTCACAGGCCGAGCCGCATCCGGGTGGAAGTGGTGCGTCAGCCACGGAACTCACGGCGTGCTTTGGCTCAGGGACGGTCACGGCAACCGGCGCCGGTTCCTCCGGCCGGACCGGTTGCCGTACCGGACCCGGGGCCGCGGGTGGGCGGTGTTCACCAAGGGCCGGCCTGCGCTGGGCCGACGGTGGGCGCTCCGCGGCCTGGGCGGGGCCGACCGTTGCGGAAGCGGGGTGCGCACGCGGGCCCGCTTCTGTGTCCATGGACCGGAGCCGGTAGCTCCCGTAGCCCATTGTGAGCAACAGGGCGAGGACCACGCTCAGCCACGCCCGCCAGGGCTGTCCCCGCCCGCGCCGCTGCCGTGGGGAAATCGCTGCCGGCAGGGCGGTGCGGCTGCCGGCGAAAATCACCTCGATCCCGGCCAGGTGCAGGCGATCGCCCTCCGCGAGCGCAACCTGGCGTACGGGCTGACCGTTTACCCGCAACCCGGCACGGCTGCACAGGTCCTTGACCCGATAGCAGCCTGCGCCCGCCTCGAACACCGCGTGGCGGCGTGACAGGCCGGCCCCGGCAATCCGCAGATCACAACCCCCGGCACTGCCCACCACGAAAGGCAGCGGCGCCAGTTCCAGCCAGCGACCGGTGGCGGGCAGGAACAGCCAGGGCGCACGGTCCGGGCCACCCTCCCGGATTACCCCCCGGTCATCAGTATCCGCGAGCGGCGTCGGTTGCGGAGCGCCCATGGCCGGAAGCAGGGGGGTCGTCGACCATCCATCCCGGTCGCACGCCATGGACAGGGTCATGGGCGGCGCCCCCCGCGCTTCGCCACCAGGCGATCACCCAGCCGGATGTCGGTCGCCCGGATGGTGCCCGGCGGCAGTTCCAGGACGGAACGGGCCGCACGCAGTTGCATGCGGATCCGGTTCGGCGGAAGCCTGCGCTCGATACCCACGACGCGCTGGCTGGCATCCAGGAACACCACATCGATGGCGCAGCGCATGCCGAGGGTGTGAATCCCGCGGCAGGGCTTCAGCCACAGCCCCTGACCTGCCTGCAGCCGGCCCCTGCCGAGCAGGCCGATCAAGCGCTTCCTGAAGGAGCGCGCCTGGCCGATGTTGCGCCCGACCAGGGTGTTGTTGCGTTGGTTGTAAACGAATTCCACTGCCCTGCCCTCCATGGCACCGGCTGCCGGCATCAGAAGAAGAACGCGAGCGTCCCGCTGTCACGCGCCTTGATGAATAGGGGAAAGACGATAATGAGGAAGGTGACGGGAAAGAGCAGCCCGATGAGGGGCAGGAGCAGTTTCATCGGCGCCTGGTTGGCGAGTTTCTCCGCCCGCAGAAAACGCTCCCTGCGCAGCTGCCGGGCCTGTGAAAGCAGGATGCCGGCCAGCTCGCCCCCCGTCTCCTCGGCATGATTGATGGCGCCCACCACGTTGCGCACCGCGCTGACACCGGTACGCCGGGCGAGGCGGCCCAGCGCCTCGCGGCGCGTCACGCCGGTGCGGGTCTCCCGCAGCACCCGCCGCATCTCCTCCCGGACCGGACCCGCGGGCAGGCGCTCGACCGCATGGCCCAGCGCCGCGGCGAAACTGAGACCCGCCTGCATGGTCAGCACGATCAGATCGAGCAGGAACGGAAACTGTTTCTGGATGAGGGCCTGGCGCCGCTTGATGGCATCACGGAGCCAGAGATCCGGGTACAGCAGCCCCAGGGGGATGAACAGCAGCGCGGCGGCAATCAGTGCCAGGCGCCAGCCCGAAGCCGCTTCGCCGGCCAGGGGCATGAGCATAAGGCAGAGGATGACGCCGGTGACGAGCCCCATGCGCCGGGTGACCACGAACTCCTCCGGGCGCATGACATAGCCGACCCCGCCGCGCTGGAGGCGCTCGGTGAGCAGGTCCCGGTAACCGGGATTCATGCGCTCCGCCACATGATGGGCGAACAGCCCCACGACGGGACGCACCAGCCTGAACAGCAACGGCAGCCGGTCGCGCCATGAGTCGTCCTCCCCGTGCGGCCGCTGCCGGTGCAGACTGGCCAGTGACAGCAGTGCCAGCACGATGGCGAGCACCACGAACATGAGCGAGAGCGCGTACATGTCAGACGTCGATATTCACTATCTTGCGGATCATCGCCACGGCCAGCGCCATCATCAGCGTTACCATCCCGAGCAGCCCCCAGCCCAGGGGTTCGGTGATGAGCGGGCGCATCGACAGCGGGTCGTGCAGGAAGAGCCAGGCGCAGACCAGCAGCGGGAGTATCCCGACGACCCAGCCCTGCATCCGGCCCATGGCGGTCAGGCTGCGGATCTTGCCTTCCATGTTCAGCTTCTCCTCGATGCTGTCCGCCAGCGAATCGAGCGTATCCGCCAGGTTCCCCCCGACGCCGCTCGCCACCACCAGCGCCGAGCTGAGCAGCGCGATCTCCGGTCGATCGAGCCGGGCCTGCAGCCCCCCCAGGGACCCCTCCAGGGAACGGCCCATGCGGTACTCGGACAGGACGACCGCGAGTTCCTGGGTGATGGGCGGCGCCTGTTGCCGGACCGTCTGCTCCAGCGCCCGCCCGAGACTCGTGCCGGCTCGCAGCGCCGATGCGATGGAGCGCAGGGCGTCGGGCAGCTGCTGGATGCAGCGTTTGACCCGGCGCCGGTGCAGGATCGAGATGACGGGATAGGGCGCCGCTGCAACGGCGGCGACCGCCAGGGGCACGAGCAGCGGCCCGGCCCACAGGTACACGGCGCCCCCCGCCAGAGCCGCCGCGGCCGTGTTGAGCAGGAAGAGATAACGGGGATCGAGCCTGATGAAAGAGTGGCGCAGCCCGGTCCCGACCTGTTCCATGAAGCGCCGGCGGTAGAACTGCACGCCGCCGCCGATGTAGCGCCGCAGGAGCATGAACAGCGCCAGGCCGGTAACGGCGCCGAGCAGGACGGACGCATGGGCCTCAGCCATGGCCGCCGAACCCGTCCGGTTCGAGGTCATCGTCCAGCTCTCCGAACAATCCCCGCCGCGGCGTCTCGCCGGCCTGCTCCAGTTCGGTGTAGAACGCGGGCGCCTGGCCGCAGCCCCTGAACCGGCCGGCGATACCACCGTCGGCCCGACGGCCGGTCTGCTGAAAGCGGAACAGCTCCTGCAGGAGGATGACATCGCCCTCCATGCCGTCCACCTCGACGATGGCGGTGATTCTCCGCCTTCCGTCGCTGAAGCGGGACTGGTGGATGATGATGTCGACGGCCGAGGCAATCTGCTCCCTGATGGCGCGGATCGGCAGCTCGATGCCCGACATGAGCACCATCACCTCCAGGCGGGAGAGAAAGTCCCGCGGCGCGTTGGCGTGGCCGGTGGTCAGCGAACCGTCGTGCCCGGTGTTCATGGCCTGGAGCATGTCCAGCGCCTCCCCTCCACGGCACTCGCCGACCACGATCCGGTCCGGGCGCATCCGCAGGGCATTCCGGACCAGATCCCTGATGCTCACCGCGCCGCGCCCCTCCACATTGGGCGGCCGGCTCTCCAGGGAAACCACGTGTGCCTGGTGCAGCCGCAGTTCCGCCGCGTCCTCGATGGTGACGATGCGTTCGTTTTCGGGCACGAAGTTGGAAAGCACATTCAGGGTCGTGGTCTTGCCCGAGCCCGTCCCTCCGGACACCACGATGTTGCGTCGGTGGCGGACACAGAGCTCCAGGAACTCGGCCATCGGTGGACTCAAGGTGCCGTTGCTGACGAGGTCGGCGACGCCCAGCCGCCGGCTGGAAAACTTCCTGATGGTCAACGCCGGCCCGACCAGGGACAGCGGCGGGATGACGGCATTCACCCGCGAACCGTCCGGCAGGCGGGCATCGACCATCGGGGAGCCCTCGTCGATCCGGCGGCCGAGGGGCGTGACGATCCGTTCGATGATATTCAACAGCGACGCGGTGCCGGTGAAGCGCATGCCCGTGGGCTCGATGACTCCGCGCCGCTCCACGTAGACCTGGTCCGGTCCGTTGACCATGATTTCGCTGATCTCCTCGTCCTCCAGGAAACCCTCGATGACACCGAGGCCAACGGCCTCCGCCACCACCTCCCGCTCGAGCCGGTCCCTCGACACCGCGCCCGGAATCTCGATCCTGCCGCTGTCGATCACCGCACGCACGGCCTCCAGGGCCTCGCCGCGCAGCTCCTCCTGGTTCAGCGCATGCATCTGGGCGCGCCGGTGGAGGTCCAGGTATTCCAGCACCTGGCTGTGCACTTCACGCTTGAGTTCACGGAACAGCGGGGTCTCCGGAGTCATCCCAATGGCCTCCCCGTGAATTGATCTTGATGCAACCGGTACCGGCAGCAGCTGCTCCCTGGCTTCGGTGGCGAGTTCCAGTGCCGTCGTCCCGAGGGACACGATGGTTCCCGGTGTGAAGTCGTGCCAGCCGGTGATGGCTTCGCGCCCCATCCGGGTGCCATTGGTGCTGCCCAGGTCGCGCAGGCTGACCTGCCCGCCGGCCACCCTCAGCTCGGCGTGCCGGCGGGAGACGTAGGGGTCGTCGATGCGAATCTCACAAGCCTCGTCCGACCCGGCGCAGTAGAGGCCCGGAGACAGCTTGATGGTGCTGGCTCCGCCGGCCGTTGTCCGGATGCGGAGAGTGAACACCATCAGTCCATCCACCGGAACCGCGGACCCTCCGCGGCGGACTGCTGCAGCTCCCGGGCGTGCTCGATCAGCTCCCGACTGCGCCGATGCCCCGGATCCACTAGATAGGGCGTGACCAGCACCACCAGGTCGGTTTCGCTGTTCTTGAATTTCCGCGACTTGAACAGCTCGCCGATGATCGGGAGATGACCCAGCCCGGGCACCTTGTCCACGTCCTTGCTGCGCTCGTTGCTGAACAGACCCGACAGCACCATCGTCTCCCCTTCCCTGACGTTCATGTCGGTTTCCGTGAGCCGGGTGAGGAAGCCGGGAATGCCCTGTACGCTCACCGACGGATCGATGGTGCTGACCTCCACCTTGAGGTGGGTCGAGACGTAGCCATCGGGATCCGACACCGGCTGCATGTGGAGGATGATGCCGTACTTCTTGAAGCTGACATCCATCGCGCCGTCCCGATCGGTTATCGGGATGGGCACCTCGCCCCCGGCCAGGAACTGGGCCTCGCCACCGCTCCGGCAGGTGAGCTTCGGTTCCGCCAGCAGGCGTGCGTCGCCATTGCTCACCAACAGGTTGATGGCGGAGGTGATGCGCGTCGCCAGGCCGAAGAAGACGTTCCCCTGGCCGACATCGAGGGGCAGGGCCGGTGCGGTCACACCCGGCCCCACCGGCGCCTGGGTGCCGCGGAAGACGCCGTTGGCGCGGTAGTCGCCCAGGTAGGCGAAGGTGGGGCCGTCGATCACGTCCACCCAGTCGACCCCCAGCTGGGTCAGCTCACTCTTCTTCACCTCCACGACCTTCACGTCCAGCAGGATCATCCCCTGCAGGGTGATGCCGCCATCGGTGACGTAGTTGACCACCCCGGGGAACTGCCGTGCGATCTCGGCCGCGCGCTCGAAGTCGGCCCGGCGCACACTCCGCCCTTCGAGCACGATCCGTTCGCCCGCAACCCGGGCCCGCACGCCCTCCACCCCCTCGAGATGCAGGCTGACCTGCTCGAGCACGGCGCCGAGGGGCCGGGTCGTGACCCGCAGGCCATAGAGGCGGGATTTTCCGTCGCGGGTCCAGATCCGCAGGTCGGTGTATCCCGCTTCCTTGGCGATCACCAGCACCTGGGAGTCGTTCTCCACCACTTTCACGTCCGCGATCCCGCCACTGCCGATGGAGACCCGGGTCACGCCGCCGAGTTTCAGCAGCTCGGTCTGCCCGACATGAAGATCGATTGTCCGTTCACCGGCGTACAGCTTCACCGCCATGACACACTGGACCATCAGCAGCAGCACCAGGATCCTTCCTGACGCGACCGCCGCCCCCCGATACGGAAAGCTCAATTCACACCCCCCCTGATGATCTCCACCCGGGATGCGCGCCCGCCGCCCCGCCCACCGCCCAGCAGGTCATCGAACGAGGGAGACCCGGCGTAGGCCAGGTGGTTGTCTTCCGCGCCGCGGAGCACGACGGTGACCGTACCGATCTCCCGCGCCTGGGTGATCCGGGATGCCGACCCGGGGTCCACCAGCAGGGTGATGGTCTGGTAGCGCTCGCGCCGCTCCGGTTCGCCCAGGTCATCGACGCTCTGCCCGGTGGCGAGGACGGTGACATTCTCCAGCAGCGGCACGGTATGGCTCCCGCCATCGATCCGGACCGTCGCCAGCAGGTCCACCCGGTCGCCGGGCCGCAACAGCCCCGCCATCGAGGAGACCTGGTCCACAGGAAATGTGAGTGCCCGCTTGCCCGCGGATACCAGGGTCGAGAAACCCGCCCCGCGGGCTTCGGCCACGTGGCCGTAGAGGACAGGCGTGCCCTTGGCGATCGGACGCACCAGGCGATGGCCGACAATGCTGTCCACCGCCTCCGGGTAGACGGCATCCTGGTGCAGGAACCCGCGCGGCACCGGGCGGACCGCCAGGTTCTCGTAGAGCAGCACTTCACCGGCGCGCAGATCACGCTTCGGCACCACGACGCGCTCGGGTTTGTATTCGCGCTCCAGGCGCTCCTGCGCGGAAGTCAGCTCATCACTGATGTAGGAATCCGTGAAATAGGCCCCCGCTCCGGCGCTCAGCAGCGTCCCCGCCAGCAACATCCATGTTCCCTTCGCTACCGCCAATCCGATTCCTCCCTTTTGCGCCGCGAGCGGGTCACGTGCCCTCAGGGCAGCGCCATGCTCCACGTGTACTCGGCATGATGTTCACGCATCAACGCCAGGACCCCGTCCATCCCGGCCCACAGCGTGAGCGCCAGCAGCAGGACGACGACGATGTACTCGACGGTCGAGAATCCGGCGCAGCCTCCCTGCCTCCGGACCATGGCTCACTCCTCAACCCGGTTGTAGAGCAGCGTGGTCCGGCCCTGCCGGACGGCTCCCTCGCGCAGCAGCCGCACCTCGCACCACTCCCGGTCGCGCCGGAACAGCAACACCCGCGCGCCCGGCTCCTCAACCTGGCGGTCCTCCACCAGGACCCAACCCGCCACCGTGAACTGCCCGTCCAGCCAGCGGGCATTCACACCCAGCGGGCTCGCATTGACCGCAAAGAGGCTCTCGGCCCGCCGGTCCCCGTCTTCGGAGGCGATCGTGGAGAGGATTTCCGTACCCGGCATCAGCGGCAGTTCCGTCGCACGCGACGGATTCATGGCGTCACCCGCGGCGGAGACGGTAAGCACTCCCTCCGAGCCCTGCGGCTGGTCCCATACCTGCAGGGACCGGTAGCGGCCCGAATGTTCACCGCCCAGCACATGCAACTGCCCGACCTTCTTCTCCACGATTTGACGCTCCTCCGCTCCACCCCACTGCCGGCGATAGAAGGCGAGCACCTCTTCGGCGGACAGCGGGGCCGTGAAACCGCTGATATGCATGGGAACGCCGTTGAAGGAGATCCGCTCCGCCACCTGGTAGACCGCCATGCCCGGCATCACCAGCGGCGGTCCCGGCTCGGGGATATCCGCGGCGCCCGCCGGCGCACCGGCCCCGACCATCCACAGCAGCAGGATCCGGCGGCCGGTCGCCACTGCGCCACCCATTACCTGATGTACTCCTCGATCAGTCCGGTCGAGTCCACGGCCGCCTCCACCGGATGGCTGTTCTGCCCCTCGCCGAAGAGGAACCGGTTGCGCCCCAGGGCGATATTCCCGAAGGTGTAGCGGCCGGGTGCCGTCACGCACCCCACCAGCTCATCGGTCACCAGGCGGTCGACCCGGTGCTGGAAACCCCGCTCATTCCGCGGCGCCGACCAGCCATTGGTCAGCAGCGCTCCTCCCGCCGCGAACTCCAGGCGCCCCGCCACCACCACCGGCGCGACCGCGGGCGTCACCACCGTCGCACGGGCGAAGCCCTGCCGGCCCAGGTTCAGCCCCCGCGCCACATCCACTCCCGCGCCGCACTCGGGCACCAGGCCGCCGAGGCCGTTCAGCGCCCTGGCCGCCCCGCCGGTCAACTGGCCGAGCACCGGAACACCGCCCAGTCCCGCATGGGCGAACTCATCCATCCCGAGGGTGCGCACGGGCGTGCCCTGCTCCACGAGGCTGAGCCTCGCACCGGCCCCGCCGGCAGTGGCGATCAGGGCCTGCCCGGCGTGGTCATGCCAGAGGGGGTTGTCCGTTTTTTCCGCCTGCACGCCACTGGCCGGGTGACCGAAGAATCGCGCCTCGAGCTCTGCGCCGAGCCGGTGGTCCGACTTGCTGTTCTCCTCGTCGTTCCAGCCTGCCCCCGGATCCGACCACACGGTCCGCTCCCACAGGGCATAACGGTTCGCACTCACCGTCTGGTGCTTGATGTCGAGCAGTTTTCCGAGGACGGGAACGGCCAGGAACAACGGCACCATCACCGTCAGCACTACGGTGAACTCGGCCAGGGCGGTCCCGGAGCAGCGCCCACGGGCTGACGGAATGAGGGTCAGGCGACTACTCATGCCGGTCCGACTCCTGGTCACGGCGGAGTTCCACCGGCAGGGTGAACAGGGCATCCGCCGCACAGGCATCCTCATTCACCCGCAGCGCCGTTTCCACATAGTCGCCGGCGGCGCGCTCCAGCCGTATCTCGAGCGGCACCTCGTGGCCGCCGATATCGGCGATGCAGGTGGTCATCCGCTCACCGTTCCTCTCACCGGTGGCCAGCCTGCGGCAGCGATAGCCCGCCACCCGCCCCTCCCCCAGCGGCACCAGCGCCAGCTGTTCCGCAACCAGGCCTGCCGCCCGCTGCGCCAGTGCCGGGATCCCTGTCCACGCGGAGGGCCCCGCAGTCGACTCCCGCGAGCCCGGGAGAAGCCGGCCCCGGCCCTTGCCCGGTTCATACTCCAGGCTGAATCCGGGCGTGTCGATGCGGATGGTCTCCCGTTCCTCGATCCGGTGCGGCAGCTCCGGCGCGGGTGACCCGTTGCGGCCCAGATGCACCGGCGATTCGGCCAGTCCGCGCAGCACCAGCGCCGCGCTCTCCCGCTTCAGCCGCCGGGTGTCCAGGATCCAGTACCGGCCCGCCAGGTGCTCCCAGCGCTGGGCTCCACGCAGAATCAGCACCCGGCGCTCGGGTCCGCGAACCTCCGCCGGGGCGCCCGATCTGCGATAGCCCTCCGCCAGTGCCGCGTCATGCACCCGGTACTCGATGCGCAGCGCGCGTTCGGCCCTGCCGCACCCGGGCGCAGCGCCCGCCAGCGCCAGTGACGAAGCCAGGATGCAGCACATCAACGCCATGGCACCGCCTCCATGCGCACGGTCCAGAAGGGGTTGTAGAGGTTTGCGTACTCCCCCCGCCCCAACGGCGCGAAATCCGGCGCCGCGGGTCGGCGGTGATAGATTCTCGCCCGGGCCACCGCCGCCAGCCGGCGGGTTCCCGGCGCAAGCCCGAACTGCGACTGGGTGTCAATGTTGTCCACCGGCAGGGTGGCATAGGCGGTCAGGCTCAGGCTGGGATCCCGCCCCTCCCGGCCATCGGTCAGGCCGGCATAGGTGTCGATCCCCGCGTAGGTATCGTCGAACTCCCGCGCGCTCGCCCGGCCCTTGCCGATGGAGCCCTTCCGCTTCCATTCCATCTTCGACCAGGACCAGCGCCAGTGCAGCAGCTCGTCGCTGGCGTTCCAGTCGGACAGGCCGTCACCGAGCCGCTGGCGGGTGCTGCCCTGCTTGCGGACGCGGATCAGGAACGGCACGCTCAGATCCCGCGGCCGCCATTCACGGCTCCGGATCCAGCGCTCCGAATGGCCCAGGTTGAGGTCCGTCATGCGCTCCATCCGGCCGCCGTCATCCCCGGCCCGGTAGAAGCGCATGAAACGGCTGAGAGCGGCGTTTTCCAAGGCAATCTCCCCCGCGTAGCGCGCCGACCCGGCATCCTCCATCGTCTCTGGGACATTGATGCGGATGGCGGGGTGATGGGCCCGCGCCGCCGCCTCCATCAGGCCGTGAATGCCCGCCAGTGCCTGCCCGCCATCCAGTGACGTGCCCAGGCTTGCGCGCGAGGTCATCTGCACCGCCGAGATGATGCGGTTGAGCGAGTCGGCCAGTGGCACGTAGACCTCCCCGAACAGCTCCGTCCCCCGCGTGGTCACCTCCGCCCAGCGGTCCAGCACCTGGCCGGCATAGGCAAGCACCGGACCCACGCCCGGGATCGCCGCCGCCAGCAGGCTCAGCTGGGACAGGCGGCGGCTGGTGCTCTGCACGTAGCGCATCCAGGACATGTAACTGACGAAGTGACCGACCGCCACGTGGTTCGCGATCAATGCCCGGTTGGTATAGGCCATGAAGTTGAGGTTGCGCGCCACGTAGAGTGCGCCGCTGTAGGCGGCGGCGTCGGCGGCGTTGACCAGGCGGCTCTTCTCCACGGTGACCTGGCTGGTGTTGTACATGACCAGCAGCGTCACCACGCCAATGACCAGGAACGTCAGCGCCGACACCAGCGCCTGGCCCCGTTGATGAGCCATGAGGAGACCTCTCCGCAACCGATACCGTCCGGAAATCGCCGCCACCCCCGCAGCCGGCGTCAACCGGTACGGGGCAGACGCGCCCCGCGCCGGCTTGCGCCGGGCGGCGGTCAGTTGGCGCTCGCGTAGTTGTCCAGGGTCTTGGCGGTGGCGGCGTTGGCCTGGGCCGAGGCGGCCTGGGCCGTGGCCGTCTGCTGGGCGGTGTCACCACCCTGGCCGGCCATTTCCATGGCCATGCCCGCCATCTGGTTGCTGAGGGTGTCGCCGAAGAAACCCACGACGCCGATGGCGGCGACCGCGATGAGAGCGACGATGATGATGTATTCGGACAGGCCCTGACCACGCTGGTGCAGCGCGTTGCGGACCCGGGGGGATTGGATAGCAGCCATCCTGGCCATGAGTGTCTCCTCCTTGAAACACGATGTGGTGCGCCCTTCCGTGGACGGTTGATGTTTACCAGAGGATGACAAGGCAGGTCAAATCCGGGGCATTGATCCAGATCAGTCCCGCATGCCGGGCGCCGCGTCCGCTCACTGAGACTTTGCCCGGTTTGGGTTAGTATCCCCAGGCATTCACCAACCAGACTCCCCGGCGCAACGGATGTGCGCGCGGGAATGACAGGAAGTCGCCATGTGGGGTCTCTGCAGCGCCCTTCTTGCCGCAATCGCCTTGCCGCCCGTCGGCCTCCCCGTCGCCGGGGCCGTCAGCCTCGTACCACTGCTGCTGCACGCGCAGCGGCACGGGGCGCGTGGTGCCGCGCTGCAGGGCACGGTGTTCGGTACGGTCCTGGGCTGCCACGTCTACCTCGGCGCACTGGGCTACGAGCTGCGCACCTTCATCGCCGCCGTGGCGCTCACCACGCTGCTGTGCGCGGCCGCCGCGGGGATCACCGCACGGCTCTCCACCCGGCCGCTCCCGCTGCTCCTGGTCCCGCCCGCCTGGGTCCTGGTGGAACTCGCCGCCGAACAGGCGGGACTGCCCTTCAGCTTCGCCCTGCTGCTGTCCGGCAAACCGGCCTGGCTCGCACCGGCGGCGCTGGGAGGACACCACCTGGTCACGTTGCTGCTGGTAGCGTTCCAGATCCTGCTGGCCCGCAGCCTGGGACAGGCCGGATCCAGTGCCTGCCGCTGGAGCGCGGCTCTCCTGGCCGCTGTCATTTCCATGGCGTCGACGGACACGCCGCCGATGGCCCACGGCGCTCCCCGGCCGCAAATCTCCGTGGCGGTGATGCAGACCGACATCCCGCCCCGGGAGACGGCGGCCCCCGCCGCACGCAACGCCCTGGAACAGCTGGCGGCCAGGCGCACGGCAATGGCCCGGCGGGCCGCCGGGAACGGTTCCCGCCCCGACTTGCTGATCTGGCCCGAGATCCCCTTCGGCCAGTACGAGTTCCGGCTGCAGGACGGCAGTCCCGCCGCCGCCCTGGCCCGGCAGCTGGAGACGGCGATGCTGGTGGCCGCACCGGATCTCGCCCCGGACGGTGCGCTTCTCAACGCCGTCTTTTCCATCGCCGCCTCGGGCCGCGTCCTGCACCGCCACGTCAAGCAGCGGAACATCCCCTTCCTGGAGAACGCCTATGGGACCCGGCCCGACCTGCGGCCCCACCGCGGACTTCCGGGCCTGCCGGGCAGCCTGGTCTGCTTCGAGGCGGCCTTCGACGCGGTCCCCGGCCGCCTCGCGGATGCCGGGGCCGGCTTCCTGGTGGTCGCCGGCAACGACGCCTACGCCGGCCCCTCCTTTCTCTCCCTGCTTCACCGCGAAATGGTCCGGCTGCGGGCCGTGGAGACCGGGCGCACCACCGTTCTCGCCGCCAATGGCGGCCCCTCCGCCATCATCGGACCCGACGGCACGACCCGCGCCGGTCTGGAACGGTTCCATTCCGGCCACATCATCGCGGCGGTGGAACCCCGGACAGAGCCCACCCTGTTCACCCGGCACCGGCTGCCGTGGCACGCCCTCTTCTGGCTCGCCGGCATGGCCTCGATCCTCACCGCGCTGGTCCGCGCGCAGCGCCGGAAAGGCGGCCGGCGCGTCAGTGCCGCCCGTGCCGCCGGCACCCTCCTCCTGGCCCTGGCGTCCCTGCCCCTGTGCCTCGCCCAGTCGGCCTGGAGCCGCCAGGAGTACCTGGCCCGGCACCTCGCTCCGGGTGATCGCCAACTTGCCGACTTCGTTCCCGAGCTCGCCCCGGAGCAGAACGACTACAGCCATCTGCGGGCCGGGGATCCCGACGCGGCATTCGCCGGCGCCCTGGCCTACCTGCTGCGCAGTCACGGGCTCCCGGAGACCCGGGACAGCGTCACCCGACGCATACGGTTGCTGTCGCGGACCGGCACCGTCGATCCGGATATTGAAACCCTCAACGCCAGCTACGGCTTCGGAACGATGATCGTGGATCGGGAGGCGCTGCCCCGGGCGACGCCGGCGCGACCGGCCCTCGCCGAGCTGCATTCCGGGGAGACGGTGGCGGTGCGCGCCTACGATGCCGAACGGGTCCTGCTCTTCTCGCCGTTGCGGGGACGCGAACTGGCCATCCGGACCCCGGCGTTCCTGGACGCCTGGCGCGGGAAGCTGCTGTTTCTCGTCACCCCCGCCCGCCCCTGGGACGGGGCGCCGGGATGAGACGGATCCAGGTGGAATACCTGGGTCGCGGGGGACACGCGGAGATCCTGCGCGCCATTCCGCCCGCTCCTGCCGGCGGGGCCATCACCCTCAAGGTGCTGCGCGGGGACCTGGCGGACAGCCACGCGGCCCGGACCCGGCTGGAGCGGGACGGCGAGGTGCTGGCCCGCCTGCGGGGGCGGCCCGGTTTTCCGCAGCTCATCCGTGCGGGACGGCTCTTCGGACGCCCCTGCCTAGCCTATGGATACATCCCCGGGCTGCCGCTGGACCGCCTGTGGTCCACGGCGACCGGCCGCACGCCCGCACCCCTGGACCCGGCGCCGGCCCGGCGGATCGGCACCGGGCTGCTGCGGCGGCTGCAGATCCTGCACGAACTGGACCCGCCCGTGCTCCACGGTGATGTCAGCCCGGAGAACATCCTGGTGGACGCCCGGCGCACCGTGCACCTCATCGATTTCGGGTGCGCCTGCACGCTCCACCCCGGCCGGGTCCGGGGCGCGGGCCCGGTGGGCAAGCCCCGCTATCTCTCGCCCGAGCAGGCCCGGGGCGAGCCCTGGGACCAACGCAGCGATCTCTACCAGGCCGGGATTGTCCTCTACGAGCTGCTGACCGCCCGCCACTGGAATCCCGGCCGCAGCGCCGGCGAGGCGCGGGTGCTGGCGGCGGAACCGCCGCGCCTGGACCCGGCTGCTGTCCAGCGGGAATTCGCCGGGGTGCTGGCCAGGCTGCTCGCGCCCGCTTCTGATGCCCGCTACCGGAGCGCCCGCGCCGCCCTGGCGGAACTGGCCGGGGCGCAGGCGCCGGGTTGAGCTCAGGCTCCCGCCTCCCGCTCCAGCGCATCGGCCAGCCGCATCACCCAGGCGGTGGCGGCCATGGTGAGGAGCACGGCGGCGGCGAAGAGGTAGAGGCCGTAGTGGACCTGAACATTGGCCACGGCGCCGAGCTTGACCGTGGCCACCAGCACCGCCACCACGAACACGTCGAGCATGGACCAGCGCCCGTAGCGGTGCATCCAGCCCACGTAGCGGTGCAGGCGGGTCCGGTCGGCCCAGTGCCGGCCCACGAACAGGAACAGCACCACCAGCTTGGCCAGGGGCAGCAGCACGCTGAAGCCGCCCACCAGCAGGAAAACCAGCACCTGCCCCTCCCCCAGCAACTGCACCAGCCCCGAGGCGAGCGAGAAGGTGTTGTGCACGAACAGCAGCTTCTCCAGCGTGATGATGGGCGCGAACAGTCCGGCCAGCAGCAACACCAGGGTGCCGAGCAGCAGCAGCCGCAGGGCGAGGGCGCGGCGCGGGAAGCGATCGGCGATGGACTGGAGCGCGGGGTCGGTCATGGTCGGGAAGGCGTTGATGGCCGGTGGCTCCCGGCGAGGGCACTACGATAGCAGGATTGTTTCAGGCCGGCGCGATGGTCCCCGATCGTATGCGAATGGCCGGGATCGGCCCATATCGGCCTCCCACTCCGTGCTTTGCCGGCACTAAATGCCCATCTGCCTGGCAAGACGCTCGAGTGTGGCGGGTGCATGCTCCAGGAGGTCGGCATTGCCCCAGAGCTCATTGCAGACATCGCACTGGCCGCAGTATTGCGTCCGGCTCGAAAGGCCCGGGTTGTCCTTCAGGATCTCGCGCAGGAATCCTGCCGGACCCACCAGGTACAGGAGCAGGAAGAGCAGATCGTGCTTCATGGCCTCGTAGACCTCGACCATCCCGTCAACACCAAGACCATTGAAGTTGCCGAGTTTCAGCGGGGACTCCTCGAGGCTCTCATGGAAATCATAGTTGGAGAAGCCGCAACAGCAGAAGAAGTCACCGTTCCAGTCCATCACCGGTGACTGGATGGCGAAGTCGCAGCGATCCATTTCCGTGTAGTGACGACGGGGGTCGAGAACCACATCCCCGTGCTGCTTTCCCCGTCCCACCTCGCAGTAGTGGTTCTCCCGTACGCGCAGAATGCTGGGGCTCCGTTCATAAGCCGCCGCCTGCTCCGGGGAGACGCCCAGATACTCCCAGAAATTCTCGACCGTGATGGTCGATCCCCGGTACTGGAGCACGTTGATCGTGAGCTTCATGTCCAGGTGGATGACGGCATCGATGATGTTGCGGATGGCCTCCGCCGCCACGTACGGGGCGTGCATGTCGTCCCATGACAACCCCACATGGTGGAGCCCGCAATCCTTGAGCTCCTCGAGGTAGGTGAAGCAGCGCCTCCGGCCGCGGCCCCAGAAGCCGCTGGTGGCGCCCTCCGAGCGCAGCCCCATGCGGGTGGCATGCCGGATCAGGTGTTTGAACAGCTCCGGCTGGACATAGGGATCGCCCCCGGAGAAGGCAATCGAGGGGAGCTTGCCCTTTTCGCGAAAGGCCCGCGAACCGTGCCCGATGCGCGCTGCCGCCTCGATGTAGTTCTCGGCCGTCACCACGTCGACGGTCTCCAGCGTCTTCGGCGTGGAGTGCATGACGCAGTGATCGCACTGGGCCGGGCACTGCCGGGTCATGAGCAGGCCGAAGGAGTGTGGGCTGATATCTCCGACCGGGACGTCCAGGCTCAAAGTGGTGCTCCTTATCCTTCGAAACGCTCAATCGAACAGCCGCTTTCCGGAGATGGCCCGCCGGACCAGTTCGGGATGGCGCTCGATGAAGTGGCCTAACTCGGCCGGTGTCACCTCGCAGGACGCCGCATGCAGGTCATTTTCGCGGCGCAGCGAGTCCGCGGCGCAGCCTCCACCGCAGACGGTGGCCGTGGGACAGGCGCCACAGCTCCGCGCCGCCTCGTGGAGAATGGTGCGCGACTGCCACCGGGCGTACTTTTCCCGGTCCAGCGCCAGCTTCGGGTAGTACGAGCCCACCGCATACTGGGGAAAGCCGGCCAGCTCGTAGCAGGGGTAGATCATGCCGCTGACATCGAAGCAGAGCAGGTTCTCCATGGCGGGACAGCGCACGAACCGGGGCACTGGCACATCCCGGTTTCCCCCCATCGCCTTGAAGTAGTCCAGCACCTTCCAGCCGATGAAGTCCACCGCCTGCATGGATGAATTCATCTGCCGCAGGTCAAGCAGCCGTCCGAGCACGCGCATCGCCCCCTGATCGTAACCCGCCTCCCCGAAGTTCTTGTTCAGCACCGGCGTGAAATAGGCGCGAACGTTCTTCGAAGAAAACAAGCCCGACTGCACGAAGCGGCGGCAGACATTGGGCATCAGATCCACATCCGCCGCGGAGACATTGATGCGTATGGTCACGCGCACCCCCTCGGCGGCCGCGGCCCTGATGCCCGCGAGCCACTTGCGGAAGAGGGGAGATTCACGAAAGTCCCCCGCCCTGTCGCAGAAGTCGTGGAAGGTGACCTGGAAGTCCGGGCGGTAGGCCCGGACCAGGTCCGTGCTGCCCACCAGATCGATGCCGTTGGTGTAGATACGGAGATCCCAGCCCCGCTCGCGGGTCTTGCGGCAGATGCGCTCGTTGGCCGCCCTGAGGCGCGGTGAGTTGATGAGCGGTTCGCCACCGAAAAGGGTAATCACACGTTGCCCGGCGCCCGGGAACGCGTCGACGGCATCGAATGCCGCGTCGATCATCGGCCCGGACATGACATCGCTCGAGGCGAGGGTATTGACCGGCACCCGGGCCTCGCCGTCGTGCCGGCCCGCATGCTGGAAGCAGTAGGCGCAGGTCAGATTGCAGGAGAAGGTGGGGACGATCACGATCTCCTGGCGCAACTGGGCGGAAAGGACCGGACGGATCGCGGCCATCTGCGACCGCGCGAACACCGTCTCGTCGGTGCTGTCCGGCACCAGGAAACCCTGCTCGTAGAGCTCGTCGACCAGCGGATGATGGTCATCGTCCGGGAACGCCACCCCGGCTCTCATCCGTTGGAGGAGATCGTGATAGGGCTTTGGAACGATGCTGAGGGCCTGGGTCAGGCTGTTCAGGATCAGGAACTTCCCGTCAAAGGGGAAGATCAGGGTGTACTGGCTGACCTTCATGCTCGCTCAGCGGCCAAGGTGGAGAGGGGAGGGATCACCGCCGCCCGGCGGCAACGGAGGCGCCCGGCACGAACGCGGTGCGGCGCCCGCCGACAGGCGCCGCACCGGCGAGTCTCCCGCTTACTGCCCAGGTGGTGCCTGGTCGTGCCTAACGGCGATCGCCGCCCGGGCGGTCAGGCTGGGCATTGATCGTGCTGACGGGGGAGACCACGGCGCCATCCACGCAGCAGCTCAGATGATCGTCCCCCCACTTGATGCGGCCCTGCTCGGTCTCCGCCTCACCTTCCCCCACCGCGTCCACGGGCTCCAGCACCATTTCGACGGTCATCCCCTTGGGAATGCGCACCCGCAGCTTGTAGACCTTCGTCGCTTTTTCTTCCGGCATGACTCCCTTCTCCTTATTGATTATGAGGAATTTTGATTCTACCGAAGGATCCAAGGAACGCAACCAGCCAGGGACGGGGCAGCAGTGAGAGGTTGAAACCGACCCAGCTCAGTTTCCCGCGACCGCACGGCTGTAACACTGCACAGGCACCGAAGCCCGCAAATTGCAGCAGAACCGTGCCCACGGATGGGGTGAACACGTCGGCGTACTCAAGGTCACCTGCCTCCATCTGGACCGCAGGAAGCGTCGCCAGTGGCCCGCCCGCAACGGGCAACAGTTCCACCGGCCCGCCGGCGGTGGCGAACTCCGGCTCCGACCAGCCCAGGTCCCCCGCGCCCGCCAGCAGCGCCTGCGCCTCTGCGTTCTGTGCCGTCTCGATGGCATAGCGGATGTCCCGACCCACGAGCACCAGATGGCCACCGCCTTCGAGCAGCGCGAGGTAGGTCCGCAACTCCTCCGGGCCGAGACCGTAGTCATCGGTCAGCCGCGGCTGCGAGCGGATGACGGCGCCATCGGCGTAGGCGGCGATGATTCGCGTGCCGAGGCCATCCACGCGGGAGAGCGGAAGATAATCCACGCTCCCCCTGGCTTCCTCTCCCAGCCGGATGTCGTCGTCGGCGCACACAAGCAGGCAGTCGGCCCGGCGCTGGAACAGGCTCACGGGCACCTGCTGCACCTCGAAGGCCTGCCCGCCTTCCAGGACGCTGAAGGAGAGTGTGGCCCCGGCGATGTCCGTGGGCATGTCCCATTCGATGGCCGCCTCAGCATCCGCCGCGGCGCTGATCCGCCCCTCGCAGGACCATGCCCCCTGCTGGACACGCCAGCGGATCTCCGTCCTGCGCTGCACCCCCAGGCGCAGCCGGATCGCCCCCAGGGAGACGCCCACCTGCCGGGCGGCGGTATCGAACGAGGCGATGTCGCATCGCCCGCCGCGCAGCATCGCCGCTCCCTCGGCGGCGCAAATCTCCAGGGTCGCCCCGGAGAGGTCCACGGACACCGTCTGGGTGGGAAACTGGAACCTGTCGATGAAACCGAACCAGTGGGGATTGTTGAGCCGGTACTGGTAGGGATAGTCCATCACCCGTGCAGGATAGGGGTTGGCGGTGTCGCCGCGGAACTTCGGGAGGTAGATGGTCAGCCCTGTGAGGTGGGGCGACCCGGAGAAGTCCTTGCCGCCGTGCGCCTCGGCGCGGACCACTTCGCCGGCCAGGGCACCGACCGCCGCGCAGGCATCGGCGACCCGCTGCGGCACCCCGCCCCCCTCCATCGACCGCGCGAGGGCGAACAGGTCGACGATGTCGTCACCGGGATCCCACTCGTAAGGACTGACACCGAAGTTCGGACGCGTCCGCTCCCGCGCTGCGCTGAGTGCGACCAGGGCCTCCATGGGGTGGTCCGCAATATAGACCTTCAGCTCGTCCGCGAGCACATCGAGTGCCGCCCCGAGGGCCGGCACGCGCCTGAGGTCGATGGCGGAGATGGTGGCGCGGATCTCGTCCTTGTGCATCCGATCCCCGTAGAACGCCCGGAACGCCTCCACCAGCCCGGTGGCCAGCCGGTCCGGCGCGGGCCTGCCGTTGAGCAGCGCAGCGATACCGTTCAGGCCATAGGGCATGCCCTGATAGGGCACGATGTACTGGGAGGCAACCATGTGGTCGGCAAAGGCGGCGCACTGTCTGGCGAGTTCCAGCGTGGCCATGTAGCAGGCATCGAAGTGCACCACATCGAGTCTCTGCCCCAGGGCCGCGCGGAGGGAGGCGCTCAGTTCGCCGATCTCACGATCGGTGAGGGCGTCGCCCGTCTCCGGGTCGATGATGACGAGCTTCGCCAGAACGTCCTCGATCCGCGCGGGCTTGGCCAGGGCACCGCCCAGCTGGTAGGGGACATTGGAGAAGGCGGCGCGGGAGAGGTTGACCCGGCCGGTGTCCGCGGCCTTCTTGTCGAACACACCGAGTCCGTGACCCCAGAAGGTCAGCATGTAGTGTTCCGCAGGGTAGTTCTTCGCGCAGAAGGTGACGAAATCGAGCAGCTCCCGCGGGTCCCCCACGTTGGGCTCGGTACGCGTGTGGCCGACCTCTGGCGAGGCGAACGCGCCGCCGGTCCGGTTGCGGGTGATGTAGTGCCGCCGTGCGACCCCCGCCTCTCCGGCCAGATCGAACTGGGCGATGATGTTGACGCTGTCCGTGGAGCCCACCGTCTCGAGCTCCTGCAGATCCTCGAGCACAAAGGGGTCGAGGTCGTTGAACCCCCCCATGTAGATCATCAGCGTCCAGCTCTTCCTCTTCCGTACCGTCTCCGGCATTTGACGGACTCTCCCTGTCGAGCATCCATTTTTCCAGCCCAAGGCCGGCCCGGAGCATCACCGGCTCTGCGGCAGCTCGTCTACACGCAGCCTGCGTGCGTGCAGCTGCCCATTAGCTTACCGACCTGACAGTGGGGCATCCAGACCAAGCGGGACACCCTGCCCCGGGATCGCGAGATTCCCGGCGGCTTCGGGCACGTCGCTGCGGCCGTTGCCGGCGGGCACCTGGGAGCGGTGGGGGCATCGGTTGCGTTCATGGGACTCCCGTCGATTCTCGCAGCTGGCGGCTGACCCGCCCGAAGGTACGTTGCATGGCCGGCGCCGCCCGGTCCTCAGGAACAGCATGGTGCCTGGATCCCGATCCTTCCCCCGGCGCCGCGCCCGCCGGCCGCCGCCGAATCAGCCCCGCAGCGCGACGTAGACCGCCATGGCGGCGACGGTCACGGCGATCATGCGCACGCTGTAGAAGAGGTTCCAGCGCAGGAAGTCCAGCGCGGGCACGCCGTAGCGCCCCTGCAGGGCCAGGTTCATGCCCGAGAAGGGGCTGCTGGAGACCCCCAGCGACCAAGCGGCGAGGAAGGTCATGGCGAGCAGGTTGGGATCGGGGTGCAGCGGCGCGAGCAGGGTGCCGAAGGCCGCCACGCCGATGACCGGGTGCACGCCCACCAGGGCGATGGCCACCATCACCGCCAGGGTGATGCCCGCCTCCATCACGCCGTAGCCGGTGAAGGGCACCCAGCCGCCCAGCGCCGCGAAGACGCTGCCGAGCCCCGCCGCCATCACCCCCGCGGCCAGGAACAGGGCCAGCTCGTTGCCCATGCGCGGCAGGTTGCCGCCCACGTGGCGGGCCAGCAGCACCCGCCCCTCGCGCCCGCGCAGCAGCATCACCCCCAGCGCCAGCGCCGGCGCGAACAGGGTGATGATGCCGAGCACCGGCAGCGCCGGGGCGAAGGCATGGGCCGCCAGCACCGCCGCGGCCAGCAGCCCCGGCAGCCACAGCCCGCGCAGGTTCATGGGGTAGCCGGTGAAGGGCTCGCCGCCCACCCGGCGGGCGTCGTAGAGGGTCATGAGCAGGGCCACCGCCGCCAGCGGCACGCCCACCGCCATCAGCGGCTGCAGCTGCGCCCCCGGGGCGAAGGTGAGGGCCGCGGCCATGGCGGCGAAGAAGGGCGACCAGTGGGCGGCGGCGGCGAACCCCCGCACCAGCACCATCACCGCGCGCCGCTCCAGCCCCCGGGACCGCTCCAGGCGGTCGCCCATGATGAACACGGTGGAGAGGTTGATGACCGCGCCGAACAGGTGCACCCCGAGCAGGGTGGAGCCGAGCGCCCGCGGGCCGGTGGGCAGGGTCCGGGCGCCCTCCCCGCCGGGATCGCTCACCAGGCGCAGGAAGCTCACCGCGGCCAGCATGGCGATGAGCGCGGCGTTGGCGGAGAGGGCCCAGGCCAGGTCCGGCGCCACGCCCCGGCTCCAGCCCCAGGCCAGCCCCGCCACCCCCACCGCCAGCAGCGCCAGCACCTGGCGCCGGGTGCGCACGGGCAGGCCCGGCCACAGCAGCAGGCCGGCGCCCCAGCCGGCCAGGCCCGAAACCAGCCGCGGGAAGGCCGGCCAGAAGGCGTGCAGCACCGCCGCCGCCACGGCGAGCGAGAGCAGCACCCCGGCCAGCAGGGGGCGGGTGGGACGGCCGGGCGGCGAGGTGGAATCCGGGGGCATGGGGGGGTCGTCTGACAGTGGAGGTCGGGATTTTACCCCACCGCCCCGGGAGCGTCGCCGGGATCGGGCCGCCGGCCCCTCAGCGCGGATAGGGCATGGGACGCAGGGGCCGGTCGAGGGGCTCGGGCTGCAGGGTGGTGTGGGTGATGCCGAACTCCTCCTCCAGCCGCACCCGCAGGCCCGTGAGCACCGCCGGCCAGGCGCCGAGATCCTCCACCACCACGTGGGCGGAGAGGGCCACGTGCCCCGAGGAGAGGGTCCACACGTGCAGGTCGTGGACCTCGCGCACGCCGTCGCCCGCCGCCATCCGCCGTCCCACCTCCTCCAGGGTGATGTGGGCCGGCACCCCCTCCATCAGGATGTGCAGCGCCTCGCGCAGCAGGCGCAGGCTGGAGAACAGGATGATGGCGCAGATGAGCAGCGACAGCAGGGGATCGATGGGCATCCAGCCGGTGTAGAGGATCACCGCGCCGGAGAGCAGCGCCGCCACCGAGCCCAGCAGGTCGCCGAGCACGTGCAGCAGGGCCGCGCGGACATTGAGGCCGCCGCCGCCGCGGCTGAGCAGCAGCGCCACGACCACGTTCACCCCCAGCCCCAGGGCCGCCACGCCGAGCACCGCCGCGCCGCGCACCGGCACCGGGCTCTGCAGCCGCTCCACGGCGTGCACCACGATGCCGGTCACCACCGCCAGCATCAGCAGGGCGTTGACCAGCGCCGCCACCACCTCGGCCCGCCCGAGGCCGTAGGAGTGGCGCGTGGAGGGCGGCCGCCGCGCCACCCAGGCGGCCAGCGCCGCCAGCCCCAGCGCGGTGCTGTCGCTGAACATGTGGCCGGCGTCGCCGAGCAGGGCCAGCGACCCCGACCACCAGCCCGCCACCGCCTCCACCACCGCGAAGCCGAGGGTCGCCGCCAGGGCGATCCAGAGCACCCGCCCCGTGGCCCCGTGGTGGTGGTCGTGGTGATCGTGGCTGTGGTTGTGGTGGTGCGAGTGATCGTGCATGGCGCGGCTCCCTGTGCCGCGATGATAGCCGCTGCCGGGGCGCGGGCGCCATGGGCCCGGGCAGCGCCGTCACCCCCGGATTTTCACCCGCCCCGCGGCCGCCAGCCGGGCAATCCGCGCTAAGCTGAAAGGAGAGATCCCCGACCAGGATACCCATGTCCGAGTCATCCACCCGCGCGGCCCGCGACCCCGCCCGCCCCCCGGCCCTGCACTTGACCCGCAAATCGGCCCTCAGCGAGCCGCTGGGCGGTCAGACGCAAGGCGCATCCTCGCCGGGGCAGTTGCTCTGCCTCAAGAGGGTGCAACGCCGCGGATGGCCGCCCAGCGGCGCGCCCGAAGGGAGCCCCCCGGAAGCGCCGGTCCTGCTTTGCGGCGCTTCGAAAGGGAACCACCCTTCCCTGCGCGCCGCGCCTTGTCCTGACGCTTCCGGGGGGCTCTGATGACCGATTTGCGGGTCAAGGGCAGGGCAACCTTTCTCGGCCGGGTGCTGGCCGGGTTCCGGGCCAACCAGGGGCTCCTGCTCTCCGGGGCGGTGGCCTACTACACCCTGCTCTCGGTGGTGCCCATGGCGGCGCTGCTGCTGGTGGGCCTGTCCCAGGTGGTGGACCGGGAGCCGTTGCTGGAGATCACCCGCGCCTACCTGGAGCTGCTGGCGCCGGTGCGGGCCGAGGCGCTGATGGCGCAGGTGGCGCTGTTCCTGGACAACTGGAAGGTGGTGGGGACGGTGGGCCTGGCGGTGCTGCTGTTCTTCAGCTCGCTGGCCTTCACGGTGCTGGAGAACGCCATGTCGGTGATCTTCTTCCACCGGGTGGCCATCCGCCGCCGCCACTTCCTGGTCTCGGCCATCATCCCCTACTGCTACATCCTGCTGCTGGCCGCGGGGTTGCTGCTGGTGAGCCTGGTCACCGGCGCCCTGCACAGCATGGAGGCCGACGGGCTCACCCTGCTGGGCCGCACCTTCACCGTGGGGCCGCTGCCGGGCTGGCTGGTCTACGGCCTCGGCGTGGCCGGCGAGGCGCTGCTGCTCGCCTCCCTCTACCTGGTGATGCCGGTGGGCCGGCTGGCACTCTCCCACGCCCTCATCGGCGGGGCGACCGCGGCGCTGCTGTGGGAGATCACCCGCCACCTGCTGACGTGGTACTTCTCCACCCTCTCCTTCGTGAACGTCATCTACGGCTCCCTGGCCAGCGCGGTGATCGTGCTGCTGAGCCTGGAGGCGGCGGCGATCATCCTCCTGCTGGGGGCCCAGGTGATCGCCGAGTACGAGCGCAGCGGAGACGGGGACGGGCCGGACGAGGGATTGCGTACGGAGTAGTTGGTGTTCCGTGTTCCGTGTTCCGTGTTCCGTGTTCCGTGTTCCGTGTTCCGTGTTCCGTGTTCCGTGTTCCGTGTTCCGTGTTCCGTGTTCCGTGT
>NZ_QPJY01000019.1 GCF_003337735.1 Thioalbus denitrificans | reverse complement strand
GTTCCGTGTTCCGTGTTCCGTGTTCCGTGTTCCGTGTTCCGTGTTCCGTGTTCCGTGTTCCGTGTTCCGTGTTCCGTGTTCCGTGTTCCGTGTTCAGTCATAGTGTAGTGCCTGGTGCGCGCGTCACGGCCAGCCCAGCAGCGCCAGGCCGTCGCGCACGAGCAGCGCGGCGAACAGCCACAGCAGCAGCCCCAGCACGGCCATCACGCCCCGGTAGAGGCCGCCGCGCAGCAGCGCCCGGGCGTGGCCGGCGAACCACGCCAGCAGCAGCTTGGCGCCCACCAGCAGCGCGTAGAAGGCGGCCAGGAAGGCCGCCGCGGCCGGCCAGCCCGGACCGTCCCAGGCCCGTACCACCAGCGGCCCGCCCACCCCGATCCAGAACAGCCAGGGATGGGGGCTGAGGGCGTTCACCAGCACGCCCCGGCGCAGGGAGCGCGGGGCGTCCGCCGGGGCCGCCGCCGTCGGCGGCCGGGCGCGCAGGCTCTCCCAGCCGAGCCGGAGCACCAGCGCCGCGCCGGCCAGCGACAGCAGGCCGAGGGCCGCGTCATGGCGCGCCAGCCCGGCCAGCAGCCCCAGGGTCAGGGCGATGATGGGCAGGTCGGTCAGCAGCGGCGCGACGGCCACCCGCGCGCCGGCCCGGGCGCCGTGGGCCAGCGTCTCGCTGATGACCAGCGCCAGCAGCGGGCCCGGCGCGAAGCCGGCCGCGGCGCCCAGCAGCAGCCCGGCGGCGAGATACTCCTGCATCGGCTCTCCGGTTCGGGAAACAGGCGGACAGCTTACCTCAGGCGCGGGATGAGGCGCGGCACGCGGCGGCAGTACTCGGCGTAGGCCGCGCCGAAGCGCTCGCGCAGCTCGCGCTCCTCCAGCAGGACCACCGCGTACAGCGCCGGCAGGGCGAGCAGGTACAGCACCCAGGTGGCGAGGTAGTTGGTGAGCAGGGCGTAGCCGAGCAGGCCCACGGACAGCTCCAGGTAGCGGGGATGGCGCACGTGGGCGTAGGGCCCGCCGGTGACGAGCCGCGGGGGCGAGCGCCCGGGCGCGATCTCCGGCAGCCCCAGCAGCATGGCCACGCTCATCCAGCGGCGCACCCACAGGGCCAGCCCCAGCGCCGCGGCCAGCAGCGCGCCCCCGGCGATCACCAGCGGCCAGCGGGTGCCGAACTCCCGCGCCAGCAGCACGCCCCGGGCCTGGAACAGGAGGATCATCAGCAGGATGAGCGGCGTCCACACCAGGGCATAGGCGCGGACGGGCCCGAGCCGGCGCCAGGTGTGGATGAAGGGGTGGACGATGAACCAGTGCAGGAGCGCCGGGGGCATCAGCACCAGCAGGGCCAGGGCCAGCCAGTAGCGGGCGGCGTCCATGCCCGGCGGCTCAGTCCGCCCCGGGGTCCAGCGCCGCGCGGCCCGCGGCCAGGGCGGCGTCGAAGCGCGCCTCGAGGGCGGGGTTGAGGCCGCGGCAGCCGGCCACCACCGCCTCGGCCCAGTCCAGGTACTCCAGGCAGCGGCGGCGCGGCCAGCCCGCCGGCGGCCGCCCGGTGATGTCGTGCACGTTGCAGTACTTGTCCGCCAGCTTGATGCGCCGCGCATCGGGGCTGGCGTGGGGGGCGTTCTCCACCTGCAGCCGCTTGCGCGTGCCGCCGGGGAGGGACTTGTCGTCGCTGACCTCGTCCACCAGGCCCCGCACCCGCGCGCCGAAGCGCGCCTCGATCTCGGCGGGCGTGGTCCGGGTGTCCTCCACGGTGTCGTGCAGCACCCCCGCCATCAGCACCTCGGTGTCGGTGATCCCCGCCTCGGCCAGCACCTGCGCCACCTCGATGCAGTGGTTGATGTAGGGCGAGGCCGCGCTGTCCTTGCGGCGCTGGTCGCGATGCCGGTCGGCGGCGAAGTGCAGCGCGTCGAGCAGGCGCACGATGGGATTGACGTCGGACATGGGCCCTCCCTGAATGTCTCTGCAAAGATTAACCCGCTTCGGCCCGCGGGGCGACCGGCCGCGCGCGGCGTCAGACCCGGTTGCGGGCCGTGGAGAGCAGCAGCCCGGCGCCGATGAGCACCGTGCCGGTGACGCGGTTCTGCCACATGACCGCGCGGGTGTTGCGCAGCCAGCGGCGCATGCGCGAGGCCATCACGCTGTAGCCGGTCATCACCACCAGGTCCACCGCCAGCAGGGTGAGGCCGATGAGGGTGAGCTGCAGCGGCTGGGGCCGGTGCGGATCCAGCACCTGGGGCAGCAGGGCCACCAGGAACACCAGCGCCTTGGGGTTGGTGAGGTTCACCAGTGCCGACTGCCAGAAGGCGCGCCAGGGGGAGAAGGCCACCCCCACGCCCTTGAGCTTCAGCTCCCCCGACTCGCGCCACTTCTGCACTCCGAGCCAGACCAGGTAGATGACGCCGATCCACTTGATGAGGGTGAACAGGGTCACCGAGGCGGAGATGATGCCGCCCAGGCCGATGCCCACCACCAGGAACTGGGTCATCCAGCCCAGCTGCAGCCCGAGCACGGCGAAGAAGGCGTTGCGCACGCCGTGGGTGAGCCCGTAGCTCATGGAGGTGACCGCTCCCGCCCCGGGCGAGAGGCTGATGAGGATGGCGGCGATGAGCAGGGTAATCCAGACTTGCAGGTCCATGGATGCTCCCGACCCGGCGCAGGGGGAAGTGGGTTGCCGGTAAGGGGTGGAATTATACGCCTCCGGCGCGCCCCCGGCGCGGCCTCAC
This sequence comes from Thioalbus denitrificans, assembly GCF_003337735.1. Lineage (NCBI taxonomy): Bacteria > Pseudomonadati > Pseudomonadota > Gammaproteobacteria > Chromatiales > Ectothiorhodospiraceae > Thioalbus > Thioalbus denitrificans. The sequence goes on along the minus strand of NZ_QPJY01000019.1, from coordinate 28,958 downwards.
ACCCAGCCGCGCAGGGAGTCGGTCAGGGCGTCGATGACCGCGCGGGCGATCATCTCCCCGAGCAGGGTGTGCTTGCCGCACCACTCGGCCACCGCCGGCCCGTGGCCGCCCGCCACCGCGGTGGCGTCGGTTCCCGTGCCCGTGGCCGTGCCGCCCGAGACCGGGGAGAAGACCCCCAGGCCCTGCAGCGCCGCGGCCTTCGCCTCGGTGGCCACCATCAGCGCCTCGGCCAGGGCCGCCGTCCCGAGGCGGGCGTCGGTCAGCACCAGGGTGTTGATGGTGCCGCCGGCGGGCGGCGGCGGGTCGAAGGTCCGCCACTCGGCCCGGTCGCCGGCCCGGCGGGCGTTGGAGACGCCGGCGGTCACCAGCGCCGCCACCCGCACGCCGCCCTCGCGCAGGGCCACGTAGCGGAGCGAATCGAGTGACGCGGAGGTCATCATGCCCACGGTCGCCGGCGCCAGACCGAGGGCCCGGGCGCGGCGCGCCAGGGTCGCCCGGGGCGGTTCGTGCCCCGCCGCGGCGCCGTCGTGGTTGGCCGCCACCCGCAGGATCAGCGCCCCCGCCGCCTCCACCAGGCCGCCGTTGTGGATCGCCGAGCTGAGCACCGGGCGGGGCGTGGAGAATCGCACCACCGCATGGTCCCGCGTCAGCTCCAGGCGGTGATCGTCGGCGGGCGCGCCCGCCGGCGGCCGGGGCTGGGGGTGGCGCGGCATCGGACCTCCGCGCCTCAGCGCAGGGCCAGCCGCCCCAGGATCGCGGCGCAGAAGGCGCCGACGCCCACCATCAGCAGGAGGGAGAAAATCCCGCCGGAGCCGTCGTAGAGCCCCATGCGCGCCCCGAACATGAGGCCGAACAGGGCGCCCAGGATGGCGATGACGCCTATCCGCAGCCGCCGCTGGCCGGGGGTCAGCCGGCGCCGGGGCGCCTCCCCGGGCTCCAGGACGGCGCCGCACTCGGGACAGGTGTCGTGGCTGGCGGAAACGGTGATGCGGCAGCTGGGGCAGTGCTTCAGGCGGATTTCGTTGGCCATCTCGGTACCGGTGTTCTCCGTGACGTTCGGGGGCGAGGCGCTATTCTACACATTCAGGGCGTCCCGGCGGCCTCGGCGCGCGCCTTCAGGGCCGCGTTCATGGCCTCGAAGCCCGCCCGGGTCGGCGCCGCGACGCGCCGCCAGAGGAAGGGCACCAGGAAGCCGCCGAAGCGCTCCCACTGCTCCAGGCGCACCCGCCCCTCCCCCTCCGGGTGGATCCCGAAGCCGTGCTCGCCGTCGAACAGGCCCGGGACGCCGACCCGGCCGAGCCAGCGCAGCTGGCGCCCGGGCAGCACCGCCAGCAGCCGCGGGCGGAAGGTCATGGGCCTCCCGCCCGGGGGCTCGATGCGCAGGGTCAGGCGCGCGCCCGGCTCGAGGACGCCCTCGGCCGCGGTGATGAAGGGGTTCCAGTCGGGGTAGGCGGCCAGGTCGGCGAGAATGGACCAGACCCGTTCGGCCGGCGCCTCGATGAGGATCTCGGTGTGCAGCTCACGCATGGGGATGCCCCGTTAACCGCGGCGCCGCCCGGCCGGGGCGCGCGCGGGCGCTCAACGCTCCTCCCGCAGGCGCTTCATGAAGTGAAGGCTGCCGCCGTCCAGCCCCTCGCGCGCGTAGAAGCGATGGGCGTCGACGCGCTGCCGGCCCGAATCGAGGTGCAGCTGGTCGCAGCCCAGGCGCCGCGCCTCGGCCTCCAGCCAGGCCAGCAGCGCCCGCCCGTGGCCCCGGGAGCGGGCGTCGGCGGCGGTGACGAGGTCATCCACGTAGAGGAACCGGCCCCAGGCCAGGTTCAGGCCGGTGCGGTAGCCGGCCACGGCGCGCACCGCCCCGGCCTCGCGCAGGGCCGCCAGCCGGTAGCCCTGCTCCATCTGCGCGCGCACCCGCGCGACGAACTCCCCCGCCGCGAGCCGGGGGCGGAGCTGGACCATTACCGGGAAGCAGGCGGCGATGTCGGCGTCGGTCGACGCCGGCCGGATCTCGGGTTCCAACGGGGTTCTCCTCTCTGCACCGTCCGTCACGAAGGCTACACCATCCCCCGCCGCCGGCGCGGCCCGGCGCCGGTCAGGCGCCGGCCCCGCTCTCCTCCAGCGCCGTGCGGATGGCCGCGGCCAGGGCCCGGGGCTCGTCGGTGCCGATGCGGTAGCGCCGGCCCGGGGCGAGGGTGATCTCCACCGCCTCCAGGCCGGAGACGTTGAACAGCCAGCCATGGGGCGTGTAGCGGATGCCCCAGCCGTAGTACCAGCGGTTGCGCACCGGTTCCGCGGCGGTGATCTCCGCCAGCGGGAACGTCCGGCGGATCAGCCCGACGCCGAAGCGCAGGCTCACTCCGCGCGGGTCCACCTCCACCACCAGGCGCCAGAACAGCAGCAGGGCCGGGACCAGGATCGCGAGCGCCACGCCCAGGGCCGGGTGCCAGCCCTTCACGGCGATGACCGCCAGCACCACCAGCGCGGCCCCGCCCAGCAGGACCACCTGAAGGGTGCCGAACTGGACATGGCGGTAGTGGACGGTCACGGGGATCCGGCGCCGAAGACCCGCTCCATCACCTCGAGGGCGAAGCGGGCCGAGACGGTGGCGGGGCCGCCGCCCATCTCCATGCCCACCTCCACCGCCTCGAGCACCTCCTCCGGCGTGGCGCCGGCCAGCGCCGCCTGCTCGATGTGCCACTGCATGCACGATTCGCAGTCGATGGTCACGGAGATGCCCACGGCGATGAGCTCCTTGTGCCGCTTCGCCAGCGCACCGTCGCCGAAAGCCGCCCGCTCCATGTCGAGGAAGGCGGCATAGACGCCCGATTTCAGCTCCAGCAGGCGCTGGTGCGCCCGCCTGCGCCGGCGCGACATCTCGTCGAATCTGTCCATCCGCGGTTTCTGTCCCGGGTCATCCGATGTGGAAATTGTAGCGCGTGCGCTCCATGAGCGGAGCCGGCGCCGGCGTCGGGCCGAACGCCGCCAGGGAGCAAGGCCACGATCACAGCCTTGACTCCCCCGCACTGCCGGGAAGCGCGGGTTCCGGCGGCTCCTGGACGAGCACGTGCCATTTGGGGCGCCGCCAGCTCGCCCGGAAGGCTGCCGGCGTCGACTCCTCCGCCCGCTCCCCTCGCTCGTAGCCATCGAGGAACAGCACCAGATCGAACAGGGGGGCGGCGGTATCGGCATTGCGGTCGTAGAGCCGCGCCAGGCCGTTGGGCGTGACCACCGGCCGCCCGAGGATGGTCTCAGTCTCCAGGGGCAGTCCCTGCCGGGACCCACCAGGCTCATAGGCCTTGTAGACCAACTCGGAACAGACCAGCGCCGAGTCGGTGCGGAAATCGAAATCGAAGTCGTAGGGCCGTCCGCTGTAATGGAATGCCTGATACAGTGCCGCGGCCTTCTCCTGCCGGGAAAGGCGGGGGCGCAGCACGGCCAGCGAATCAGCCGCCGCGGTATGCTCCAGTGCGGTGAACGTGACCCCCTCGCCGATGGCCTCGAGCACCCGCGGCACACCCTCCGCCTGTGCCTCCAGGCTGTGAACATAGGCCTCCGGATACCGACGCTGCAGAAGGTCCTCGAAATCCCCGCCGGCACCGCCCCGCCTTTCCAGCCAGGATTGCAGCTCCGGGCCGGAAAAGAAGGCCCGGCGCTCCTCCGGCGTTCCCACGTAGAGCGCGGCATGGGTCCAGAACCCCGGCAGCCCGAGGTTGGAGAGATACCACTCACGGCGCTCCAGGAGGATGTCCCCGGGCAGCAGCCGGGGAATCAGACTCCGGACCTGGGCAGCGGAGATCAGCGCGGTACCCTCCCGGCGGACCCGCGTATCGCCCATGAACCGGGACACACCCGTCTGCACAGGTAGCCAGGCGGAATGCAACCCTCCCCTGAGAACGTCCACTGCGTTCTGCGCAGTCAGAACCAGGCCCCGCCCCTTGCCCATGCGCCAGATGAAATCGCGATCCGACAGAACCGTACCCGGTGGCGACCAGCCCTTTCGCTTCCGGATCCCGGCGACCACCTCAAGGGCGGCGAATTCGGTGGCGCGCAGGCTGTTGAGATAGTGCATCTTGAACCTGGTGTAGGTTCCGGCCGGCAGCCCGATCTCCGGGACATCCTGGTCCAGGATCCCATCCATCCAGGGGTTGCGTTCCACCTCGCCGATGAACTCCAGGGCGTAGCGGTACCCCGCCAGGAAGGCTCCGTATCCGAGGGCGAAGGCGTCGCTGTCACGGGTCAGGTCGCGGGCGTCGAAGCGGGGCATCCACCGGTCACGCAGTTGTTCCAGCAACCGGAGATAATCAAGCACGCTGCTCCAGGCGACCCAGGCGGACATCCGTGCCGCGCGGGCGGGGAAACGCCCGCGGCCGGCCGCTTCGGAGTTGAAGCCTTCCGGGTGGGAGCGGAAGAAGTCCAGGGACGCGGCCAATCCGGCGCGGGCCCGATCGAGGACCGCCCGATCTTCGGCCAGACGCCGCTGCGGGGAGTGGACGTCGCCCTTGCCGGCCGCCGCGACGCACGTCAGAAGCAGCAGCAGGGCAAACGCTGCCCTGCCCCGCCAGTGGCCCCTCCGGGGCCGGTCATCCGGTTTCCGTTCCATGGAGAATCACCCTGTATCCATACACCGCACCCGGCGCCGATCCGCCCGGCACCGGGATGGAAGAGCCCGATCAGAAATTGTAGCGCTTGCCCTCCGTGGACCAGAGGTAGAGCCGTTCGCTGAAAGGCAGGGTCAGGAAGATGCGGGCCGATTTCTTGATTCCGGCCACGACCTCGCCGCGGCAGAGCAGGGATACCTCGTGCCGGGTCCGGTTGCAGATGGCGTCGGCGCTCTCCACGAAATGATGTCCCTCGAGCCGGTTGATGACCAGGGTCTCGCCTGCGCTCCGATCCTCGATCGGCAGGATCACGAACAGCGTGAACTGGGTGTAGGCCACGTAGAGAACAAAGCCCAGCAGTACGAGCGACAACAGCGAGGTATTGCGCTTTTTCGACATATCCCTTGCACCTCCGGAGTGGAACCACCGCCCTTCCCGGGCGGTCAGCAATGCCCCTTGCTACTCAGTAGCATAGGATACTCCAGCGGTGCAAAGCGCGAACTTCGTCATGCATCGGCGCAGGCTGCTAGGGCGCGCGCAGCATCCGCCGCCCGTAGGTGAGCTGCACCAGGCCGGTGTCGAAGGTGCGGGCCTCCTTCAGGCGCAGGGTGCGGGTCGGGTGGGGCCCCCGGAACAGGGGTATGCCCTCGCCCAGGACCAGGGGGTGGACCGAGAGCACGAACTCGTCCACCAGGTCGCGCTCCAGGAACGCGTGCACCAGCTGCGCACCGCCCACCAGCCAGATGTCGCGCCCCGGCTGCGCGCGCAGGGCGGCGATGAAGTCGGCCGGGTTGTCCGCCACGAAGGAGACATGGGCGTCCCGCTGGCCGGCGCTGGTGCGGGAGAAGACGTAGCCCCGGGTGTCGGGATAGGGGTAGTCGCCGAAGCCGAGTACCTGCTCGTAGGTCGTCCGCCCCATCAGCACCGTGTCGATGCCGGCGTAGAAGGCCCCGTAGCCGTAGTCCTGGTCGGTGAACAGCCAGTCCACCGCCCCGTCCGGCCGGGCGATGCAGCCGTCGAGGCTGGTGGCGATGTAGAGGATGACCCTGCGCATGGGAGTCCCGCCCGTGTTGCCCGTACGGGGAGTGTAGCGGAAGCCGGCGGGGCCGGCCGCACACTACCTCGGCACCAGTTCCACCCGGCGGTTCTGCGCCCGCCCCGCCTCGGTGGCGTTGCTGGCCACGGGGGCGAGATAGGCCACTCCGTTGGGAGTGAGGCGGTTGGGCTCGATGCCGTACTCGCCGGTCAGGGCCGCGACCACCGCGTCGGCCCGGCGCCGGGACAGCCCGAGATTGTAGTCCAGGCCGCCCGCGTTGTCGGTGTGGCCCACCACGTGCAGGTTCAGGCCGGGATTCTCCCGCAGCAGCCGGGCGATCTCCTCCAGCGCCGGCCGGGACTCGTCCCGGATGGCCGCCTTGTCGGTGTCGAAGTGGATGCCGTAGAGGGCGATGCGCCCGGTCTCGGTGATGGAGCGGGCCATCTCGTCGGCCTTCACCACCACCATGTTCTGCACCATCGGGCGGGTTTCGATGATGTCCACCGCGGCATAGGCGCCGCGCCGGGACTTGTAGATGGCGTCGTCCTTCGGCCACTCCACGGTCAGCACCGCCACGTAGACATCGCCCTCCGCGCGCGGCAGGCGGGCGCTGAGGGTGCGGATGCCCTGGCTGTCGGCGCCGTAGAAGACGTAGCGGGTGCGGTTGGTGCGGATGGCGTTCTGGCCGAAGGGGGCGAGATAGCTGTTCCAGCCGGTGGCGGCGTCGTCGCGTGTGGAATCGTAGAGAATGGCGAAGCCGGCGGCCTCGAGCTCGTTGCGGTAGTTGCGGAACAGCTCCGTGGAGCTGGTCTCCCCCGCCGACTCGTACCAGATGCGGGTGATCTTCCCCTCGATGTCGAGCGGCGGCTCGGCGAACGCGCGCCGCCTGGTCTGCAGGTCGTAGCTCCTGTAGGTGGAGGTCTGCAGGCGGTAGCTGTCGAACCGCTTCACCTCGTAGCCGACGATCTCGGAACCGCCGAACCGCTTCAGCAGGGGATGGTCCCCGGACTCAGGCAGATCGGCCGCCTGGAGGGGCAGGCAGAACAGGGCCAGCAGCAGGGGCAGGCTACGCATCGCGGCTCTCCTTTTCGCGTGACGGCAGTTGCAAGCATAGCCGTCGCCGCGCGGGAGCGCCGGACCGCTGACGCGGAAACCGGTCCACTCCTCCAGCGGCTCGCCGCCGAGGGCGCGGTAGAAGTCGATGGCCGGCGCGGCTCAGCCGGGGATTCCCTCCGCCGCCGGCTCTCCGGTCGCCGCCGGCGCCGCCGCGCGGGCCAGCCGGCGCGAAAGCCCCAGGGCGGGACTGATGTGGTTGGCGCCGCCGCGCTTGGCCTCGTACATGGCCCGGTCGGCGTGCTTGATCACGGTGGCCGGCTCGGTCCCGTCGTCGGGGGCCAGCGCCGCGCCGATGCTGCAACTGACCCGCAGCTGCAGCCCCTCGATGGTGACCGGCTGGCCCAGCTGGGCGATGATCTTCTCCCCCACCCCCAGCAGCGCCTCGGCGCTCTGCATCCGCCCCAGTACGACGACGAACTCGTCACCGCCGAGGCGGGCCACCGTGTCGATGCTGCGCACCGAGCACTCCAGCCGCCGCGCCACCACCTGCAGCAGCCGGTCCCCCAGCCAGTGGCCATAAGTGTCGTTGACCGTCTTGAAGTCGTCCAGGTCGATGAACAGCACGCCCACCAGCCCGTCGCCGTCCGCCAGCCGGGCGCCGAGCCGCACATCGAGCTGGGTCCGGTTGGCCACGCCCGTCAGGGAGTCGCGCAGGGCCTGGCGCTCCAGCAGCCCGTGCTGCTGGTGGAGGCTCCGGTTGAGCTCGCTCAGCTCGCGGGTGCGCGCCGCCACCTGATGCTCCAGGTCCCGTTCGGTGCGCGCCAGGGTCTCCACCACCATGCGCCGGGCCTGCATGGCGTCCGCCTCCGCCGCCTCCTTCTGCGCCCGCAGCTGGTGGATGCGCTCGGCCAGGGCGAAGGAGAGCAGCAGCATCTCCAGGGCGCTGCCGATCTGCATCGCGTGCAGGGTCAGGAAGTTGGTGGGCAGCCAGCCCAGGTTGCGCGCACCCAGTGCCGCGGTGCCCGCCAGCAGGAGGGTCCAGGCGAGCAGGAAGTAGCGCGCCGGCAGGTAGCCGCGGCGCAGGCACACCACCCCGCTCGCCACCGCCACCAGGGAGAAGGTCACGCCGGTGACCGAGGTGGCCACGGCGATGACCTGGTAGGGAACGAGCGGCAGGGCCAGGATCAGGGCGGCGAACATCGCGGCGCACCAGCGCATCACCCGGTCCAGCGCCGGCACCTGCCGCCGGGCGCCGAGAAAGACCCGGGAGAACAGGGCGCCGAACAGCCCCGTGGCGTTGAACCCGACGACCGCCGCCACGTTGGCCCAGGCCGGCGCGCCGGGCCAGAGGTACTCGTAGAACAGGCCGTTCCAGGCCCCCTGCCCCACCGCCATGGAGCCGACGAACAGGACGTAGTAGAGATAGGCGCGGTCCCGCAGGGAGAGGAACAGCAGCAGGTTGTAGGCGAACAGCGCCACCAGCACCCCGAAGTAGAGGGTGAGGGCCAGGTAGGCATCGCGGCTGGCGACGCTGAAGCGCTCCGGCGGCCACAACGTCGCGCCCACGGTGAGGCTGCCCGCCGAGGCCACCCTGAGGTAGAGGGCCAGCGGCCGGTGCGGCGGCAGGGTGATGGGGAATACGAAGTGGCGATGGGGATAGGGCCGCTCGGCGAAGGGCACCCGATCGCCGGCCTCCTGGCGGGCGAGCAGGGCCCCGCTGGCGCTGTCCACCAGGTGGATCCGGACGCTGTCGAGGGTGGGAAACGGCACCTCCAGCAGCCAGCGGGAGGCCTCCGGGAGGTGGTTTTCCAGGGGAACCCGCAGCCAGAAGGTGGCGGTGGAGTAGCCGAAATTCGGATCCTCCCCGCCGTGCACCGGCCGGAACCGGCCGGCGGCCGCGGCCGCCCGGGCATCCTCCAGGGTGAGCGTGCCCGCGCGATCTTCGAGAACCTGGTACCAGGCGCCCAGCGGGACGGGTTGATCACCCTGCCCGAGGGACACCGCCGCGGCCGGCGGCACCGGCAGCAGCAGCGCGAGCACGACAGCCAGGACGAGTCGCATCGATGGCGAAGTCTCCGGTTCAGTTTTCCGCAAGTTACGGAGGCGGCCCGGACCCGTCAACCCCGCGGCGCGCCCGCCTACTCCCCGGTGTGATCCCCGCTGCCGGGACGGGAGAGGATCCCCTTGAGCCGGGCGGTGCCGATGACCTGCAGCACGTAGCCGACGCCGACGAAGAACACCACCGAGGCCAGCAGGCTGGCCTTGACGGGGTCCATCTGCCCGGCATCCTCGCGCACGATGACAATCGCCACGCAACCGACCGCCGCCAGGTAGGAGAGACCGGCGGTCACGATGGCGATCTTCTGTCCCAGGGTCTTCATAGGCCTGTCTTGCCGTCGTCAGGGTTGTCCGCCACCGGCGGCGGCAGAAAAAAACGGCCCGCGTTTGCTGCAGGCCGAAGCGAGCACCCGATCCGGGAATCGAGGAGGATTCCAGGTCAGGTTAGCCGCGCCCGCCGGCCGCGCCTTGACCTGCCTCAAGCGCCCGGCAGGGGCTTGAGGGGGTCATCGCCCCCCTCGGCGGCCAGGTCCCGCAGCGCCTCGCCGGTGAGGCGGTAGATGTTCCACTCGTCCTTGGCCATGGCGCCGGCGGCCTCGTAGAAGGCCGCCGCCCGCTCGTCGTGGGCCAGCACCCACCACTCCAGGCGGCCGCAGCCGCGCGCCCGGGTCAGCCGCGCCAGGTAGGCCAGCAGGCCGCGGCCGACGCCCTCCCCCCGCCACCGGGGGCGCACGTAGAGATCCTCCAGGTGCAGTCCGCAGCGGCCGCGGAAGGTGGAGAAGATATCGTAGAACAGGGCGAAGCCGGCCACCTCGCCGCCGATCTCCGCGAACACCACCTCGGCGCTGGGCCGCGGGCCGAACAGCGCCTCGCGCAGGCTCTCCTCGGTGGCCACCACCTCGTGGGAGAGCTCCAGGAACTCGGCCAGCTCCTGGATCATCTCCAGGACCCGGGGCACATCCCGCGCCCGCGCCGGGACAATGCGCAGTGCCTTGTTCGTACTCATGACGCTGTCCTTGAATGGTGACGGCTGGCCGCGGCCCGGCCCTCAGGCCAGGTAGAGGGCCACGGTGAAATAATGGCAGAGACTGCCCGCCAGCACGAACAGGTGCCAGATGCCGTGGAAATGGCGCACCCGCTTGTCGAAGACATAGAAGACCACCCCCACGGTGTAGAGGATGCCGCCGGCCAGGAGCCAGGCCACGCCCGCGGGGGCCAGGAACTCCAGCAGCGGCCCCAGGGCGATCACCCCGATCCAGCCCATCACCAGGTAGATGACGATGGGCAGGATCCGGCGTCCCGGGCGGGGCAGGGAGTCGAGCACGATGCCCACCACCGCCAGCCCCCAGTTGACGGCGAACAGGGTCCAGCCCAGCGCGCCGCGCAGGGCCACCAGCATGAACGGGGTGTAGGTCCCGGCGATGAGCAGGTAGATGGCGTGGTGGTCGAGCCGGCGCAGGATCGACTTCGCCGGGCCGCGCACGCTGTGATAGAGGGTGGAGAAGGTGTAGAGCGCCAGCAGGGTGGCGCCGTAGATGGAGAAGCTGACGATCTTCCAGGGGTCGCCCTCGCCGGCGGCGATCACCACCAGGACCACCAGCCCCGCCAGCGCCGCGCCCGCGCCCAGCAGGTGGGTGATGCTGTTGAACCGCTCCCCCTCGTACATGGGCGCTCCCTCCCCGGTGCGTGGATTCCCGCGGGAACCGAGCTGGAATCCTACACCCGGCGGAAGGAGACTGACAGGCGTCCTTGCGAAAATCACCCGCCGTGCCTAAGGTAATGCCCGTCCCGTCATCCGCCACCAGGCCCGTGTCCGTGATTCCGACCCGTTTCGCTCCTCACCTGCTGCTCTGGCTGCTCCTGTTCCTCAGCGTCCCGGCCGCGGCCCAGGCGCCCGCCGAAGCCGGCCCGGCCACCGCGCCGGAAGTGCGCGCGGTGGTCTTCATCGCCAGCGGCTGCAGCGCCTGCGACGAGCTGTTCGACTACGTCGCGCCGCTGCTCTTCGAGCGCTACGGCGCGCGGCTGGAGCTGGCGGCCGTCGATACCGGCACCCCCGCCGGGGCCGGGGTCTACCAGGCGCCGGGAGAGGCCGGGCAGGCACCGGTGGACGAGCCGGTGGTGCGGGTGGGCGATCGTTCGTTCCGGGGGCTGGATGCCATCGTGGCGGGGCTCGGGGACGGCTTCGAGGCCCTGGCCGCGGATCCGGCGTCCGCCCGCTGGCCCGCCCTGCCGGGGCTGGAGGCGCTCCTCCCGGCCGGGATCGAGACCGTCCGCGGGCGGGTGGCCGGCGCGCCGTCCGCTGTTCCGCCGGCGGCGCCGGCGGGCGGGCTCCCGGCCCGGGACCGGATCGCCAACGGCCTGGCGGTGGTGGTGCTGGTGGGGATGGCGCTGGCGCTGCTGCACGCCCTGGCGCGGGTGCGCCGCCCGGGCCGGCGCAGCGCCCGGACCTCCGCGCTGGTGCCGCTCAGCCTGATGACCGGCCTGTTCATCTCCGCCTATCTCGCCTACACCCACATCACCGGGACCGAGGCGGTGTGCGGACCCATCGGCAGCTGCAACGCCGTGCAGCAGAGCGAGTACGCCCAGCTGTTCGACATTCCCCTGGGGGTGCTCGGCGTCATGGGCTACACCCTGCTCCTGCTCACCTGGCTGGTGGGCCGCGGGCTGTCGCCCCGCGGCGGCGGCTGGCGCTGGGTCACCTGGGCCGTGGCGCTGGCCGGCGTGCTCTTCTCCATGCGCCTCACGGCGCTGGAGCCCTTCGTCATCGGCGCCACCTGTCTCTGGTGCCTGGGCTCCGCCGTCGCCATGACCACCACCCTGTGGCTGCTCTCGGGCGAGACCCGCCGCGCCGCCGGAACCGGCGGCTGAGCCCGATTTCCCAGCATGGCGCGAAGCGGGTGCGCCGGCGTGACGGGGCGTACGGAGCTGAAGCGGTGTAGGGCCGGATTCATCCGGCCGGGTGTGGCGTTCCGCCACGGCGAGCGGATCGGCGTCCGCAGCCGTGGGATGGCGGGAAATCCGGGTCGAGTCCTCAGGCCGGGCGCAGCCCGCGCAGCAGCCGCCGCCCGTCCAGCGTGAAGGCGATGAGCAGGAACGCCGCCAGCAGCAGGGTGCCGGCGAGGAAGGCGTGCAGCCCGGCGCGCTCCACCAGCAGCCGGTCGGCGCCGTAGAGGGCCAGCCCGAGGGCCAGGTAGCCGAACACCCGCTTCAGGTCGTAGGGCACCGGGTAGTAGCGCCGGCCGAGCGCCCAGGAGAGCGCCACCATGACGGCGTAGCAGACGAGCGTCGCCCAGGCCGCCCCCATGTAGCCGTACACCGGCACCCACCACAGCAGCAGCGCCACGGTGACGGCCGCCCCCGTCAGCGCCACGCCCGCGCCCAGCAGGGTGCGGTCGGTGAGCTTGTACCAGATGGAGAGGTTCACGTAGACGCCGAGCAGCAGGTTGGCCAGCAGCAGCACCGGCACCACCTCCAGCCCCACCCGGTAGGGCGCGCCGATGAAGAACTTGAACAAGTCGATGTAGAGGGTGACCAGCAGGAAGATGAACACGCAGAAAATGACGAACGCGTTCAGCACCTGGGCGTAGATGCGGCGCGCGTCGGTCTGCCTGGCGTAGGCGAAGAAGAACGGCTCGCCGGCGTAGCGGAACGCCTGGATGAACAGGGTCATCAGGATGGAGAGCTTGTAGCAGGCGCTGTAGATGCCGAGCTGGGCCAGGTTGGTCTCGAGATCGTGGGGCAGCAGGTACTTCAGCGCCGCGCGGTCGAGCATCTCGTTGACGATGCCCGCGAAGCCGATGATCACCATCGGCATCGAGTAGCGGATGAGGCGGGCGAACAGCGCCCCGTCGAAGGCGCCCGGCACCCCGCGCAGCTGGGGGCCGAGCAGCAGCAGCTTGACGGCGCTCGCGGCCAGGTTGGCGAGGAAGATGTAGCCCACGCCGATGGCGGGGTTCCACAGCCCGCCGAGGAGGGAGTGGGGATCGGACTCGAAGGCCCGCCGGCAGAGCACGATGAAGAACAGGTTGAGACCGATGTTGACCCCGATCTCGATCACCTTGATGGCGGCGAAGCGCACCGCCAGCTGCTCGGCCCGCAGCCGCGCGAAGGCCACCAGCCCCACCGAGTCCAGCGCCAGGATGGCGGCCACCCACCAGATGTACTCCGGGTGGTCGGGGTAGCGCAGCAGCGCCGCCAGGGGCTGCTGCAGCAGCAGGAGCAGCAGGAAGAAGCCGCCGTTGGCCAGCACCACGAAGCGCAGCGCCGTGGCGTAGACCGTCTCCGGCGCATGCTCCCCGCCCTCGCGGAAACGGAAGTAGCCCGTCTCCAGCCCGAACACCAGCAGCACCGCCAGGAAGCCCATGTAGGCGTAGAACTCCGACACCACGCCGTACTCCGCCGGGGCGAAGGTGTAGGTGAACAGCGGCACCAGCAGGTAGTTCAGGAAGCGCCCGAAGACGCTGCTGACGCCGTAGATGGCGGTCTGTGAGGCGAGGCGCTTGAGCGGATTCAAGGTCGATGGGCTGTCGCGGCTGGGGGACCCGGTGGAGATACCGCATTCTGGCCGATGGCGCGGCCCAGGAAAAGGGCGGGCGGCGTCCCGCCCCGCGGCGGATCAGGCCGGTTGCGGCACCGCAGCGGGGAAACCGCGCGGCTGTTCCATCCAGGAGCGGCACTCCGGCGCCGGCAGGGGCCGGCACAGGTGAAAGCCCTGGGCCAGGTCGCAGCCCAGCTCCGTCACCAGGTCCAGCACCCGGGCGTTCTCCACCCCCTCGGCCACCACCTCCATGCCCATGGCATGGGCCATGGCCGCGGCGGCGCGGACGATCTCGCGGGCGCCGTTGTCCGTCTCCACGCGCTGCACGAAGCTCTGGTCCACCTTGATGCAGGCCGCCGGCAGGCGGTCCAGGTAGGCCAGCGAGGAGTAGCCGGTGCCGAAATCGTCGATGGAGATGGTGACGCGGGTGTCGCCGAGCTCGGAGAGGATGGCGGCCGCCCGGTCCGGGTTCAGCATCATGGCCGACTCGGTGACCTCCAGCTCCAGGCAGCCGCCGGGCACGCCGGTGGCCTCCAGCATGCGGTGGATGTGCCCCGCCAGCTCCGGGTCGGAGAAATTGCGGGTGGAGAGGTTCACCGCCACCCCCATGTCCAGCCCGGCCCGGCGCCACTCGGCCAGCTGCCGCAGCGCGGCCTCGATGACCCAGTGGGTGATGGGGTTGATGAGCGTGGTCTGCTCCGCGTGGCCGATGAACCGCCCCGGCGGCACCAGCCCGACCCGGGGATGCTGCCAGCGCAGCAGGGCCTCGGCGCCTTCCACCGCACCGGTGGCCAGCCGCACCTTGGGCTGGTAGTGCAGCCGCAGCTCGCCCTGCTCCAGCGCCGGCCCCAGCTCCCCCAGCAGGGCCTGGGTCTCGCGCGCCGCGCTGTCCATGGAGGGAGTGTAGATGTGGAGATCCCGCAGCTCGGTATGGGCCTGGTAGGCGGCGATACCGGCCCGGCGCAGCCGCAGCAGGGGATCCTCGCCGGCCAACTCCACCCGCGCCAGCCCGGCGTGGGCGGTCACGTGGACGGGCACCTCCTGCAGCAGGAAGGGCGCGCGCAGGGCGGCGGCGGCCAGGCTCACCAGCGCCGGCTCCTCGCCCACCAGCCGGTCCGGCAGGGTGAGCGCCAGCTTGTTGCCCTCCTTCTGGAACACGCCCGTGGACTGGGGCAGGCGCTCCCGCAGCCGCTCCCCCGCCTGCCGGATCAGCTCGTCCGCCACCCCCACGCCGAAGGTGTTGTTGAGCTCGTCCAGGTTCTCCAGCCGCAGCACCACCACGGCCAGCGCGGGATCGCCGCGCAGCGCCTCCTCCAGCCAGGCCCGGCCGGGCAGGCCGGTGGCGGGGTCGTGGTAGGCCACCCAGGCCAGCTGCCGCGCCCGCTCGGTCAGGCGCTGCACCCCGGCGCCGGCGAGCCCGCCCACGAGCAGGAACATACCCAGCCGCAGGAGCCAGTTGACCGGCTGCTGCATCTCCCCGCTGAGGGTGTCCACCGGCATCCACGGGCCCAGCAGCAGGCCTCCGGCCAGTGCCGTGACCAGCCCGCCCGGCATCCCGTAGGCGAACGCCCCCAGCAGGATGGCCAGGTACATGCTGTGGGAGTAGACGTACTTGATCCCGCCGGTGAGATAGACCAGCGCGGCGGAGGCGAGGATCATCACCACGACGAGGACGCCGACCAGCACCCGGCGCTCGGGTGGCAGGCGTTTCCAGGCGGGCTGCCGGTAGGAGAGCGCGGTCGGGAACGCGGACATGGTGTCACTCCCTGATGCAACGCAGCGCCCGGGCCCTCGATGGGGCCGGGGTACCGGGTCAACTTCCGGTTGAGCTCACATGCCTCAACCCCGTCGCGTCAATCACGGGAGCGGCGGTGCGGGCGCTCGATCCGGCGCCTCGAGTGTACGGTTGCGCCCTTGGCGATCCATCCGGAGCCTCCAGGGGCGGAACCGCACCAGCCACCGCCTGGAAAAAACATAGCAGATCAAGAACCTCCAGGGTAATTGGCAAGGCGCATCGGCACATCCGTCAAGCGGCTTCTCAGGCCGCCGAGGGCGCCGCCCCGGCCCGCTGCTCCCCCTTCACGCCGCGGAAGAAGGCCCACACCTTCTCGTGGACGTGGTAGCCCACCGTGTTCACCGCCGGCTCCACCAGGGCCACCGCGCCCCCCACCACCAGGTCACCGGTCAGCAGGTAGGCCACGGCGAATGCGATGGTGAAATGCATCACTGCGAAGCTCAGGGTCTTGGTCATGGCGGCGTCCCTCCGGGAACGATCTCTGCCTGGTGACCAGCCTACAGCGTCCAGTCCATGTGTAAATTGGATTGTTTCTATGCCGATGATATGGAATGACTATTGATCGGCGCGCCAATGGGTAAGTGGTTGATGGATAATGGATAATGGATAATGGATAAGGGATAAGGGGCAAGGGATAAGGGGCAGGGGGCAGGGGGCAGGGGGCAGGGGGCAAGGGTTGTGGGGGCGGATTCATCCGCAACTGGCGACTCGCAACCGGCAGCCGGGACCGGTGCCGCGCCAGTCCGGGCGCGGCACCGTCCGGGTCTACATGTTGAGCTTGTCCTGCACCGTGGCGATGCCGGCGCGGGCGCACTTGTCGTCCAGGTCGCCGGCCGGGGCGCCCGAGACGCCCACGGCGCCCACGATGGAGCCGCCGGCCTCGATGGGTACGCCGCCGCCCAGCATCAGGGCGTTGGTGATGTCCTGCAGGCTGGAGGGCATCTGGCCGGCGCCGATGCGATCGCTCAGCGACTGGGTGTCGCTGCGGAAGCTCACCGCGGTCCAGGCCTTGCGCCAGGCGGTGTCGGGCGTGTGGGGGCCGGCGAAGCGGTCGCGCAGGGTGACCTGGGCGATGCCCATGCGGTCGACCACGGCCACCGCCACCTGGTAGCCGGCGTCGCGGCAGGATTGCTGCGTGGCCTGGGCCACTTCCAGGGCCGTCTCCGGGCTGAGCATGCGATAGGTGACCATGGACTCGCCCTGGGCATGGGCGGGGGTGTGGGCCGTCGCCGCGGCCAGCAGGCATGCGCCAATCAGTGTGCGGTTCATGCGGAATCCTCCTCTGGTGGGCTCCATGGGCTCGGGCCGGTGCTGCCCGGTCCACGGTTATCTCTGTGTCAGAGGAGCATAGCAGCCTGTCGGACTTGAGGCTGTTCTACTGCGCCGGCGGGACAGCGGTCAGCGGATTCCGCCCCGTGCCAGCCACGCCAGCGCGCCGGCCCCGGCCCGGCGCCCGCTGGCCATGCAGGCGGTGAGGAGATAGCCCCCGGTGGGCGCCTCCCAGTCCAGCATCTCGCCGGCGCAGAACACGCCGGGCAGTTCCCGCAGCATCAGCCCCGCGTCCAGCGCCTCGAAGCGCACGCCCCCGGCGCTGCTGATGGCCTCGTCGAGGGGGCGCGGGCGCAGCAGCCGCAGCGGCAGGGCCTTGATGGCCGCCGCCAGCCGGACCGGGTCGGCCAGGGCCTCCGGCGCGGCCAGCTCCCGCAGCAGCCCGGCCTTCACCCCGGCGATGCCGGCGCGGGCGCGCAGGTGGTTGGCCAGGGAGCGGCCGCCCCGCGGCCGCGCCAGCTCCCGCTCCAGGCGCCCCCGCTCCCGCCCCGGCGCCAGGTCGAGATGGACCAGCGCCGACCCGGCGGCCTCGATGGTGTCGCGCAGGGGCGCGGAGAGGGCGTAGACGAGGCTGCCCTCCACGCCCGTGGCCGACACCACGAGTTCGCCCTGGCGCCGGTGCCCGGCACCGGAGGCGTCCGTGAAGGAGAGCACCACCGGCTTCACCGGCGCGCCGGCGAAGCGGGCCCGGAAGTGTTCGCTCCAGTCGGCGTCGAAGCCGCAGTTGGCGGGCCGGAGCGGGGCCACCGCCACGCCCCGCCCGGCCAGCAGCGGCACCCAGGCCCCGTCGGAGCCGAACTTCGCCCAGCTGCCGCCGCCCAGGGCCAGCACCACCGCCCCGGCATGCGCGCGGTGCTCCCCCGCGGGGGTGGCGAAGCGCAGCGCGCCTTCGGCGTCCCAGCCGAGCCAGCGGTGGCGCACGTGGAAGGCCACCCCCGCCGCCCGCAGCCGGTGCAGCCAGGCCCGCAGCAGGGGCGCGGCCTTCATCTCCGCGGGGAAGACCCGGCCCGAGGTGCCGATGAAGGTCTCCACGCCCAGGCCGTGGACCCAGGCCCGCAGCGCCTCCGGGCCGAAATCGGCGAGCAGCGGCCCGATGGCCTCCCGGCGGGCGCCGTAGCGGTCCAGGAAGGCGTCGAGCGGCTCCGAGTGGGTGATGTTCAGTCCGCCGCGCCCGGCCAGCAGGAACTTCCGCCCCACCGAGGGCATGGCGTCGTAGAGGGCCACCCGCGCCCCGCCCGCCGCCAGCACCTCGGCGGCCATGAGGCCGGCTGGGCCGCCGCCGATGACGGCGACGACGGGGAGGGTTTCCGGATCGGGAGACATCTTCAGGGTCTGTGGGTTATGGGAAGGAGGTGATTCTATCAACGAAGACGTCCCGGGCGGGGAATCCGACTGGTTTCACGCCACGGCGCTGCGGCTGGAATCCGCACGCCGCCCTTCCCCATGCACTTCGGACATGGAACACAAGGGTTCGGCGGCGATCCCATCGGGCAGGGAACCCGTCTTGCTCCCCGGCGGACGGCGCAGGAATGCATCCGTTCCCGGAACCCCGTGCCGTTGCAAACAGGGCACTTGTCCATCACCCGCCGCTCAGAAGCGCCGGTTCACCCGCCTGCAGAACGGGAACTCCCACGGCACCGGCACCTTGCAGCCCTCGATGTGGTTGATGGCGGCGATGACCACGGCCTGGAGCACCGCCAGCACCGTAATCACCGGTACCGCACCGGGGGGGCAACCCAGCAGGCCCGGCAGCCCACCGAGGAAGATGGCCCACCAGATGGCCCAGGCCAGGGCGCGGAAAATCCGGCAGCGGTCGCAGGTGATAGCCGCGAAGATCACGGCCACGACCAGGACCACGAGCCCCACGAGCGAGCCGATCAGCAGATACGGGACGCAGGGGGAATAGACCAGGAAGGTGAACACGGCGAACAGCCCCAGCGCCATGAAGAGCAGCGCCAGCCAGCACCCGCCGCCTTCGTCTCCTCCCTCGCCGCCACCGCCCTGATCACCGCCGCCACCGCCGCCCCCGGACGGCTCACAGGGTTTCAGGCGCAGTTCATGGCCCGCGTCGGGACAGGCTCCGGCGCGATTGCCGTCCGCATCGAGGAGATATAGCTCCACCGGGTAGTCGCCGGGTGCGGCGTAGCCATGCACGACCCGAAGCGTGGCGACACCCCCGGCATCGATGTCACCGGCGCCGATCGCCATCACCCCCAAGGGGCCGCCGTCCCCGAATTCCCAGGCGGCCCGCATGCCGGCCCCAGCGCCCGTCAGCACCCCCTCCAGAGTCACCTCACGACGTCCGTCCGTGCAGGCCGCGGAGATGCTCCGCTCGATGATCCGCACCGTCTCGGGACAGGCGAGCGGCGCGGCGGCCGCCAGGGTCACGGTTCCCGGGACCGGGTCGCACCCGGCCTGGCCGACCTGGACCCGTATGGCGTGGCTTCCCTCCTCGAGCCGGTAGTAGAACTGACTCTCCTCCTCGCCCGCCCGCAGATGATCATCGACGTACCAGGCGTAGGCGAGGGCCGGCGCATCGGGCGCCTCCGCCGGCGACACCACCCGGACCACGTAGGAGCCGGGCTCGAGATCGGCATAGACCGGGCCCCCGCCCCCGACCACCGTGCCGTCCGGGCGGACAACTTCAAGCAGCACCGTCCAGGGACAGCAGAACAGGAAGTCATACAGCTTCCGGTCCTCCTGCAGCACATCCCCGTCGAGGGTGAGCTCCGCACAGGCCTCGAGGGCGCTCTTGCGGCACTTGACCAGACCCTTCTCGTCCGGGTCGCCTGGATCGGAGAGATCGTGCAGGACGGCGATCCAGTTCGGGGTGCGCTCGCCGCTGCCGTTCAGCTCGAATGCGGCCTCCACTGCCGCCGTGCGGCCGCCCGCCGGCACGCCCAGCCAGACGCTCACCTGTTCGACCTGGTCACAGCCGATCAGGGCGACCCCCTTGACCGTCACGCTGCGCGGCTGACCTTCCGCATCCGGTTCGTTCCCGAATACATCGGTGATCTCGAAGTACTGGCAGGGCATGGCGTACCCCTCGCGCTAGACGAAGGCGATATCGACGGGTTCGGAGCGGGTCGACAGATCCCGTTCGTAGTCGAGCCTGCGGTCCTGCAACTCGACCCGGGTCTGGTACTCGCCCACGTAGCCGCGGGTGATTACGGAATCGGGAATCAGGTCGGAGGCGGTCCAGTCACGGACGGTCTCCTCCCCTGGCTCCAGATTGACGGTGATTTCCTGCTGGTACTGTCCCGGCCGCAGGCCCAGGGCGGAGAAGTCGAACACCTCCCCGGCGCTGTTCCAGAGGGTGGGGACGGCCAGGATGAAGTGATCGGCGATCGGCTGCTCCGGGCTGCTGCCGATACGCACGCTACCGCAGTTCAGCAGCGTCACGCGGCATGCCGGGACGGAGCCCAGGGGGATGGGGTTGGGATCGAACTCCACCCGGGTGATCAGCAGGCTCGGCCCATCCACCAGTCGCGCCTCGACATCGGCCAGCAGGCGGTAGTGCACGCTGCCGAAGATGCCGTGATCCCAGCGGACCGTCACCGAACCCGGACCCTCCGCCGTGGGAAAACGCTCCTCCACGATGCGGGCCGTTCCGAAACGGCTCCCGACCAGCTCCAGCCGGTAGCCGGTGATCCCGCGGCAGGGGATGGGATCGACCCGGTGGCGGTCCTCCCCGTAGGCGCACCAGCCATGGTCATGCCGCACATCGGCGAGTGTTCTGTCCACGCGCCCTCCCATGCCTGGTTGCCCCGCCAGGGAACACGCCCCTGCGATGCAGGCGGGGCGTCGTTGGCCTGATGCCGGTCGCGGTCGATTCCCTGCTTTCCTTGAGAAAAGCATAGCCCGCGGCGCCCGGGCTTTCCCGCCGCGGACCGTGGAGCGCATCGTCGCGGGGGCGGTGGTCGGGGCCGGGTTCCCCGGCGGTCAAGCGCGGGCGCCGGCCGTCATCCGCCCGCCGGGTGGAGGTAGAGATCCACCGCGCCGAGGACGCCGTCGATGCCCATCTGGACCCCGATGACGGCGAGTATCAGCCCCATGAGCTGGGTGGTGACCCGCAGGCCGCTCGCGCCGATGCGGTTCTCCACCCGCTCGCCCAGGCGGAAGCAGAGGTAGGTCACCGCGCACAGGGCGAGGAACACCAGGGCGTTGACCCCGATCTGCAACAGATCGCTGGTGGCGGAGTAGCTCATGGACACGGCGATGGTGCCCGGGCCGGCCAGGATCGGGATCCCCAGCGGGCTGACGGCGATGGAGTCCGCCCCGTCGTCCATCCCCTCGGGGGCGGCGTGGACGGCGGATGGGCGGCCGTGCAGCATGTGATAGCCGATGAGGAAGACCATGATGCCGCCGGCGACCCGCAGCGCCGGTAGGGTGATGCCGAAGAACTCGAACACCAGCTTGCCGAGCAGGATGAACGCCAGCACGATGGCGAACGCCGTGGCCACCGAGCGCAGGGCGATCCGGCGCGCCACGCGCGCGTCCATCCCCGCCGTCAGGCTGGTGAAGATGGCGGCGTTGGCGATGGGGTTCATGATGGCGAAGTAGCCGCCCGCCATCACCAGCACATGGTTCGCCAGGTTGCTCATGCCCGTGACTCCCTGCCGCTCTCCCGCGGGTGCGCCCGCCCATGCTGCCCGCCCGGCCGGCGCAGGGGAAGGCGAATCGTCAATTCAGCGCGCCATGTAGTAGGTGGAGCGGTAGCCGATGTCCAGCGTCCAGAAGCTGCGGTAGCCGAGCCAGCCGAACATCCGGTCGTAGAAGCGGATGGCGTCGTCGTAGTCGGGCACCGACAGCTCGACGTGGTGCAGGCCGCGGAATCGCATCATGCCCCCGGGTGCGGACGCCGGGCCGCGGGCCTCAGAACAGGCGCTCCAGCCGGAAGACCAGCATGAAGCCCAGGAACGCCAGCGCCAGGATCGCGTTCACGGCGAAGATGAGCCAGTGCGGGCCGCGGGCGGGCAGTATCCCGAGCAGGCCGAGGACCGAGAGGAGCAGCACGCCCCCTTCCACCAGGGGGAACAGCCCGTCGGCGCCCGCGAGGGTCCCGGGTGTCTCCCAGCGGTCCAGCCAGTAGAAGAGCACGCCGCCGGCGATCGCGCCGTTGAGCGCCGGCACGGGCCAGAACAGGGAATGGAGCGCCTGCGTCAGCAGGAACACGCCGCCGTGCAGCAGCAGCACGGCGGCGGCAACGGCAATCACCCAGGCGTCGCTCACGGGGGCTCCTCACGGCGACCGGTTCGGGGCCGGATGCTGTGGCGCGAACCGCGGTGGCGCGGCGCGGCGCGCACGCTTCAATGGCATCACTGCTCGAAGACCAGCGCCTGGGGATCGGCGCCCAGTTCCCGCAGCGCCCCGTTGACCGATTCCACGAAGGGGGGCGGGCCGCAGACATAGAACTTCTGGCCGAAGTCGTCGATCTGCTGTTCGAGGAAGGCCTTGTCGATGCGGCCCTCGGGGCAGTTGCAGTCGCTCTTGCGCGTGCACAGGAACCGGCCGCGGGGGCCGAGGTAGTGCTGCAGCTCCTGCATGCAGATGATGTCCGACGGCGTCTTGTTGCTGAACAGCAGGCTGTGGCCCTCCAGCCGCCCCTCGGAGGCCAGCTCGCGCAGGATCGCCATGAACGGCGTGATGCCGGCCCCGCCGGCGATGAAGGTGCCCGGGCCCTGGTAGTTGATGGTGCCGAAGGGCGCCGACATGCGCAGGCTGGTGCCGGCGGCGATGGTGTGCAGCTTGGCGGTCACCCCGTGGTGCTCCGGATAGGCCTTGATGATGAACTCCAGCACCGGGGCGTCACGCAGCGAGGTGGGCGTGAAGGGCCGGCCCTGCTCCCGCCAGCCGGGCTCGTCCACGGCCAGCTCCACGCCCTGGCCCGTCTGGTACTCGAAACCCTCGGGGCGACTCACCATGAACCGCTTCACGTCATGGGTGACGAATTCGCTCAACAACAGCTTCACGGAGTAATCCATGGTTCGGCTCCCGTATCTGTCCAGGGCGGTCTTGTCGTAGACGCGTGATAGGGACAGTAGAGACACAAGGCTTTTTAATCAAGATTCGGCGGGGGCCAGGTGCAGTGCATAGGGTCCGGCGGCACCACCCGGCCCTCGATGCGGAACGGGTGACGCCGCTTCACCAGCCGCAAGGCCTCACGGAGCAGGTCGATGCGGCGGACCAGCGGGTCGTTGCCCCGCCGGGCCAGGAGATTGACGGTGAGAAAACGGCATCCGCCCGCCATGGGGCTCCTGCGGTAATCAGGCAAGGTCCCTCTCACCCGACTGGATGGTTTGCCGGGCCGGCCACCGGGCGCCCGCGCCCGGACATTGCGCAGGAGGGCCGGTCTACGGCCCGACACACCCCTTCCCGCCGGATTCCATCCGGCGGAATACGTTTCACTTTTCCGCCCTGCCCCGGCTTTTGTGCCGCGTGGCGGGTCACAGCCCGCCGGTGGCCGGAACGGGGGGAAGCTGGGCGGCCGGGCGCTTCTTGATGGGCGGGGGGCCCGCCTCCAGGGCGGCCCAGGTCAGCGGCCCGACGATGCCGTCGCTCACCAGCCCCCTCATCGTCTGGAACAGGCGCACGGCGGCATCGGTCTTGGGTCCGAAGATGCCGTCCACCCACAGCACCGGATGGGCGGCGCCACGGGCATTCAACAGGTTCTGGCAGTAGGCCACGTAGGGCCCCTGGGAACCCCTTTTGATGGTCGGCAACCCCTGCGGGATCATAGGCATGGGAACACCTCCTCATGAGGCGAAAGCGGACGCTTCCGGATTGTCCGCGCGGAAACCCGGGGAGCGCCATGACCTGGACAGATACCGATTCCCCTGAGTTCAGGATAGATCACGCAACGGGGATCGCTATGCCAGCCGACCAGGGCGGCGGGTGCGGCCTGGATGGGCCGGCGGGGCGAACCGGCGTGCCCGGGTGCCGGCGGGCGCGATCGTGCGCCCGGAGCCCGGGGGGGTGGAACAAAAAAGCCCGGCCAGGGCCGGGCTCTCGGGTCGCACCTGGCGAACGCCTCAGGGCTTCGGGGCCCAGGATACGCACCAGCCGGTGGAGACCACCTCCTTCCCCGGGAACAGCGGGCAGCCGCCCTGTGCCGCATCGCCGCCCTGGTAGAGCGTGCAGTTGGCGCAGTGCTGGTCCGGCTTGTCGCTGTTCGCCGTGTACTGCAGGGACTTGGCCATGGGATCGTCGGCGGTGACGAGCGCGGCCATCACCCGGCTGCTGAAGCCCACGGCGGCAGCGACCGGCACGACGACCAGGGTCTTGAGAAAGGAACGGCGGGTGGTTTCGGATTTGCGAAAGGTCATGCAGTTTCTCCTGGAGTGAGACAGTTCGGTGCTGGGCACGAAACCTGGATTCCGTTCCCCGGCGCGCGGAAACGTTATGCCAATCACCTACTTTTTGCAAGCCTATGCGCCGGGAGCCACAGCCGCGGGAGAAGGGTGGCAGGCAGCCGGTCGCCGCACGCCATCCGCTTGATTATGCAGATCTTTAATCCATTCAGCGGGAAATCCGCAGCCCCTGACGGCCACCCCGCCGGCCGGTGCTCAGCCGACCAGGCCGTGGCGCCCGCGCATGAAGTTGTACACCAGGCCCGATACCTCGCGGATGACGTCGCCGCGCGCCCGCATCCAGCCGCCGTAGTCCTTGGCCCGGCTGTCCTTCTGGATGATGCCGATGAAGGTATAGCGGTGCTGGACGCCCTTGGCGTCCCTGGCCACCACCACGCCCATGTCGCCGCAGACGTGGGCGGTCGAACCGCTCTTGTGGTAGAGCTCGACGCTGCCCGGTACGGCGTCCGCCCCGTCCTGGATCCGGTCGCGGTTCGGCAGCCCCATGTAGTGCTCTATCTCCTTGACGAAGGGCAGCCGGTCCTCGCACATGGCGTACAGGAACCGGCTGTAGTCGTGGGCCGACGCCTGGTTGAGATAGGTCCTGCCGTTGCTGGGGATGAACTCGACGATGGAGGTCTGCCGGAAAATGCCGCCCGCATAGCGCTTCAGCACCCGCTCCACCTCCCGGGGCCGTTCAGGGGCCGGCCGGTCGGCGCCGACCCGATTGATGAAGAAGTTCGAGGCATGGTTGTCGCTGTGCCGGATCATCGCCTCCAGCTTCGCCCGGATCAGATCGTCGTAGGGGTACTTGCCGCTGTCCTCCTGGTGGCGGAAGAAGTAGGCCTGGGCCAGGAACGGCTTGATCATGCTGGCCGCCTGCAGCGGCTTGTCCTCGTTGATGGACACCAGCTTGGTGCCGGTGGTGAAGTCGTAGACCGACCACGCGGTGCGCTCGTCGGACGGGATGCTCCCGGCCCGGCGCAGCTTCTGGATGTGGGCGTTGACCTGCTGCCCCAGCGTCGGCTCCGCCGCCACCGCCTCCGGCACCCACAGCCCGCCCATGAGCCCGGCCGCGGCCCCGCCGGCCAGCAGACGCAGGAACATTCTCCGGCCCGGCAGTTCTCGCGCGTGTGCATATGACATAAAGCGTTGGTCCCGTTGCCTGTGGAATCCTCCGAATCGCCGCCCACCGGGCACAACCCGGCCGGGCATCACGTGAGGGCAGGATAGAACATCGGCGGGCAGGAAAGGTGGCGGGGATGACACATCTACAAAATTTCAACAATCGATACCCGCGGTCGTTTGCGCGGGCAGGACCTGCGCAACCCGGGCAGCGTCGGCAAGGGGCGTTTCCGCTATAATGTCCCTGTTTCTCTTTCCATACCTTTACGCCGGAGGCTCGATGGACATTGCCGCAGCCGCCGGCCTGCGCACCTGAGACGGCTTCCGCCGTCGCCGGTGCCGGGTTCGGCACTCATCCTCGTTCGCTGATGCGAGGCCGCTTTCGCGGCGTCGTGTCGTCACTCGACTATTGCATGAGGATGCAAGGCAATGTTCTTCGACTTTTCCCTGCTCCAGCCCCTCGGCTGGCGCCACTTCTTCTTTCGGCAGCTGACGCTGGAGCAACTGGAGCGGTACACGCCCGCGCGGGTGGTCAACCTCGAGCGCAACGCGGTCCGCGCCGACACCGGCGGCGGCAGCTTCCCCGTCACCCTGTGCAGCCGCCTGCTGTTCCCGGATGACCCGATCGCCCGTCCCACGGTGGGCGACTGGCTGCTGGTGGAGCCGGGGACGAACCGGGCGGTGGAGCGCCTGGAGCGCTCCTCGCTCATCCACCGCCTGCGCCCCGGCGAGAGCAGCGATTCCCAGGCCATCGCCGCCAACGTCGACAGGCTCCTGGTGGTCGCCGCCCTCACCCGTGAGTTCAACCTGCACCGCATCGAGCGCTACCTGGTGATTGCGGCCCAGGCCGGGGTTACCCCGCTGGTGGTGCTGAGCAAGGCGGATCTCTGCCCCGATCCCGCGGCCGTGGCGGGCGAGGTCAGCCGGCGCCTGCGGGGCGCGGGGGATGTCGTCGCCCTGGACCTGCTGCGCGACAGCGCCCGCGACGCCCTCGGGGCGTGGCTGGACGCCGGCACCACCCTCGCGCTGGTGGGCTCCTCCGGAGTCGGCAAGTCCACCCTGCTCAACAACCTGGCGGGCATCCGGCGACAGGCGACCGGGGCCACGCGGGAGGACGACGACAAGGGACGCCACACCACCTCCAGCCGATCCCTTCACCGCCTGCCGGGCGAGCTCTGCCTCATCGATGTCCCCGGCCTGCGGGAAGTGGGGCTGCCGCCCGTGGCTGGCGGCGTGGCGCGCCGTTTCGCCCACATCGAGGCCCTGGCCCCGGAGTGCCGCTTCGCCGACTGCACCCACCAGGGGGAGCCGGGCTGCGCCGTGCGCGCCGCCGTCCAGGCGGGCGGGCTGACGGCCGACGAGCTGGACCACTACCTGCGCCTGCAGGCCGAGGAGGCGGCCAACACCCGCCGGCGGGAGCAGCGCTCCCGCCAGCAGGACAAGGCCTTCGGCAAGATGGTCCGGGCGACCCTGCGGGCGAAGCGGGAGCGGCAGGGGCGCTAGGGAGGTTCACAGGTGTTGCGGAAAAGGCCGCCCGGTTACCCGGGCGGCCTTTCCCATGCGATGGGTGGAACCGGTCAGCCCCGACCGGATTAAGGGGGGTCGATGACAAATGATAACGATAGGCATCTGTCACCGCCCTCTTATCCAGGATGCCGTGCCGGTTTTATCGACTGGACCTATTTCAAAGGCAGGTAGACGTCGGTCACCTGTTCGTGCTCCGGGGTATCGGGGATCCGTTTCACGTAGTGGAAAAAGAGTGGAAAGTCGCGCAATTCCTCGCCGCTTTGCGGCAGCCACTCGCGATAGAGGTAGTAGGCGCTGTCACTGATGCGATCGGTCGAGCCGTGGTGCCGCACGACGGCGCAGCGGCCGGCCGGGATACGCCTGGTGCCCACACCTTGCGGGTTTTCGGGCACGGGGGCGTCTATCTCGCCGCAGACGTCGAACCGGAACTGCTCCGGGGCGGTGGTGGCCGGGTCGCTGTAGGCGAGGCCGAAGGTACGGCTGGTCGCCATGGGCGACAGGCCGCTGCTCTTGCGCCAGTCGATGAAGCGTTGCACCGTTTCGAAGATAAGCTCCGGCGGGCCCTGGTGTTCCAGCACCGCAATCATCGTTTCGGCAAAATCGACCACTCTCACTTCCATGGGAATACTCCTCTTGCGTTCGGGTAGCCGCATGCGTTCAGCCCAGGGCTGCCATGCGGGTTGGGCTCGGAACTGGGAGGGCGTCTGTCCAAAGCTCTTCTTGAACGCGCGGGAGAACGATTCCGGGTTCTCGAAACCGGCATCCAGGGCGATGTCGATGACCCGTCGCCGCCGGTCGAACGCCAGTTGGTACGAGGCTCTGCGCAGCCGCAACAGTTGCACGTAGCGGGTCACGCTCAGCCCGAAGTGGCTCGTGAATTGCCGTTGGAAATGAAAGCGGGAGAAGTTGACCTGGCGGCTCAGTTCATCGACCGACAACACCTGGTCCAGATGCCGATCGATGTAGTCGATCAGCCGCTCGAACCGCGCCGCGTAAGCCCTGGCCTTCTCTTCCGTCACCAGTGTGCCTCCTCAATCCGACGACCACTGTAACGGCCCGCCCCACCGCCGATCCTGACCGAGCGTGCGCAGTTCGCCTCGACAGCGGGGCGCGCGCTACCGGACGCGGGCGTAACAGGATTGCCCAGGGCAGTGCTGGAGGAGGGCCTGGTCGGGGGGCACGAATGAGGCTGTTGCCCGCGCGGTGAAACACCGATCGCCTGGAAAAGCTTCGAGGCGCCGCACCTTGGCGTCGTCACCGCTCCGCGGCACCCCGCCCGACGCCTGGCGGGTGAATGGGACCGGTCACGGACGATAAGGATATGAATTTGTCACCGACCCCGTTTTCCAGAGCGGGGCATGGCGCCGGGATGCCGGACCCGCCCCCCGTCACCTGGCCCGCGGGTCATCCTGGCGCGGCGGGTTCTCCGGATGCACCGGCAGGTCTCCGGCCGCGCACGACCACTCCGCGCGCGAATCCCAGAAGATCCGCGCCTGTGGCACGATGGATGGCGCCTGGTCCAGGGAACCGGCCGGTATCACCGCCACATTCATCTCCGTCAGCAGGCGCGGCAACTGGCCGCCGCACGTACCGCAAAAGGCGGTGGTGAACCGCTCCGCCTCAGGCACCTTGTAGCGGCGCACCAGCTCTTCGCCCTTCACCCAGGCAGCGCTGCCCAGCCGCACCATGAGGTTGCTGGCATGACCCGTCCCCGTCGCCCTCCGGCAACGGCTGCAGTGGCAATGATAGAAACGGACCGGCTCGCCCCGGATTTCGTACCTGACGCCGCCGCACAGGCAACCACCGCGAAACGTCTCTGACACGACAAACCTCCTGCAGTTGATGGGTCCCTGGTGGTTTCCCCCCACCGATCTCACAGGGAGGGCCGTAAAATATATTTCCCGGCTACAGAGGCCGGGAACAGATGGTAACGATTGACGCTTTGCTACCGGCCGCTTTCGTCTGCTGCCCGCTCGCTCAAGGCCGTTGCAACATGTCAGCGAGCGGAGAACCCAACACGGCACCGCGCGCATCTCCTCAAAACATCACCGAGAATAGCCAGCGGGCAATCGTGACAGCCCCGACCAGCGTACAGACGCCGATGGCGAGAATGAACACCGCCGGCATCGTATGCCGCCGCAATGGAAGGCCACCGCCCGGCGTGCCGCCACCCTGGACATGAAATGACAACCGGAATTCGGCAACATCCTTGTATGGGCCAATCGTTTCAGGCTCCGCCACGCTGGGGGGCCACCCCGCAATGCCTCCGGCCTGCTCACCGGTCGCGGACAGCAGTTGTTGGCCCAACGCCCGGAGCGAGGCGGACGTGCCGATTACCATGAGGCCCGTTTCCCTGCCCGAATAGGCGTGCAGCCATAGGGCTTCTGGTTTGTCGGTCACTGCTCCTTGCCTCCGGGTGATTCAACGCTTTACGCCTTTACGCATGCTTTACGCGAGGCTTTACGCGGGTCGGACCTACGCTAATTACTGTTAATTAATGCTTTTTTGTCTCCATGGGACTCTCACAGGTGCTTAACGTCCAATTTACAAG
>NZ_QPJY01000018.1 GCF_003337735.1 Thioalbus denitrificans | reverse complement strand
ACACGGAACACGGAACACGGAACACGGAACACGGAACACGGAACACGGAACACGGAACACGGAACACGGAACACGGAACACGGAACACGGAACACCCCTGTCACACTCCCTCAACACACCCGCCCTAGACTCCCGTCGGAATGGCCGGCTGACGGGGGTTCCTTCACGTGCGCATCCTGATGGTCTCGGATGTCTACTTTCCGCGCATCAATGGCGTCTCCACCTCGATCCAGACCTTCTGGCGCGAGCTCTCCGAGCGGGGCCACGAGCTCACCCTGGTGGCGCCCGACTATGGCATCGAGGGGGCGGACCCGGAGGGGTTGATCAGGATTCCCTCCCGCTATCTGCCCATGGATCCCGAGGACCGCATGCTGCGGCTGCGGGCCATCTACGCGCGGCTGCCGGAGTTCGCCCGCCGCGGCTACGACCTGGTCCATGTCCAGACCCCGTTCGTGGCCCACTTCGCCGGGGTGCGCCTGGCGCGCCGCCTCGGCCTGCCGCGGGTGGAGTCCTACCACACCTTTTTCGAGGAGTACCTGCACCACTACGTGCGCTGGCTGCCGGACGCCTCCATGCGCCTGGCGGCGCGCAAGTTCTCCCGCTGGCAGTGCAACAACGTGGATGCGCTGGTGGTGCCCTCCAGCGCCATGCTGGAGCGGCTGCGCGCCTATGGCGTCAAGACCCCCGCGGCCATCATCCCCACCGGCATCGAGCCCCGGGACTTCCAGTCCGGCAACGGGGAGCGGTTCCGGTCCGCCCACGGCATCGGGCCGGAACGCCCGGTGCTGGTGCACGTGGGGCGCGTGGCGCGGGAGAAGAATATCGGCTTCCTGCTGCGGGTGGTCGAGCGGCTGCGCCGGGAAATTCCCGACGTACTGCTGGTGGTGGCCGGCGAGGGGCCGGCGCGGCACGAGCTGGAGCGGGAAGCCGCCGCCCTGGGCCTGGCCGGGAACGTGCGCTTCGTCGGCTACCTGGCCCGCGACGGGGCGCTGCAGGACTGCTACCGCGCTGGCGACGCATTCGTGTTCGCCTCCCGAACCGAGACCCAGGGGCTGGTGCTGCTGGAGGCGATGGCGTTGGGGGTGCCGGTGGTCTCCACCGCCGTCATGGGGACCCGGGACATCCTGGCCCCGGGGCGGGGGGCGCTGGTGGCGACGGAGGCGGTGGAGGACTTCGCCGCCAGGGCGCTGCGAATCCTGCGCGATCCTCGCCTGCGCCGGCGCCTGTCCGGGGAGGCGCGGGCCTGGGCGGGCGAGTGGACCGCCGGGGCGCTGGCCGAGCGGATGATCGGCTTCTATGCCCGCGTGGTGGAGGCCCACCGGCGCGGCGAGTCTCCCGTCACCGCGGGTGCGGCGGGCGTGGTTCCCTGCGGGGAGAAGGAGGGCGCGTGAGCGGCTGCTACAAGCTGATGCTCTCCAGCAGCGTCCGGCGCGAGGCGGCCCACCGCTTCCATGCCTCGCCCGGCTACGAACGCTATGGCTACGCCTTCACCGTGGCGCCCTGATCCCGCCCGCTGAGGGCGCGGGTTGCGGGTTACCGCCCGCAGGTCCTACCAGTGCAGCGCCCGCAGGCGGGCGCTCTTCTTGCGCTGGTGGGCGCGCATGCGGGTGAGGATGTCGTCCAGGGTCCCCAGCGCTTCCAGGATGTGCGGCCCCTTGTTCAGCATCACGCACTCGGCGCGCACGCCCATGGCCGCGTCGGTGAGCTCGGGCCGCGAGGCCACGCCCTTCTTGGCCAGGCTCTCCAGTACCTGGGTGGCCCAGATGGCCGGCACGTGGGCCGCCTCGCACAGCCACAGGATCTCCTCCTGGATCTCCGCCATGCGCTCCCCGCCCAGCTCCACGGCCAGATCGCCCCGGGCAATCATCACCCCCAGCGGGTGGCGCCCGAGGGTGCCGAGCAGGATCTCCGGCAGGTTGGCCACCGCCAGCCGGGTCTCGATCTTGGCCACGACCGGGAGCCGTGGCGCACCCCGGGCGGCCAGTTCGGCCAGCAGCCGCTCCATGTCCTCCAGGCTCTGGACGAAGGAGAAGCCCACCAGGTCGGCGTTGGCGGCCACGAAATCGAGGTCCCGCAGGTCCTTGGCGCTCAGGGCCGGCAGGGAGAGGGGCGTGTCCGGAAAGTTGATGCCGCGGTCGGGCTTCAGGCGCACCCCCCGGGGGCCGGCACGGGTGACCCGCAGGCGCAGGCCCTCGGCATCGCTGGCCTCCACCACCGTACCCAGCCTGCCGTCGTCGAACCAGACATGGGCGCCGGGCCGCACCCCGGTGAGCGCCTCGGGGCAGGTGCAGGCGATGCGGGCGGATTCCACCACGACACCGGAGCAGTCCCGGCGGCCGGGGTGGCCCGGGGTTGTGTCACGGGTCAGCAGCAGCGGGTCTCCCGCCTCCAGGAGCATGGCCGCCGGTCCCGCCGTGCAGGCTGACAGCGGCCATGCCTGCCCGGGGCGGCGGTCACGCCCGGTGTCGAGCCGGAAGCGGGTGCCGGGGCCCACGTAGCTGCCCTCGGGCGCGCGGACAAGCCAGCCGGCGCCGGCGGCGGCGCCGGTCACCTCCCAGGTCCGGGACTTGCCGCGGGTGTCGGTGAAGTGCAGCCGGCAGCCGGGCCCCAGCCGGTTGAAGAGCGCCTCCGGGGGGGTGAAGCACCAGGGGCCGGCGCCGGGTGGCGGCGCCGCTCCCGGGCGCAGGAGCAGCACGGTGGCGGGCTCGGTGACGCGGCCCAGGCGATCCCGCCGCGGCTTGACGTGCACGGCGCCCGGCTCCGGGCCGATGGCCCCGGTACGGATCTTGTGGCCGGCGAGATCCATCAGGACCCGGCAGCGGCGCCCGGTCTGCGCCTCGGCCCGGCGCAGGTTCGCGATCATCGCCGTCCACTCCGGCGGCCCGTCGTGGGCGCAGTTGATGCGGGCGCAGTCCATGCCGCGGGCGAGCAGGGCCCGGGTCAGCTCCGGGTCCCGCGCCGCCTCGCCGGGCAGGGTCACCATGATGTAGGCGCCCCGCGCCGGCCGGGGGCCGCAGAGGGCCTCCGCATGGGCACGCAGCAGGGCGCGGCCCTGTGCATAGTTGACCGGCGCGGGTTGTTCCGGCGCTTCGGCAGGGCGGCAGGAGACGGCCAGGCTCAGCAGGCCGGCCACCTTGTCCAGGCTGTGCAGGACATGGGATTCGCAGCGGCCGAGGGAGGAGAGCCCCGCGTCGGCGAGCCGGTCCTGGAGCGTGCGCAGATCGTGGGCGCGGAGCGCCAGGTAGTGGGCGAGATTGAGGGCGCTGGGGGAGAAGCCGTCGGGATAGTGGCCGTGATGGGTTTCCAGGCGCCGCTGCCCGGCCGCCAGCACCTGTCGGCGCAGTGCACGGACCTGCTCCAGCAGATCGGCCAGGGCGGTGGTGTCGGTGTCCGGAATCGATGCGGCGGGCAGGTTCATGCCGCCAGCATAGGCCGTCTCCTTGACAGCGGGATGACGCCGCGATGACAGCCCGGTCAGGAGGCGCGGCGTTCCCCCGCACCGTTCTCCCCGGCCGTTCCGGCCTCCCCGCCGACGGCCAGCATCTTCAGGTTCACGTCCGCCAGCGCCGCGCCGGCGGCGCTGTCCGCCCGCTCCAGCATCCGCGCCGCGGGGCTGTCCGGGGACAGCCGCCCGGGGTTCAGGTGGTCGTCCTCGCCGTCCCGGCGAACCGCGTCGAGCACCTCCTTCACCGGGGTCTCCTCCAGGGGGCGGGCGGGAAGGTGGCGGACCGGTTCCGTGCCGGCGCGCACCAGCAGCCCGCCGCGCTCCAGGGCGGTGAGCACCGGGGTGAGCAGGTCCATGGGCAGCCCCAGGCGCTCGGCCAGTCCCGCCGTGGTCCACCCCGGCCTTCCTGTATAGAAGGCCTCGCCCACCCGCTGCATCACCAGCAGCGCCACCTGCTCGCCGAGCCGTGCGCTCAGGCGCTGCTCCGCCCGTGCCGGGCTGAGATGCTCGGGGTGCTGGTGGTAGAAGGCGATGCTGGCGCCCACCAGCAGGATGAGCCAGCCCAGGTAGAGCCAGATCATGAACAGCATCAGGATGGCGAAGCTGGAGTAGATGGCCGTGTACTTGGTGGAGGTGACGATGAAGGCGCCGAAAGCCCAGCCGCTGGTCTGCCACAGGATGCCGGTGACCACCGCGCCGGTGAGCGCCGAGCCCACCTTCACCCGGGTGTTGGGCACGAAGATGTAGATGAGGGTGAAGGCGGCGATGATGAGCAGGTAGGGCAGCAGCTTGGTGACGAACTGCAGCAGGGTGCCGAAGGGTTCGATGGCCGCCAGCCGCTGCACCACCTCCGCGTCCATGATCGTCGCGGTCACGCCCAGGGCGGAGAAGACCAGCACCGGCCCGATCAGGATGACGCTGAGGTAGTCGCTGAAGCGCTGGGCGAAGCTGCGCTGCTCGCTCACCCGCCAGGTGAAGTTGAAGGAGCGCTCGATCTTCTGCATCAGGGAGACGACGGTGTAGAACAGCAGCGCGAGACCCAGGGAGCCGAGCACGCCCGCCTTGACGTTCTCCACGAAGCCGATGATGCGCCCCGTGATCTCCACGCCCTGCTCGCCCATGGGGGCGAGGAAGTTGAGCAGGGCCGGCTCCAGCTGGTTGTGCACGCCGAAGGCCTTCAGCACCGAGAAGCTCACCGCCAGCAGCGGTACCAGCGACAGCAGCGTGGTGTAGACCAGGCTCATGGCGCGCAGGGTGAGCTGGCCGTCGGCGAGATCCCGCACCACCGCCCAGGCGATGCGCAGGGCGCGCAGGGGCATGGCGCGCCAGCGCGGCAGCGTGGCGAGCTCCGGGTCCCAGACCTGGTGGGTGACCCGGCTGTAGAGTTCCCGGGGGGTTGCGGTCATGTGGTCGTCATCTCCCGGCGGGCGGCGGTCATCATCAGGGGCGGGTCCGATAATCGGGCGCAGCCGGGTTCGATTATCGGACGTCTCCTCTAAGGTTATCATCAGACTGCGACAGTGGCAGATCGGGGCGGGGAATTTGATGGAGCAGCGCAGTGGACAGGCCGGACGGCCGCGGGGCATGGCGCGTTTCCCCGGGCTGGGCGCGCGTTTCGAGGGGCTGCTGGAGCGCCTGGCGCATACCGCGCGTCCGGATGCGGGTCCGGTGGTGACGGAAGTCGGACGCCTCAGCGGGGCGCTGGAGGCCGATATCCGCAGGCGCGCCCTCGACCCCGGGCGACTCACGCCCACGCTGCGCGGCATCCGCGGCTGGCTCGCCTATTTCGCCGAGGGCGACCACCTGGACGCCTACCTGGCGGCGCGGCTGGCGCTCCAGGCCGGGCTGCGGGAGCTCGCCGGGCGCCGGCTGCGGGGTCCGTTCACCATCCACCTCCGCCCCATGACCGGCCTCATGCGCCTGCGCGGCGACCGTTCGGGTACGCGCCTGCACCTGCCCGCGGCGGTGGTGGGGCTGTCGGCGGCGGAGCTGGGCCATTGCGCCGACCTGGCCGCCGGGCGGCCGCGCGCCCGGGCCCGGGTCATGGCCGCGCTGATGCAGCCGGCCTGCCGGGCGGTGCGCGAGCGCATGCTGGCCCTGGGCGGCGAGGTGGACGGCGCGGCCGGGGCCTGTCACCACCTGGGCCGGCTGTTCGCCGCGCTGAACCGGGACCACTTCGGGGATCGCCTGGGGCGTCCGCGGCTGGAGTGGAGCGCCCGCCCGTCGCTGCGCAAGCTCGGTCACTACGATCCGCTGCACGACCGGGTGGTGGTGAGCGCGGCGCTGGACCGGGCCGAGGTGCCCGAGCACGTGGTGGCCTACGTCCTCTACCACGAACTGCTGCACAAGCATCACGGCGTCCGGGTGGAGGGTGGCACGGTGCGCGCCCACACCGCCGCCTTCCGCCGCGACGAGCGCCGCTACCCGGGCCACGCCGAGGCCGAGCGGTTCCTGGCCCGGCTCGGCCATTGGCTGTCTTGACAACGGCTCGGGGCCACGGGCAGACTCGTCCCATGAACCCGACTGCCGTCATCAGGAAAGCCCCGTGCCGCCGGCGCCCCATGCGCCGTGCGGGTTTTTCCTGCGGCCGGGATTCCTGAAGCAGCTGACGTCGCTCCGGCGACCATGAATCCAGAGGGGGCCGCAGATTTCCGGATCTGCGGCCCTCTTGCTTTTCCGAGCCCCGGGGAGAGACCCGTGTCCATTCCGGCCGCCTACATCGGCGTGATCCTCATCTGGTCCACCACCCCGCTCGCCATCAAGTGGAGCGGCGAGGGGCCCGGGTGGCTGTTCGGCGTCAGCGCGCGCATGGCGCTCGGCGCCCTCGCCTGCCTGGCGCTGGTGGTCCTGCTGCGCCAGCGCCTGCCGTTCGATCGCGGCGCCCGGCGCACCTACCTCGCGGTGGGGCTGGGCATCTTCGGCGGCATGCTCTCGGTCTACTGGGCCGCCCAGTTCATCCCCTCGGGCTGGATCTCGGTGCTGTTCGGCCTCAACCCCATGGTGACCGCCGTGCTGGCGGCGTTCTGGCTGGGCGAGCGCAGCCTGACGCCGGTGAAGCTGGCGGGCATGGCGGCCGGCCTGGCGGGGCTCGCCATCATCTTCGCCCGCGGCGCCACGGCCGGACCGGGGGCGGTGTGGGGCATCGCGGTGGTGT
Organism: Thioalbus denitrificans; assembly: GCF_003337735.1. Lineage (NCBI taxonomy): Bacteria > Pseudomonadati > Pseudomonadota > Gammaproteobacteria > Chromatiales > Ectothiorhodospiraceae > Thioalbus > Thioalbus denitrificans. The sequence goes on along the minus strand of NZ_QPJY01000018.1, from coordinate 44,925 downwards.
GCCTGGCGGTGCTCGCCCACGCCACCAGCGCCGTGTGGGTCAAGCGCCTCGGCAGCGGCGTCCCGGCCCTGGCCCAGACCGCCGGCGGGGTGAGCGTCGCGGCGCTCCTGTTCGTCCTGGTGGCGCTGGTCTCCGGCCACGCCTGGCCGACGGCCCTGCCGCGGCGGGCGCTGCTCTCCATCGCCTACCTGGCGCTGATGGGCTCGGTGGTGGGCTTCATCTGCTACTACTACGTGCTCAAGCACGTGGAGGCGGCCAAGGTGGCGCTGGTGACCCTGATCACCCCGGTGCTGGCCCTGTTCCTCGGCGCCGGCCTGAACGGCGAGCCGGTGGGGCCGGAGGTGCTCGCCGGCACGGGGCTGATCCTGGCCGGGCTGGCCCTGCACCAGTGGGGCGGGCTGGCGGCGCGCCGGTCCCGCCGCTTGCTCCGGCGGGCCGAAGCCCGGATGATTGAGGCAAACGAAACGGCCGTGAAGGAGACCGACCGCCTCTCCTGAACCGGCCCTGCGGGACGGGGGAGACCATGGAACTGCACCTGACGCCGGTCCTGGCGCTGCTCGCGGTCCTGGGGATGGGCGCCCAGTGGCTGGGCTGGCGCCTGCACATGCCGGCCATCGTGATGCTGACCCTGGCCGGCCTGCTGGCCGGCCCGGTGACCGGCTGGATCCGTCCCAGCGCCGACCTGGGCGCGGCGCTGGAGCCCATCATCAAGCTGAGCGTGGCCGCCATCCTGTTCGAGGGCGGCCTGTCCCTGCGCCTGCACGAGCTGCGCCAGGCCGCCGCCGGGGTGCGCCGGCTCATCACCCTGGGCGTGGTCTTCAGCCTGCTGCTCGGCGCCCTGGCGGCCCACTACGTCGGCGGCCTCGCCTGGCCGGTGGCGCTGGTCTTCGGCGCCATCATCGTGGTCACCGGACCCACCGTCATCATTCCCCTGCTGCGCCAGGCCCGGCTCAAGCGCCGCCCCGCCTCCTACCTGAAGTGGGAGGGGATCGTGAACGATCCCACCGGCGCCATCCTCGCGGTGCTCGCCTTCGAGTATTTCGTCCAGGCGGAGTCCGGGGGGCTCTCCCACATCCTGCTGCGGCTCGGCCTGGGGCTCGCCGTGGCCTGCGCCCTGGGCGGCGGGGTGGCGTGGCTGCTGGGCTGGGCCTACCGCCGCGGCGCGGTGCCGGAGTACCTGAAGGGGCCGCTCGCCCTGGCGGCGGCCTTCGCCGTCTACGCCCTGGCCAACGGGGTGCTGGAGGAGGCGGGCCTGCTGGCCGCCACCCTGCTCGGGGTGGTGCTCGGCAACCTCAACCTGCCGAGCATCGAGGAGATCCGCCGGTTCAAGGAGTACATCGCCATCCTGCTGGTCTCGGCGGTGTTCCTGCTGCTCACCGCCGATCTCGATCCCGCCATCCTGCAGAAGCTCGACTGGCGCAGCGCCGCGCTGCTGGCGGCGGTGCTGCTGCTGGTGCGTCCGCTCGCCATCTACGCCGCCACCGTGGGCGCCGGCATGGACCCGCGCGAGCGGCTGCTGGTGGCCTGGGTGGCCCCCCGGGGCGTGGTGGCCGCGGCGGTGGCCGGCGTCTTCGGCCCGGCCCTGGAGGCCCAGGGCTACCCGGGCGCGGAGCTACTGCTGCCGCTGGTGTTCGCCCTCATCCTGCTCACCGTGGTGGTGCACGGCTTCAGCCTGCCCTGGGTGGCCCGGCGGCTGGAGTTGAGCGCGAAGTCCCGCAACGGGGTGCTCATCGTGGGCGCCAACCCCTGGACCACCGGGCTGGCGCGGGTGCTCAATGAGCAGGAGGTGCCGGTGATCCTGGTGGACAGCTCCTGGCACCGCCTGCGCACCCCGCGCCTGGAGGGTATCCGGGTCTTCTACGGCGAGCTGCTCTCCGAGCAGGCCGAGCAGTCGCTCGAGTTCAACGAGGTGGGCACCCTGCTGGCGGCCACCGACAACGACGCCTACAACGCCCTGGTCTGCAGCCGCTATGCCGCCGAGCTGGGGCGCAACCGGGTGTTCCAGCTGCCGCCCCCGGGGGTGGAGGAGCGCGAGTCGCGCCAGGTGGCGCGCAGCGCCCGCGGCCTCTACGCCATGGCGGAGGTGGCGCTCTACGAGGAGCTGCTGGCCCACTGGTACCGGGGCTGGTCCTTCCAGAAGACCCGGCTCAGCGAGAGCTTCGACTTCGAGGCGTGCCGGGCGGCGTGTCCCGCCGAGGCCATCATGGTGCTACTCATCAAGGAGAGCGGCGCGGTGCGCTTCAGCGCCGTGGATGAACCCCTCAAGCCGGATGCCGGCGACCTGGTGGTGTGGTTCGGTCCGCGCCAGGAGAAGGCGGTGCGGGGCGAGCGGCTCGAGGAGGCCGCCAACGGTGACGGGGCGCCGGCCCCCGGTGACGAGCCCGCCCCCTCCTAGTCGTCCTCCACCGGTAGGCGCCTGGCCTGCATCTTGCAAACTCCTGTGGGAGTCCCGGTGCCCATCGGGAGACACGGGGGGTTGGCATGGCCGCAGAGAGACTCACGGATCGCTTTGGCCGCGGCATCGATTACCTGCGGCTGTCGGTCACCGACCGCTGTGATCTCCGCTGCGCCTATTGTCGTCCCCCGGGCCGGACGGATTACCACGAACCGGCGGACTGGCTCGGATTCGGGGAGCTGGAACGCATCGTGGCGGCTTTTGCCCGCCTGGGGGTGCGGCGCGTTCGGCTCACCGGCGGCGAGCCGCTGCTGCGCCGCGATCTGCCCCGGCTGGCGGAACGGCTGGCCGCTCTCCCGGGCATCGGGGACCTGTCCCTCAGCACCAACGCCATCCGGCTGGCGCCCATGGCGGCACGGCTGCGGGAGGCGGGAGTCGGGCGCGTCAACATCAGCCTCGATACCCTCGAGCCCGGACGTTACCGGGAGGTAACGGGCGGCGGGGACCTGGCGCGGGTCCTGGCGGGGATCGAGGCGGCCCGGACCGCCGGGATGGCCCCCATCCGCATCAACACCGTGGTGATGCGGGGCGTCAACGATGGGGAAATCCCCTCCCTGGTGGCCTACTGCATGGAACGGAACCTGACCCTGCGTCTCATCGAGACCATGCCCGTGGGTGACGGGGGGCGCGCCGCGGCCGGACGCTTCCTGGCCCTGGATACGGTGCGCCGGCGGATACTTGGGCATCTCCCGCTGGTTCCGGACATCGCTCCCGGGGGCGGTCCCGCCCGCTACTACCGCATCGACGGCACCGATGCCCGCATCGGCTTCATCACCCCGCTGTCGCAGCACTTCTGCGCCACCTGCAACCGGGTCCGCCTCGACGTGACGGGCAACCTCCTGCTGTGCCTGGGGCAGGAGCACAGCTATCCCCTCGGCCGGCTGCTCCGCGCCGGCGTGTCCGACGCCGGGCTGGAGGAGGCGTTGCGGGCGGCGATGGCCCTCAAGCCGGAGCGCCACGAATTCCGCGAGCAGCCCGCGAAGGTGCTGCGCCGGATGTCCATGACGGGCGGCTGAAACCCCGCCGGAGAGGAGCAGCGATGGCGAACTACAGCTTCAGCGAGGACCCCAACGGCGGCGTGGGCATGGAGATCGTCGCCCGTGATCACACCGGGATGTTCGACGCCGCCGCCGCGGCCCTGTGCCTGTTCATGTGGGAGCAGGAGGGGGTGGAGGAGCGCGAGGAGATTCCCCTGGCCTGGTACGGCTTCGATATTCCCACCACCGTGGTGGGACTGCTCTCGGAGCTGCTCTACCGCATGGAGGTGGACGGCTACGTGTTCAAGCGCTTCGTCACCGGCTCCCTGGAGGAGGTGGACGAGCTGGACGAGCGCCACCGCAAGCGGCAGCTGAAGATCACCGGCGTGGCCTACGGCGAGCGGTACGACCCGGCCCGCCATCGGCAGCGCTTTCCCGTCCAGGCGGTGCTGCTGCCGCGGCTCAAGGTGTGCGCGCTCGATGACGGCCGGGTGCGCCTCTACTGCGTGCTGGATGCCTGAGCGGGTCCGGATTCATCCGCGGGACGGCGCCGGGGTCCCGCACCCTGCGGCCGGATTAATCGGACCCCACGTACCCACGCACCCACCCACCCATTCACGCACCCACGCACCCACCCATTCACGCACTCACGCACTCACGCACTCACGCATTCACGGTGACGGCTGATGAGCCCGGCGCCGGTTTCCCTTCACCCAACACTCCGTCTCCCGGTCGCGGCGTCACCATCCGGTAACCCCGGTTGCCGGGTGGTTGTTACCCCCCGGTAACCATGCAAATGCCATGGGAACTCTTCCGGCTTCAGTGGCCGGTCAAAACCCCTCGTAAACAAAGGGAAATCCATCCAATCACCGCTGCTGGCACGGCCCCTGCAATGGTTGCTTCGGGACTGTTGGTCCGGCAGGACGGTGAGGCGCTGATGCCATCACCCGACCCGGATCTCTAATCAACACTGTGTCAGGGGAGGATTCGACATGCCTGTGGGTCTCCAGGCGCCGCCGTCCTTGGGCATGCCCGGCAAGAAGCGCTGGGCCATGGTCATCGACCTGCGACGCTGCATCGGCTGCATGGCCTGTGTCTGTGCCGACAAGGCCGAATACGACGTGCCCCTCGGAGTCTGGCGCACCATCGTCAAGGTGAAGGACACGGGGCGTTTCCCCAACACCAAGCGCCACTTCATGCCGCGGCTGTGCAACCACTGCGACAACCCGCCGTGCGTGCGCAACTGCCCCACCGAGGCCACCTACAAGCACGAGGACGGCTTCGTGCTGCAGCGCTACGAGCGCTGCATCGCCTGCCGTACCTGCATCGCCGCCTGCCCCTACAACGCCCGTCACGTGCTGCCGGGCAACCGGGACCGGGTGAAGATCGGCGGCGTGGTGGACAAGTGCACCTTCTGCCAGCACCGGGTGGAGGAGGGGCTGCTGCCCGCCTGCGTGCAGACCTGCCTCGGCCGCTCGCGCATCTTCGGCGATCTCAACGATCCCGACAGCGAGGTATCGCGCCTGGTCGCCCAGCACCAGGTGGTGGTGCTCAAGCCCGAGAAGGGCACCGCGCCCCAGGTCTACTACATCAAGCCGGAGCGGGTGATGACCGAGCAGGTCTTCAGTGCGCCGGAGTCCTATGCGGCGCGGTCCGACGCGGAAGCCTTCTACCGCCACAACCGCGGCAGCAAGTTCTTCTCCGGCGTGCTCTGAGGAGGGTTCTCCATGTTCGAGTTCATGGAATACAACATCGCCCCCTGGGGGCACGAGATTCCCGTCTACTTCTTTCTGATCGGCACCGCGGCCATGGTGTTCGTCTATGCGGCGGCGCCGGCGGTGTTCGGCAATGTCTTCGGCGGTGTGGCCCGTTCCATGGAGCCGTTCCAGCGGCTGGGGATGGTGATCAGCCTCGTTCTGCTCGCCGTCTGCGGACCGCTGCTGATCATGGATCTCGGCCAGCCGGGGCGCTTCCTCTACCCCATCATCCACTTCCACTGGACCTCGCCGCTGTCCTGGGGCTCGCTGTTCCTGCCCCTGTTCGGCGTCTGCATCCTCGGCTTCCTGTACGGATTGCTGAAGAACCAGGCGGGGCTGATGCGCCTGACCGGCATCCTGGGCGCCCTGCTGGCGCTCTCCATGCCTCTCTACACGGGCCTCGACCTGATGGTCAACCAGGCCCGCGAACTGTGGAGCAATCCCACCATTCCGCTGCTGTTCGTGATCCTCTCCATCAGCTCGGGCACGGCGGTGGTGGCGGTGGTGCAGCTCGCGCGCGGGCAGATGAACGCGCAGACCGTGGAGTTCCTGCACGCCTTCCTCTACCTGGCGCTGGCGGTGACCCTGGCGCTGTTCCTCGCCGAGTGGGTGGTGCTGATGTACGGGTCGGAGGAGCAGCAGCAGGCGTGGCAGATTATCAACACCAGCTTCGGACTGGAGTACTGGGGGCTGACCTTCGTGGTGGGGATCCTGGCGCCGCTCGCCATCGTGGCGACGCCACGGCTGGGTCGCAACCCGGCCCTGCTCACCCTGGCGGCGGTGCTGGCGGCGGTGGGGGCCTACACCTTCCGCGCGGTGTTCATCCACGCCGGCCAGCTGACCCAGATCTACTACTGATTCCAGGTTCGGGGAGAGACGACCATGAGTGACTTCGGACACATCAACCGCCGTGACTTCATCAAGCTCGGCACGGCCGTCGGCGCGGCGGCAGGCACCTTCGCCCTGGGCAGCCGCCGGCTCGTGGCCATGGAGCAGTCCCTCGGCGGACAGGATTTCTCGGCCACCACCGGCGCCGAGCGCCAGGCGGTGCCCTACACCTGCCTGGCGTGCAACATCGAGGACGGCGGCGTGGCCTACGTGGAGAACGGCCGCATCGTCAAGCTCGAGGGCAACATGGACCACCCCAACACCCGCGGCAAGCTGTGCGCCAAGGGCAACTCGGGCTTCCTCCACGTCTACGATCCGGACCGCATCATGACCCCGCTGCTGCGCACCGGGAAACGCGGCGAGGGCAAGTGGAAGCGCATCTCCTACGACGAGGCCACCACCCTGCTGGGGCAGAAGCTGCGCGAGGTGATCGAGCGGGCCGAGCGCGAGCACGACCCGGCCATCCGCAACGAGATCGTCTTCAAGTGGGGCCGCAACCGCACCGGCGGCGCGGTGAAGCGCTTCATGCACGCGCTCGGCTCCAGCGCCATGCTCAACCACACCAACATCTGCGAGTCCTCCAAGAAGGTGGGGCTGGAGCCCTCCTGGGGGCCGGACATCGAGTCCTGCGACTGGGCCAACACCAAGTACATCCTCAACTTCGGCTCCAACATCCTGGAGACCGCCTATTTCATGAATCCCAACGCCCAGCGCCTGGTGGACGGCGTGGTGGGCAACAAGGCCAAGCTGGTCAGCTTCGACGTGCGCATGTCCAACACCTCGGGCTTCGCCGACGAGGCCTTCTACCCCTACCCGGGCACCGACGCGGCCATCGCGCTGGCCATGGCCCATGTGATCATGAACGAGGGGCTCCATGACGCCGACTTCGTCGAGCACTGGACCAACGTCTCGGCGGCCGAGCTCATCGCGCACCTGAAGCCCTACACGCCGGAGTTCGCCGAGGAGGAGTCGGGCGTGCCGGCCGCCGCCATCCGCCGCATCGCCCGCGAGTTCGCCACCACCAAGCCGGCCACCACCTTCTCCTACCGCGGGCCCTGCAAGCATCTCTGGGGCGCCTACCAGGAGGCGGCCATCCACATGCTCAACGTCATCACCGGCAACGTGGAGAAGCGCGGCGGCTACTGCCTGCCGCGGGGCATGGGCTGGCCGCAGCCCGAGCCGGTGCCGCCGCAGCCGGAGGCGGCCAGCAACATCGCCGCCCCGCCGGACTACCCGCTGGCCTCCCACCACGTCTCCACCCACGCCCCCTACATGATCATGAAGGGCGAGGCGAAGGTGTCGGTGTGGATGACCTACTACGACAATCCGGTCTACACCTACCCCTCCAGCCATGTCTGGAAGCACTTCCTGAGCGACGAGTCGCAGGTGCCCTTCCTGGTCTCCTTCAGCCCCTACATGTCCGAGACCACCGAGCTCTCCGATTTGATCATCCCGGATGTCACCTACCTGGAGCGCCACGATCCGGAGTCGATGCCGAGCGGCCTCTATCCCTGCCTCTCCATCCGCCAGCCGGTGGTGAAGCCCCTCGGCGGGACCCAGGAGTTCCGCCAGACGCTCATCGACGTGGCCCGCAAGGTGGACCCGGACGGGGACCTCGGCGTGCGCAGGTACTTCGCCTTCGAGACGGTGGAGGCGTGGATGCGCGCCCACCTCGACAACATCCCCGGCCTGAAGGAGGCGGGCGGCTGGGATTACATGAAGGCCAAGGGGGTGTGGCCCGTCTACGGCAAGGTGGACCCCGGTACGGCCCGCATCGTGGACAAGAACGGCGACGAGGTGGAGCCGGAGTACGGCCTCCACACCAAGGAGCTCTCGCCCGCGGAGATGGCCGCCGCCGAGGTGGACGCCGACGGCACCATCCGCAAGGACGGGCACGCCATCGGCGTGCAGGTGAACGGGCGCAACTGCGTGGGCTTCGGCACCCCCTCGCGGCGCATCGAGATCTACAAGGAGGGGTTCAGGAAGTACGGCTTCAACCCGCTGCCGGTCTACAAGCGGCTGCCCTCCCGCGACAAGAAGCCGAGCGAGATGGTGCTGGTCACCTACAAGGTGAACGTGCACACCCAGAGCCGCACCGCCTCCATCAAGTACCTGGCCGAGCTCTATCACAAGAACCCGGCCTGGATCGGGCCGAAGGCCGCGGCGGCAAGGGGCATCGGCGACGGGGATCTGATCCGCATCACCTCGCCGCTGGGCTACCTCGTCACCCGCGCCCACGTGACCGAGGGCATCCATCCCGAGGTCATCGCCGTCTCCACCGCCTGCGGCCACGCCGCCTACGGCCGGCTGGCCCAGCTCAGGAACCGGGAGCAGGCCGCCGAGTGGGCCCAGGGCGGTGACCCGGACATCACCAACAACGTCTGGTGGAACGACAAGGGGGTTCACCCGAACCCCATCATCCGCCTGGCGGTGGACCCCATCGGCGGCTCCCAGGGCTGGTTCGACACGGTGGTGAGCGTGAGCAAGGCCGAGGCGGGCGATCAGTACGGCGACGTGAAGGCCAGCGTGGAGCAGTCCCTGAAGGACTACGAGGAGACCCTGCGCTACGCCTACACCGGCGACCTGCACCGGGCCAACCACCAGGAGGTGGATGTGGACTGGGACAACCTTCCCAGGCCCGAGCTGCATGGCGGCAGCCACTGAGTGGATTGTGAGGGGTGAAGGGTGAGGCGGGAGGAGTGAGGAGTGAGGAGTGAAGCGATGACCCGGACACAGACGGTGCGGAAGACCCGGCCCTCCGGGGCCGGGGAGGAGGAGCGGCTGGCCGAGTGCCGGGCCCAGGCCGCGCTCTATGGGCTGGTGGGCCGCTGCCTGGAGGAGGAGGTGGACGAGGCGCTGCTGGGACTGCTGCGGGGCACCCTCGCCGGGCCTCTGGCCGCGGTCGGCCTGACCCTGGATGCCGAGCTGCTGCAGGCCCCGGCCGTGCCGCTGCTGGAGGCGCTGGCGGAGGAGTACACGGTGCTGTTCGTGGCGCCGGGAGGCGTGAGCCCGTTCGCCTCGGTGTTCGAGACCGGGTGCATGTTCCGCGAGCCGGCCGACCGGGCCATGGCGGCCTACCGGGCCGCGGGCTGGGACTGGCAGCGCCGCCAGAGCGGCGAGTTTCCGGACCACGTGGGCACCCTGCTGGCCTTCGTGGGGGTGCTGGCCGGGGCCGAGGCCGAGGCCCTGGAGCGGGCGGATACGGACGCGGCGACGCGCTGGCGGCAGCAGCGTGAGTCATTCCTGCTGGAGGAGATCGGCCCCTGGGTGCCGGGCTGGTGCCGGCGGGCCGCCGCTGCCGCCATGCAGCCCTTCTACCGGCAGCTGCTCGGCTTCAGCGGGCAACTCCTGTGGACGGATCTCGCGGCGGTCGCCGAGCGCCGCCAACTGCGGGCACTGGCCGAGCTGAACCGGCGCGAGCCGAAGAAGCTCGACTACAACGCGGATTTCCGCAAAGCCTCGGGGCTGTGAGGAGAGCGGCCATGCGCATCCTGCTGGCGGAGGCATCGGGGCGCGGCTTCCTGTGCCATTACGCCCACGCGCTGGCCCTGGGCCTGCACCAGGCCGGCCACCAGGTGCGCCTGCTCACCGGCGATCGGGATGAGCTGGCGGCCTGGGAGATGCCCTTCCCCAAGGCCGCCTGCCTGGCCTCGGGCTGGCGCGGCTGGCGCTGCCTGGCGCGGGCGGTGCGCGCCTTTGCACCGGAAATCGTGCACCTGCAGTGGGTGGGCAGCGCGCCGGCGGCCATCGCCTTTACCCGCTGGGCCCGGCGCCGCGGCGTGCGGGTGGTCTACACCCCCCACAACATCCTGCCCCACGAGCGGCGCTGGCTGGTGATGCCCCTCTACCGGCTGCTCTACGGGGAGGTGGACCGCATCGTGGCGCGGGACCGCCACCTGGCCTGGGCCCTGGAGGAGCTGCTGGACGCCTCCCGCGAGCGGGTGGTGCTGCTGCCCGGCAGTCCCAACCTGCTTGCCCACCCCGACATGCCGCGGCGGGAGCCGGCGGGCCTGCCGGCGCGGGAGGCGGCGGAGCTGCGGCTGCTGTTCTTCGGCCACGGCTGCAGCCGCAAGGGCCTGGACGGCCTGCTCGGCCTGCTGGCGGGGCGCTCCTGGCCGGCGTCGCTGCACCTGGTGGTGGCGGGCGAGGGGGTGCTGCGGGGGGTGGAGCCGGCGCTGCTGGAGCAGGTGCGCCGGCGGCTGCGCCTGACGGTGCTCGATCACTACGTGGAGCCGGTCGCGGTGGCGGGACTGTTCACCGGGGCCGATCTGCTGCTCATGCCCTACGTGAAGCAGTGCAGGAGCCCGCTGCTCGACCTGGCCGCGGCATTCCGTCTGCCGGTGCTGCGCAGCGACCGGGTCCAGGGGGCGGCATTCTGGGAGGGGGTGCACGGGGTGACCGTGGTCCACGACGACATGCCGGCCCTCGCGGCGGCGCTGATGGGGCTGGTGAAGGGTCCGGAGCGCCTGGTGTCGATGCGCCGGGCGCTGGCCCGGGAGGGCGGGGTGGAGAGTGCCATTCACCGGCTTGCCGCCGGCCACCTCCATCTCTACCGGCAGTTGGCGGCGGTACCCGGGACGACGAGCGCCGCGACTGCGGAGGTGTTCGATCCCGGTTTCGACGGTTCCTGGAGGGGCTGACCATGGGTGCCGGCAAGACACTGATCCTCATCGCCCACGAAGGCAGGCTGGCGGAGCTCATCAAGCTGCTGCAGATGCGCCGGGCGATCTTCGAGCACTACCGGCTGCTGGCCACCACCGAGGTGGGCGAGGCCATCGAGGCGGAAACGGGCCTGGAGGTGACTCACCTCTTCTCCGGCCGGCGCGGCGGCGAGATCCAGCTCTGCGGCCTCATCACCACCAATACCATCAAGGCGGTGATCTTCCTGCGCGATCCGGCCAACGTGCGCCTGGACGAACCGGACATCACGCCCTTCTACCGCGCCTGCGATCTCAACAACGTGCCGCTGGCGAGCAATATCGTGGGGGCCGCCGCGCTGACCCACTGGCTGGGACGCAACCTCGAATCGGAGTCGCCGGCGGCGGATCCGCAGGCGGCGGCGGGATGAGGCGGCGGCGATGAAGGCCGGGAACCTGGAACAGGCGGCGGGTTTCTACAGCGGCAACATGCTGCTTATCGACGAGCCCCTCTGCCTCAACCTGCGCGGCCGCCGGGAGTGGTGCGGCGCCTGCGCCGCGGCCTGTCCGGCGCAGGCGCTCGCACTCACCCCGGACGCCGTCGACCTGGCCGATTCGGCCTGTACCGGCTGCGGCGCCTGCCTGCCTGCCTGTCCGGCGGGGGTGCTGCGGATGTCGGGCTTCTCCCCCCGCCGGCTGCTGGAGCTGGTGCGGGGGCAGGCGACGGTTCACCTACACTGCCGCGAAAGCCGCAGCAGGGACGGCGGGGTGGTCATTCCCTGCCACCAGGTCCTGGACGCCCGGCTGCTGGCGGCGGCCGCGGCGGAGGGCGTCGGGCAGATCCTGCTGCACGGCCTGGAGCGCTGCGGGCAGTGTGACCGCGGCGACGGGGCGGGCTGTGTCGCCCGTGAGCAGGCGCGGCTGGAGGAGTGGCTCGGGGAGCGGGCGCCGCGGGTGGCGCCGGCGCGGGAGCATGAGCGGGGCGGGGGCGAGCGCCAGCGGGCCGACCAGGCCCGCCTGAACCGGCGCAATTTCCTGCGCCTGACCGGCGCGCGGATCGTCGACAACGTGGCGGGCTGGATGGTTCCGGCCGATACCGAAGAGGGGACGGAACTGCCCTTCCACCAGGGCGGTGAGGAGCTGCAGCGCCCGGCTGCCTACCAGGCGGTGGCGGCGGAGCGGGTGGAGCGGATTCCCTGGGCGGCGGAGGCGCTGCCGCCCTGGTCGCTGCGCACCCTGGCGGAGTCCTGCAGCGCCTGCCTCGCCTGCGGGCGGCGCTGCCCCACCGGGGCCCTGCGCGCCCATGAGGAGCCGGAGGGGGTCGCCATCAGCTTCGCTGCGGCCCTGTGCACCGACTGCCGGCTGTGCGAGCGCATCTGCCCCGAGCAGGCGGTGGTGTCGCGCCCGGCCCGGACGGCCGCCGAGGTCTCGGCGCCGCGCACCCGGCTGCTGTTCCGGCAGGCCCGGCGCTGCGGCTGCTGCGGCCAGCCGTTCCAGCCGGCGGAGGAGGCGGAGACGGCGTGCCCCACCTGCCGGAACGAGCAGGAGCTGGATGCGGAATGGCTGGCGATGCTGGGCGAGTAGGCGGGTGATGGTGCCGGCCATCGTGCTGGCGCTGTCCGGAGCCGCCGTGCTCTGGTGGCGGGGCCAGCCGCACACCCCGGAGGCGCTGTTCCGGGCCCGCTGCTCCGCCTGCCACGAGCTGCGCGCCGAGCGGGTGTGCGGGTTCGCGCCGGCCCTGCGACCGGCCATCGTCGACACCATGCGCCGGCTGCACGGAGCGGCGGCGGTCATCGATGGGGCGGAAGCCGCCATCATCAAGCGCTACCTGAGCGAGGAGCTGCCATGTCCATGAACGCCGCCCTGCAGGCGGAGACACTCGAGGAGCAGGTTCTGGAAACCCTCCGGACGGTGGTCACGGCGCCCGACGGGCCGGACATCGTCGGCAGCGGCGCGGTCTACGCCGTGGTGGCCACCGGCGGCGCGGTCCGGGTGCTGATCGACCCGGACCGGATTCCCGCCGGGGAGCAGGAGCCGCTGGCGGAATTCCTCACGCCCCTGGTGGAGGCGCTGCCGGGGGTGGAGCGGGTGGTGGTGAAACCGCGGCCCCGCTCCGTGGCCCAGCGCCCGGAGCTGCCGGACATCGCCCGGGTGGTGGCGGTCCACAGCGGCAAGGGCGGGGTGGGCAAATCCACCGTGGCGGTCAACCTGGCCTGCGCCCTGGCGGCGGCCGGCTACCGGGTGGGATTGCTCGATGCCGATGTCTACGGCCCCTCCGCACCCACCCTGCTGGGGCTCTCCGGCCGCGCCGAGACCACCGCGGACGGTCTGCGCATCCGCCCGCTGGTGGCCCATGGCGTGCGGGTGATGTCGCTGGGCTTCCTGCTGCCCGAGGGCCAGGCGCTCATCTGGCGCGGCTCGCTGGTGGATCAGGGGCTGCCGCAGCTGTTCACCGACGTGGACTGGGGCGGGCTGGACGTGCTGCTGGTGGATCTGCCGCCCGGCACCTCGGACGTGCACCTCGCCGCCGCCCGTCAGGTGGTGCTCGCCGGCGTCGTCACCGTCACCGCCCCGGGGCAGCTGTCGGTGGACGACGTGCGCCGCGGCATGGAGATGTTCGCCGATCTCGCGGTGCCCTGCCTGGGGGTGGTGGAGAACCTGGCCGCTCTGACCTGCCGGCGCTGCGGCGCGGTGGGGAAGGTGTTCGGCAGCGACGGCGGCGCGGGATTGGCCGCGGAGGTGGGGGTGCCGCTGCTGGCGCGCCTGCCCTTCCTGCCGGCCCTGGCGGCATCGGGCGACGCGGGCGTGCCGGTGGTGGTGGGGGAGCCCGACTCCCTGCCGGCGCGGATTTTCACCGGCCTGGCCCGTTCCCTGGCGGGGCGGATCGGCCTGCGGCAGGAGGCGCGGCAGTCATGGACCTGAAGAAACCCTTTCCCGTCCCGGTGGTGAGCGCCGCCGCGGCGCGGCGTGCGGAAGACCCCTGGTATGCCGAACCGCAGAGCCCGGTTCCCGGCGTCCGCGACGTGGTGCTGGTGGGCAGCGGCAAGGGCGGCGTGGGCAAGTCCACGGTCACCGTCAACCTGGCCTGCGCCCTGGCCGCGCAGGGACTGCGGGTGGGCGTGGCGGATGCGGATCTCTACGGTCCCTCGGTGGCGAGGCTGCTGGGCACCGGGGCGGGACTGGCGCACGGGGAGGACGGGCGCACCGTGCCGGCCCTGGCCCACGGCGTCCACGCCGTGTCGGTGGCCAACATCCTGCCCCCGGAGGCGGCCCTGGCCTGGAAGGGCCCGCTGGTGGCCCAGGCCCTGCTGCAGCTGTTCCACGAGGTGGCCTGGCCGGACCTCGACCTGTTGCTGGTGGACCTGCCGCCCGGCACCGGCGACGTGCAGCTCACCCTGCTGGAGCAGGTGCCGGTCAGCGGCGCGCTGCTGGTCACCACGCCCCAGCGGCTGGCCCTGGCCGACGCCGAGCGGGGCATCGCCCTGTTCCACGAGCTGGACATTCCGGTGTTCGGGCTGGTGGAGAACATGAGCCACTATGTCTGCCCCTGCTGCGGCGAGCACCAGCCCCTGTTTCCCGAGGGCGGCGTGCGCGACCTGGCGGCGCGGCGGCACGTTTCCTACCTGGGTTCCGTTCCCCTGGATCCCGCCGGCCAGGCGCTGGCCGACGGCGGCACCCCGCTGGTGGCGGCACAGCCGGAGGCCGCCGCGGCGCAGGCGTTCATCGCCATGGCGGAGCGGCTGCGGGCGGCGGTGGAACTGGAGCGGCGCGCCCTCGACCGGAGCCCGGAGGCCGGCGGGCGGGAGGCGCACGCGGCGTTCTGGGAACAGCTGCTGGACTGACGGATTTACGGAGGCACGACGATGGACGGGATTCGACTGTGGGTGAACTGGGACGCGGCGGCACCGGTGTCGGCGGAGCGGCTGGCCGGTACCGACGGCCTGGTGGTGACCGCGGCGGGGGCGCCGGCGCCGCCGGACGCCTGGCCGGCGCCGGTGGCCGTGCTGTGCGGAGCCGACCCCGAGGCCCTGCCCGCGTGGCGCGAGCGTCCCGATCTCGTGTGGGTGGCCGACGGCGGGGTCGAGGAGGTGGCCCGCCTGCGCGAGCAGTTCCCGGAACTGGCCTGGGTGCCGCGCCTGACGGCCTACCGCCCGGAGGTGCGCTACGACTTTCCCCGCCGCTACAACGAAGAGGGATTCAGCTTCTACGTGCCGGACACCGCGACCGTGCACGGCTACCGCACCGCGCCCGGCGGCCTGGCCCTGGGGCAGGCGCTGGAACGGGCGCGGAGTCTCGGCTTCGAAACCCTGTGGCTGCACAGCCGGCTGGCCGAGCAGCGGGCGCGCGGCTTCGACCTGGAGCTGGTCGAGCAGGCCGGGGAGGATTTCCGGGGCCGTCTCTGGCTCTCCGGCGGCGGCACCGACGAGCGCCACCTGGTCAACCTGGCCCGGGAGGGCGGCGTGGCGGCGGTGGCGGTCGCGGCCGGGCTCTGCGGCGCCTGCGGCGGCGAGCGGCTGCGCCTGGCCCTGGCCAGCGGCGCCGAGACGGGCACGCCGGTACGCTTCGCCGCCGGACGAGGTGAGGAGCCGCCCGCGGTCCATGGCTGACGGGCGGTTCCTGGCCCCATTGCTGCTGGTATTGGTCGTCGCCGCGGCGGGCGGGGGCGAGCGGCCGCCGCCGCTCGCCCCCGGGGCGCTGGCCGAATGGCTGGCGCAGGCGGATCCGCCCCTGGTGCTCGATGTGCGCGGCGGGGAGGCCTATCGGGCGGGCACGGTTCCCGGCGCCCTCGACGCCGGCCGGGACGCGGCGGGCTTCACCCCTGACGGCCGCGGCGGGGCGGTGGTGCTGATAGCCGGCGCCAGCGACGCCCTGCCCGGCTGGCAGGCGCGTCTGGCCGCGGCCGGGCATGAGGTCTACCGGCTGCAGGGCGGCATGGACGCCTGGCGGGAGGCGGGCCTGCCGCTGGAATTCGGGACGCGCTACGTGCGTCCGGGCACGGTGCCGTTCGTCATCCCCCGCGGCCTGTGCGAGATGAACGAGCCGGCCCAGGTGTTCGAATGAATGCCCCTGGCGGCCTCTCCCCTGCGGTGGCGGTGCTGGCCCTGCTGCTCTCCGCACCCGCTGCGCCGGCCGCCGCCCACGGGGACGCAGGCTGCCGGGCGTGCCACCCGCTGGCCGGCGCGCAGTTCGCGCAGACGGCCATGGCCCATGCCGCCGGGAGCCCCGATTTTATCGGCGAGCTCGCCGCTGCGGACAATCCCGCCCGCTGCCTCGACTGCCATGCGCCCGGCGGCGGGGCCGGCCTCGCCTGCACCGACTGCCATGGCGACGGCGGCCATCCCTATCCCGCGGTGGCCGTTCCCGGGGGCTGCGCCCGCTGTCACGACGCGCCGGGGGAGAGCACGGTGCGCCGCTACCTTGCCGGCCCGGCGCCGCTGCGGGGGGAGGACTGCCTGGACTGCCATCTGCCGGGGGAACGCGCCGGCCACGATTTCCGGGGCCCGTCGCGCCCGGGATTCCTGGCGGGCGTGGCGCGGCTGCGCATGCTGGTGCGCCGGGAGCCCGGCGGACCGGTCGCCGTGATCCAGGTGCGCCACCGGGCCGGCCATGCGCTGCCCGGCGGGACCACGGGGCGCGCGGTGTGGCTGCGGGTGACGGGGCTGAAGGGGGATGGCCGGGTCGCCTGGAGCGAGCAGGTGCGCTTCGGCTGGGAACACCTCCCGGACGGGCGCTGGCGCGAGGCTACGATACCGCCGGGCGGGGGTGTTATGCTGGAATTTCCCCGGCCGCAGCGGGGTGGTTCGGTCCGGCTCCGGGCGGAGCTCGTCTACCGTTTCCGGCCCGGTCCGCTGGAGCCCGCCGATCCGCGCCAGGTGCTGCTGGACCGGCTCGAGCTGGCGCTGGTGGAACAGCACACTGAGTGAGCGTGAATCCCGTGCGTGTCCTGCTGAACACGATAGCCGTTCTCCTGGCCGCCCTCGCCCTGGCGGTGAGCGGTGTCGCCGAGTCCCGCGAGAGCGCTGGCCCCTATCGCGTCGGCCTGACGCCGGTGTTCCTGGACAACCAGACCTCCTTCCTGCGCGACTGGGAGGAGTACCTCGAGCGCCACCTCGATCACCCCGTGGACTTCCTCCAGCGCCAGACCTACCGGGAGATCACCGAGCTGCTGCTCACCGGGCAGCTCGACGCGGCCTGGATCTGCGGCTATCCCTTCGTGCGCCACCGTGACGCGCTGCGCCTCCTGGCCGTGCCCCTGTTCGAGGGCGAGCCCCTGTACCGCTCCTATCTCATCGTCCCGGCGGCCGATGTCGAGACCCGGTCGGTGGCCGATCTGAAGGGGCGGGTGTTCGCCTATTCGGATCCCGACTCCAACTCCGGCTTCCTGGTGCCGCGGGTCGAGTTGCGCCGCCAGGGCTACGATCCCCGCCGTTTCTTCGCCCGCACCTTCTTCACCTGGTCCCATCGCGACGTGGTGAGCGCGGTGGCCGACGGCGTGGCCCAGGCCGGCGCGGTGGACGGCTATGTCTGGGAGACCCTCAGCCACACCCACCCGGAGCTCACCGGGGCCACCCGGGTGGCGTGGACATCGCAGCCGTTCGGTTTCCCGCCCCTGGTGGCGCGGGCCGATCTCGACCGCGAGCGGTTCCGCCGGCTGCAGGGCGTGCTGCTGGAGATGCCGGCGGATCCCGAGGGCCGGCGCCTGCTGCAGCGGCTCAACCTGGACGGCTTCAGCCCGGGCGAGGAGGGGCTGTTCGCCGGCATTGCCGCGGCCATGGACCGGTTCGGGGAGGAGTGAGGTGGCGTTCCGCAACCTGAGCTACCGGATACGGGTGCCGCTGAGCCTCAGCCTCGCCATCCTGCTGACCGGCCTGGTGGTGGCACTGGCGCTCACCTGGCGGGCCGCCGAGGATCTGCGCCGCGATCTGTTCCGCAACGCCGTGGAGGTGGGCACCGTGCTCTCCAACTCGCTGCCGGCGGCGATCAAGCACGATGACCTGTGGCAGGCCTACCAGCTGCTGCAGGCGGCGCGCACGCCGGGGGACGAGCGCGGCGAGCGCCTGTTCCTGGTCCTGGACAGGGACCAGCGCATCTACGTCTCGAGCCAGCCGAACCAGTACCCGGTGCTGAGCGAGTTGCGCGGCCAGGGCCCCGAGCTGGCCCGGGTGGAACATGCCGTCCGGCAGGGGCGGACCCTGGAGCCCTATGCCGTGGACCAGTCGGAGAACGAGCGCATCTACGTGGTGCTGCCGATGCTCGACGACGGCGTGGCCATGGGCACACTGGTCATCGGCTACGCCCGGACCCTGTTCCTGCCCCGTTTCCACGGCATTCTCACCCGCGTCGGCTGGTCGGCGCTGATCCTGATGGCGGTGCTGCTGCCCATCGGCTGGTACCTGGGCGATCGCATGGTGCGGCCGCTGATCCAGCTGGCCAACTGCCTCGGCCGGGTGGGGCGTCAGCCGCTGGAGCAGATCCAGTGCACCCTGCACGAGGGCAGCGACGAGATCGGGCAGCTGGGGGTGCGTTTCCACCAGATGCTCCACGAGCTGGAGCAGAAGCAGCGGCTGGAGACGCAGATGGTGGCGGCCGAGCGGCTGGCGGCGGTGGGCCGGCTCGCCGCCGGGGTGGCCCACGAGATCAACAATCCCCTGGGGGGGATGCTCAACGCCATCAGCACCTACCGGCGGCACGGCAGCGCCGATCCGGTCGCGGAGAAGACCTTCGACCTGCTGGAGCGGGGCCTGCAGCAGATCCGCGACACCGTCTCCGCCCTGCTGGTGGAGGCCCGGGCGAGCAGCCACGACCTGACCCCCCAGGACGTGGACGACGTGGCCACCCTGCTGCGCCCGGATGCCCAGAAGCGCGCCGTGCGCCTCAGCCTCGAGAACGGCCTCACCGCGCCGCTGCCGGTGCCGGCCAGCCCGGTGCGCCAGGTGCTCATCAACCTGTCCCTGAACGCGGTGCAGGCCACGCCCGCGGGCGGGGCCGTGCACTGCCGGATCCACCCCGGCGAGGGGCGGCTCGCCATCGAGGTGGACAACGAGGGCGAGACCATTCCGGCCGAGCGCCTGCGCCACCTGTTCGAGCCGTTCGTGCACCACAACCCCGCCGGCCACGGCCTCGGCCTGTGGGTGACCTACCAGATCATCCAGCAGCTGCAGGGCCGGATCGACGTGGAGAGCCAGGCGGGGCGCACCCGCTTCACCGTCCTGCTGCCGGTGGGGCAGGAGCTGGCCGCATGAACGGCCGCGCCCAGCCCCGCCTCTGCCTGGTGGAGGACGACCCCATCATGGGGGAGTCCCTCATGCACCGCTTCGCCCTGGAGGGGATCGCCTGCGACTGGTATCGCGAGGCCGGCGCCGCGCTGGCCGCCGTGGAGGGCCAGGGCTACGCGCTGGTGCTGAGCGATATCCGGCTGCCGGACATGAGCGGCGAGGGGCTCTACCAGGCGCTGCTGGAGCGCTGTCAGGCGCCGCCGCCCATCCTGTTCATTACCGGCTACGGCACCATCGACCAGGCGGTGCGGCTGCTGAAGCTGGGCGCCCGCGACTACCTCACCAAGCCCTTCGACCTCGACGAGCTGCTCGACCGCCTGCGGGCGCTGGCGCCGGCGCTGTTCGGCGGCGGGGCGGAAGTGCTGGTGCCGGTGCTGGGCATATCGCCGCCCATGCGCCGGGTCCAGGACCTGCTGGCCCGGGTCGCCGGCCACACGGTGGGCGTGCTGATTACCGGCGAGTCGGGGGTGGGCAAGGAGTACGCGGCGCGCTATCTGCACGACTCCGCCGATCCGCAGGGCCGCACGCCGTTCGTGGCCGTGAACTGCGCGGCCCTGCCGGAGCACCTGCTGGAGGCGGAGCTGTTCGGCTACGAGCGCGGCGCCTTCACCGGCGCGGTGCGGACCCATCGCGGCGTGTTCGAGCGCGCCGACGGCGGGACCCTGTTCCTGGACGAGGTGGGGGAGATGCCGCCGGCGATGCAGGCGAAGCTGCTGCGGGCCATCCAGGAGCGCACCGTGATGCGGCTGGGCAGCGAGCGGCCGGTCCGGGTCAACGTCCGCCTGGTCTGCGCCACCAACCGGGACCTCAGGAAGATGGTGGAGGAGGGGAGCTTCCGCGAAGACCTCTTCTACCGCATCAACGTCATCCACGTGCCGCTGCCGCCCCTGCGGGAGCGGCGCGAGGACATCGCCTGGTTCGCCCACCGGTTCGTCGAGGAGTACAACCAGGCTCACGGCGTGCGGCACCTGCTGGGGCCGGCGGGCGAACGCTTCCTGCAGGAGCAGCCCTGGCCGGGCAACCTGCGCGAGTTGCG
Source organism: Thioalbus denitrificans (assembly GCF_003337735.1). Classification (NCBI taxonomy): domain Bacteria; kingdom Pseudomonadati; phylum Pseudomonadota; class Gammaproteobacteria; order Chromatiales; family Ectothiorhodospiraceae; genus Thioalbus; species Thioalbus denitrificans. Next base: position 24,899 of record NZ_QPJY01000018.1, on the reverse strand, counting down.
CCATGCCATCGACCGCGGCTGCATCCTCGGCGAGGGGGACCTGCTCGGGCCGCTGGAGCTGGGAGCGGCCCCCTGGACCGCGGAGGGTGAAGGCGGCGCCGAGGCGGCCGGATCGGCCGAGGACCTCAGGACCTACCTGGAGCAGTGCGAGCGGCGGCTCATCGAGGAGACGCTGGAGAGCCACGAGTGGCGCATCGCCGACTCCGCCGCCGCGCTCGGCATCAGCCGCAAGAACCTGTGGGAGAAGATGCGCAAGCACGACCTGCAGCGGGACGAGGAGTGACGCCGGTTCGGCCCCGGCCGCCCGGCCGTTTCCGCAGGCCGGGCTGAAGTCGCCGCCGGGCCCGGGCTCAGAGCCAGCTTTCCACCTTCTTCCGGTCGGGCACGCCGCCGGCGTGCACCACCGTGCCGTCGATGACCACGCCCGGGGTGGACATGACCCCGTAGGACATGATGTCGGCCATCTCCTCCACCTTCTCCAGCCGGATCGCCACGTTGCGGGCCTTCGCCACCTCCTCGATGAGGGCGGCGGTGGTCTTGCAGTTGCGGCAGCCGCCGCCGAGTACCTTGATCTCTTTCATGCCGTTTCTCCTTGCGGTTCCTATCCTGTTGAAGCGGGTGCTCAGCTCCGCCCGATCTCCTCCAGCCGCTCCTGCAGGCGCAGCCTGTCGAGGGAGGCGAGGGGCAGGTTGACGAAGGCCCGGATGCGGTGCTCCAGGGCGCTCAGGGCCTGGCGGAAGGCCTGCATGCGGGTCACCTCGTCGCCCTCCGCGGCGGCGGGGTCGGGCACGCCCCAGTGGGCGGTCATGGGCTGGCCGGGCCAGGCCGGGCAGGTCTCCGCCGCCGCCTTGTCGCAGACGGTGAAGACGAAGTCCATGGACGGGGCGCCGTCGGCGGCGAACTCCGCCCAGTCCTTGCTGCGCGCCTCTCCGGCGGGCAGGTCGAGCCGCTCGAGCAGTTCCAGCGCCAGCGGATTCACCTGGCCGGTGGGATGGCTGCCGGCGCTGAAGCCCCGGAATTGTCCCTGTCCCCAGTGGTTGATGAGCGACTCGGCCATGATGCTGCGGGCGGAGTTGCCGGTGCAGAGGAACAGGACGTTGTAGATTCGGTTCTCGGTCTGGTTCATGTTGCGGTCACCCGTTGCGCTTCAGGTCAGCAGGTTGAAGCCCCACCCCACCAGGATGAAGGCCACGGCCAGCACGCCGGCGAACAGCGCCAGGGCCGGCCACTTGACGACCTTGCGCAGGATCAGCATCTCCGGCAGCGACAGGGCGGCGATGCTCATCATGAAGGCGAGGGTGGTGCCCACCGCCACGCCCTTGGTGAGCATCGCCTCGGCCACCGGGATGACGCCGGTGGCGTTGGAGTAGAGGGGGATGCCCATCAGCACCGCGGCGGGCACGGCGAGCCAGTTGCCCTCGCCGCCCAGGTGGGTGGTCACCCAGTCGGCAGGCACGAAGCCGTGGAACAGGGCGCCCAGGGCGATCCCGGCCACCACCCACTTCCAGATGCGGCCGACGATCTCCCGCACCTCGGCCAGGGCGTAGCGGTGGCGGCCGGCCAGCGAGGTGTCAGGCTCGGCCCGGGCCGCCTCGCCCAGGTGGATGTTCCAGACGTAGGCCTCCACCCAGCGCTCGGGGCGGAAGCGCTGCATGGCGATGCCGCCGAACCAGGCCACCGTCAGCCCGGCGCCCACGTAGAGGGCGGCCAGCTTCCAGCCGAGGATGCCCACCAGCAGCACCGCGGCCACCTCGTTGATCATGGGGCTGGCGATGAGGAAGGAGAAGGTGACCCCCAGCGGGATCCCCGCCTCCACGAAGCCGATGAACAGGGGCACCGAGGAGCAGGAGCAGAACGGGGTGACCGCGCCCAGGGTGACCGCCAGCCCGCGGGCCAGCCAGGCGGGCCGGCCGCGCACGTACTCGCGCACCCGCTCCGGGGAGAGCATCGCCCGCAGCAGGCCCATGGCGTAGATGACCGCCACCAGGAGCACGAAGATCTTGGCGGTGTCCATGACGAAGAAGTGCAGCGCGGCGGCGGCGTGGGAGTCGGGCGCGAGGCCGAGCCAGCGGTAGACGACGAGGTTGGCGAAGACGTCGAACATGGCCTCAGGCCGCCTGCCGCTCGTACCAGCCGCGGCTGGCGTTGACGATCTTCACCACCGAGAGCATCACCGGCACCTCCACCAGCACCCCCACCACGGTGGCCAGCGCCGCGCCCGAGTCGAAGCCGAACAGGGCGATGGCGGCGGCCACCGCCAGTTCGAAGAAGTTGCTGGCGCCGATGAGGGCCGAGGGGCCGGCAACGCAGTGGGCCACGCCGAGGGTCCGGTTGAGCAGGTAGGCGAGCCCGGAGTTGAAATAGACCTGGATCAGGATCGGCACCGCCAGCATCAGGATGACGAGGGGCTGGGCCAGGATCTGCTCGCCCTGGAAGCCGAACAGCAGCACCAGGGTGGCCAGCAGGGCCGCCAGCGAGACCGGGTGCAGGCGCCGCAGCAGCCGCTCCAGCGCCGCCGCGCCGCCGCGGGCCAGCACCGCCCGCCGCCACCACTGGCCCACCGCCACCGGGATGAGGATGTAGAGCGCCACCGACAGGAACAGGGTGCCCCAGGGCACGGTGATGCTGGAGATGCCCAGCAGGAGTCCCACGATGGGGGCGAAGGCCACGATCATGATGGCGTCGTTGAGCGCCACCTGGGTCAGGGTGAAGTGGGGCTCGCCCCGGGTCAGGTGGCTCCAGACGAAGACCATGGCGGTGCAGGGCGCCGCGGCCAGCAGGATCAGCCCGGCGATGTAGGCGTCGTGCTGGTCGGCCGGCAGCCACTCGGCGAACACCCCGCGGATGAAGATCCAGCCCAGCAGCGCCATGGAGAAGGGCTTCACCGCCCAGTTGACGAACAGGGTCACCCCGATGCCCTTCCAGTGCTCGCCCACGTGGTGCAGGGCGGCGAAGTCGATCTTCAGCAGCATGGGGATGATCATCAGCCAGATGAGCAGCGCCACGGGCAGGTTCACCCGGGCCAGCTCCAGCCCGCCGACGGCCTGGAACGGTTGCGGGAACAGGTGCCCGAGGGCGATGCCCGCCACGATGCAGAGAAAGACCCACACGGTCAGGTAGCGCTCGAACAGGCCCATGGGGCTGCCGGCGGCGCGCCTGGCGGTGGTTTCACACTGGGCGCTCATGCCGGCACGCTCTCCCGCAGGCGGGCCAGGAGTCCGGCCACCCGCTCGCGCACCTCGTCGCGGGTGGCGCGGAACACCGCCATCACCTCCCCCTCGGTGCCGGTGGCCTTGGCCGGATCGGACAGCGGCCAGTGCTCCTTGCGGGTGCCGGCGGGCAGCACCGGGCAGTGCTCGTCGGCGTGGCCGCAGACGGTGACCACCAGGTCCACCCCGGCGAGCATGGCGTCGGTGAGGCGGGTGGACTCCTGGGCGGAGATGTCCACTCCGGCCTCGGCCATCACCGCGATGGCGCGGGGGTTCTTGCCGTGGGCCTCGATGCCGGCGGAGAGGCATTCGAAGCGTTCGCCGCCGAGGGCGCGGCCCCAGCCTTCGGCCATCTGGGAGCGGCAGGAGTTGCCGGTGCAGAGAAACAGGATGCGGGTCTTGTGGGGGGGCACGGCCGGATCTCCGGTGGGTCGGGTCAGTACGTCAGACGGCGCAGCGGGCCGGTGGCCGGCCCGCCATGGTGGCCAGCCGCTCGCGGTCGCCGCGGTAGGGCGCCCGGGCGTTGAGGCCCGCGGCGGTCTGCGTGAGTACCGCCTGCACCCAGCCGGGCAGGCCGGGATTCAGGCGGTAGTGGATCCAGAGCCCCTCGCGCCGATCCTCCACCAGTCCGGCGCGGCGCAGCTGGGCCAGGTGGCGGGAGATCTTGGGCTGCGACTCCTCCAGGGCGTGGGTGAGCTCGCACACGCACAGCTCGCCGAGCCCATGCAGCAGCACCAGGCAGCGCAGGCGGGTGGGATCGGCGAGGCTGCGGAACAGGGCTTCAGGGTCTGTATTCATGGGGCCAAATATACGTTGAAACGTATATATGTCAATACGCATATATTGTGCCGGGCCGGTTCCGGGCTCAGGTTCGGATGGTGCGCCCTGCTCAGCCGCCGTAGCGGCGGCTGAGCAGGGCGTGGAGGGCGCGCAGGGCCATGGCCTCGCCCCCCTTCGGGCGGCCGGGGCGATCCTGGTCGTTCCAGGCGTAGAGGTCGATATGGGCCCAGGCGGGCGTGTCGGTGACGAAGCGGGAGAGGAACAGCCCGGCGGTCACCGCGCCGGCGTGGCCGTTCTCGCTCACGTTGGCGAGGTCCGCCACCGGGCTCTCCAGCCACTTGGCATAGCCGGGCCACAGGGGCAGGCGCCAGAGGGGATCCTCCACCGCCGCGGCATGGCCCAGGAGCTCGCCGGCCAGCCCGTCGTCGGGGCTGAACAGCGCCGGCAGGTCCGGTCCCAGGGCCACCCGCGCCGCCCCGGTGAGGGTGGCGCAGTCCACCAGCAGGTCGGGCTTTTCGGCGTCGGCCTCGGCCAGCGCGTCGGCGAGCACCAGCCGGCCCTCGGCGTCGGTGTTGCCCACCTCCACGGTGAGTCCCTTGCGGGTGCGCAGGATGTCGCCGGGGCGGAAGGCGTCGCCGGAGATGGCGTTCTCCACCGCCGGCACCAACACCCGCAGCCGCACCGGCAGGCCGGTGTCCATCACCAGCCGCGCCAGCCCCAGCACGGTGGCCGCGCCGCCCATGTCCTTTTTCATGTTGCGCATGCCGCTGGCCGGCTTGATGTCCAGCCCGCCGCTGTCGAAGCAGACCCCCTTGCCCACCAGGGTCACCTTCGGCGCGTCCGCCGCGCCCCAGGTGAGGTCGATGAGGCGCGGGGCGCGCAGGGCGGCGCGGCCCACGGCGTGGACGGCCGGGTAGCCGGCGCTGAGCAGGTCGTCGCCCACGATGACGCTGAAGCGGGCGCCGAACCCGGCCGCCAGCGCCTCGGCGGCGGCGGCCAGTTCCGCCGGCCCCATCTCCGCCGCCGGGGTGTTGACGAGATCCCGGGTCAGGGTCATGGCGGCGGCGGTCTTGCGGGCCAGTCCCGCATCCGCCCCGGCCGGCGGCACCAGCGCCGTCTCCGGGGCGGGCTTTTCCGCCGGGCGCTTGAAGCGGTCGAAGCGGTAGCCGCCCAGCAGCCAGCCGGTGACGAGCGCGGTGGCCTTGTCCGCGGGCGGCTCCCCGGCGAGGCGGTAGCTGCCGCCGGGCAGCTGCGCGGGCAGCCCGGCCAGGCTCCAGGGGCCGAGCGGCTCCTCCACACCCGCGAGCGCGCCGCCGAGCCCGCCCGTGCCGGGCAGCAGCAGGATCCTGCCCGCCTCGGCGCCGAAGCCCGAGGCCCGCACCCAGGCGGCGGTGGCCTCCGGCTGGGCCGCGAGCCAGGCTTCGAGGCTCGCGGGGGTGACGAGGTGGAGGGGCAGGGCGGTGGCGTCGGCGGCGGCCAGGGTCGCGGGCACGGTCGGGCTCCTTGAGTGCTTCAGGCGTATGGGAGAAAGGGGGATTTAACCACGAAGGCACGAAGGACACGAAGCTTGTCTGGTCGGGTTATCAGCTGGCGCGTTGCCGTTACGGCGAACGGCGCGGCGACCACAACCGTGGGGGATGAGAAATCCGGTCAGGCACCCTTAATCTTCGTGTCCTTCGTGTCCTTCGTGTCCTTCGTGTCCTTCGTGCCTTCGTGGTGAACAGACGGACTAACCGGCTCCACTACGCCGGCTCGATCTCCTCGAGGGTGGGGTAGTCGGTGTAGCCGTGCTCGCCGCCGCGGTAGAAGGTGTCGGGGTCGGGGGGGTTGAGGGGGGCGTTGCGGCGCAGGCGCTCGGGCAGATCGGGGTTGGCGAGGAAGGGCACGCCGAAGGAGACCAGGTCGGCGTAGCCCTCGGCCAGGGCCGCCTCGGCCCGGGCCCGGTCGTAGCCGCCGTTGGCCATGTAGACGCCGTGCCAGCGGCGGCGCAGCTCGCGGAAGTCCACCCGCTGCTCGGGGCCGCCGGGCGGGGCGCTCTCGGTGACATGCAGGTAGGCCAGGCCGTAGCCGTCGAGGCATTCGGCCACGTGGTTGAACAGCGCCTGCGGGTCGGAGTCGTGCATGCTGTTGAAGGTGTTGCGGGGCGAGATGCGCACGCCCACCCGATCGGCGCCCCAGACCCCGATCACCGCCTCCACCACCTCCCGCAGGAAGCGCACCCGGTTCTCCACCGGTCCGCCGTAGCGATCGCCGCGCCGGTTGCTGCCGTCGCGCAGGAACTGATCGATGAGGTAGCCGTTGGCGGCGTGGATCTCCACGCCGTCGAAACCCGCCACCTCGGCGTTCTCCGCCGCCACGATGAACTGCTCCACCACCTCCGGCACCTCCTCGGTATCCAGCTCGTGGGGGGTGACGTAGGGCTGCATGCCCTCCGGAGTGACGGCCTCGCCCTCGGGGCGGATGGCCGACGGCGCCACCGGCAGCGCGCCGTTGGGCTGCAGGCTCGGGTGGGAGATGCGCCCGCCATGCCACAGCTGGACGAAGATGCGCCCCCCCTGTCTGTGCACCGCCTCGGTGATCCGGTGCCAGCCGCCCACCTGGCCGGGACTGAGGATCCCGGGCGTGCGGGGGTAGGGGATGCCCTGCGGCGAGACGTGGGTGGCCTCGGTGATGATGAGTCCGGCCGAGGCGCGCTGGGCATAGTAGCGGGCCATCAGGTCGGTCGGCGCGCTGACCGCGTTGGCGCGGTTGCGGGTCAGCGGCGCCATCACGATGCGGTTCTTCAGTTCGATCGGGCCGAGCTGGAAGGGTGAGAAGAGGTCGTTGGCCATGGGGGTCGGGAACCGGTGTGCGCGTGCAGTGGCTGGCGTGGAGATTCGAATACTATAACCCGGCCGGTAATGAAATTGGGCTCGTCAGCAGGATTCGTGGGTGCAGAGATGAAGAAGTTTCCTCTCGCCAAGACGCCAAGAACGCCAAGGAATCAAGAGTTCTCTTCCAGCCGATTGACGATGAGAGTGATCCCATGCTTCATGAGCGCCTCGCCGAAATTGAGCAAGTAGCCGAGCCTCCCGTCGACAAGTCGCAAGTACGTGAGGAGTTGCTTCTTGAGCGCGTCATTGAGCTTTTCGACACACTTGAGTTCGATAATGACTTTGTTTTCGACAAGGAGGTCGGCGCGAATGCCATCGTCGAAATTGAGACCTCGGTACTCGGCTTCCCTTGGCGTTCTTGGCGTCTTGGCGAGAGCCTAAAGGATTTGTCCCGGAATGACACAACCCGAAGAATGTGCCTCGTCGCCACTATTATCCATGCGCATCATGCGCTTGGCGCTCGTTACGAGCGGAACATCCACCCACGGAATCCGCTGACGAGCCTGGAATTGCCGTCAGTCCTGGCGCACGACGCGGAAGCCGAGAGTGTCGAGCGTGCTGTCCGGCAAGGTTCCGCCGCGCTTGGCGCTGCGCAGGTTGCCGGAGGTGCTGCGGTAGTGGCCGCCGCGCACGACGCGCTTCTCGCAGGCGCCGTCCACCCAGGCCGCACCGTCGTCGGGAGCGCCGCGGTAGTTGGGGTGGTAGCAGTCCTGCACCCACTCCTCGACGTTGCCGGCGGTGTCCTGCAGGCCGTAGGGATTGGCCGTGAAGCTGCCCACCGGGGCGGTGCTGCTGCCGGCCCAGCGGCTTTCGCAGTCGAAGCAGTTGGCCTTGGCCTCCGCCGCGTCGCTGCCCCACCAGTAGAGGGTGGTGGTGGCGCCGCGGGCGGCATACTCCCACTCGGCTTCGGTCGGCAGACGGTAGGTGTGGCCCGTCTGGCCGCTGAGCCAGCGGGCATAGGCGACGGCGTCGTTCCAGCTGACATTGATGACCGGATGCTCCCCCCGTCCCCAGCCGCCATCGGCGGGGAGGCGGCGGCCGGTGGCGCGGGCGAAGCGATCGTACTGGTCGAAGGTCACCTCGGTGCGGCTGATGGCGTAGGGGGCGAGCGCCACGGCATGGGCGGGACGTTCGTCGAAATGGGGTGAACTGCCGCCGCTGCCCATGGTGTAGCGCCCGCCGGGCAGGGCGATCAGCTCCGGCCCGCGCCCGCCGCCGGCGAGGGTGTCGCTGAAACGGCGCGGGACGGAAGCGGCGGGTTCGACCGGAGCGGCAGCCGGCGTCGCCGTGGGTGCGCGCGCCGTCGCCGGCGCGGGTGAGGCCGGGGTGGCTTCCGCCGCCGGCGCGGGGGCGGGTGAGGCCGGGGTGGCGTCCGCCGCCGGCGCGGGTGTCTTGGAGGCCGTTTGCGGTCGTGCCGGCGCCGTCAGGGCCGCCGTGTCCGTCTCCCCCAGTCCGGGCAGCCCGGGCAGCCCGCCCGCGGGAAGCAGCAGGAATACCGCGGCGGCAGCCACGGCGCCGGCCACGGCGCCGGCGAGGGCCGGCAGCAGTCCGCCGGTGCGCGCCGGTGCGCCGGCGGACGCCGGCAGCGGGGCGACCGGCGCGGATCTCGACGCCGGGATCGGAGCGCCCGCGGCCTCCGGACGGGACTGGTACTGGAGGGCCTCCAGCTCGTTGCGCAGTCCGCCCGCCTCCTCCTCGAGCTGGGCCCGGCGGCGGGATTCATCCTCCAGCTCCTGCTGGGTCACGGCGAGCCGGTCGCGCAGCTTGGCCACTTCCGCGACGAGCCGTTCGCCCCCTTCACCGCCGGCGGCACCGGTCGTGGCCGCCTGGCGCAGGGCATCCAGCTCGGCTTCCAGGTCCGAGGCATGGTGCTGCAGGTGCTCGAGGCTGCGTTCGGCACGGGCGCGCGCGTCGGCTTCGTGATCGGCCTCACCGCGGGTGGCCTCGAGCTGCAGCTGCACCTGCTCGAGCATGGCCCGGGTCTCCTCGAGGGCCTTGGTGTACTCCTGTCCCGCCTCCTTGCGTGCCGCGTCCAGGGCGGTCGCCAGTTCGCTCTCCTGGTGGGCGTGTCGGACCTCGGCCTCCATCTCCAGGGTCTCGATGCGCTCCCGCAGCAGCGCGACCTGGGCGCCTTCGCCGCCACCCGCCTGCATGGCCCGCTCCAGCTTTCCGGCGTGGCTGCGCAGCCGCTCCAGCTCCTGGCGGGCCTGGTGGAGATCGGCGCTCGCCTCCTGCTCGGCATGGCGGGCCTCCTCGGCCTCCTTGCGCAGGGAATCGAGATCCGCCTCCAGGTTCTCGGCCCGCTCCCGCGTCTGTTCCAGGTCCTCCAGGAGGAGAGCATGGTCCTGCTGCAGCCGTTGGACGGCCTTGTTGCGATGGGTGACCTCGCCCGCCGCCGCCTGCAGCGCGTCGCGCTCCCGGGTGATATTTCCCAGCGCCTGCTCGAGCTCCGCCAGCCGGGTGTGCGCCTGTTCCCGTTCCGACTCCGCCTGTTCCAGCCTCTGCCGCAGCTTGGCGAGCTGCTGTTCGGAGGATTCGCGTTCCGCGCTGGAGGCGGCGCCCGCCTCCTCCGCCTGCCGCAGGCGGCCGGTCAGTTCCTCCAGCTCCCGGGCGGTCTCCGCCGCGGTCCGCTCGCCGGCGTCCCGGGCTGCGGCCAGCTCCCCGCGCAGTGCCTCGTCCTGCTCCCGCAGCCCGGCCAGCTGCGCCTCGGCGGCGGCCAGCTCCTGCTGCAATCCCGCCAGCTGTTCCTCGCCGCTGCCGGCTTGCTGCTGCAGCCGTGCCTCCAGGGTCTCGGCCCGGGTCCGCTGGCGATCCAGCTCGGCGGCGAGCTCGCCCTGTTGCCGCTCGGCCTCGGTTCGCGCCTGTTCGAGGCGCGACTCGGTCTCCTCCAGGCGCGCCTGCAGCTCGTCCAGCAGCTCCGCCTGGGCGGCGCTCTCGTCCTGCAGCCGGGTCTCCAGCCCGCGGGCGCGATCCAGCGCCTGCTCCAGCTCGGCGGCCCGTTCCGAAAGGGCCTGTTCCAGCTCGCCGCGGCTCGACTCCAGCGCCGCCTCGGCGGCGGCGAATTGCTCCTGCAGCGCCTCGAGCGACTGTTGCAGACGGCCGCGCTCGGCCTGGGCGGCGCCCGCCCGCTCCGTCGACTCCGACAGCTGCCGCTCCAGCGTCGCACGGGCCGCCCCGGCCTCCTCCTGTGCCGCCCGGGCCTGTTCCAGCTCCCCTTGCAGCTGCTTGGCCCTGGCTTCGAGGTCGGCGCGGGCGCCCATGGCCTCGGCCTGGTCCTCGCTGATCTCGTGCAGCTGCTGTTCGTAGGACTCGAGGCGGGATTCCGCTTCCTCGCGCCGGCTGTGGGCCTGCGCCAGCTCCTCCCGGGCGCTCTCCAGCGCCTGCTGCAGCTCCCGTGCCTCCTCCGCGGCCCCGGCGAGGCGGGATTCGCTCTCCCGGAGCTGCGCCGTGACGGTCTCCACGCTCTGCTGCAGCGCGGCCTGCCCGGTCTGCTCCAGGTTCAGCGCCTCCTCGTGCTGCTGCAGCAGCCGTGTCCGTTCCGTCTCTTCCTCGGCCAGCTTCCGCTGCAGGGTCTCCACTTCCCCGGCCAGGGCGTCACGGCTCTCGCCGAGGCGGGTGAGCGCTTCCCGTGATTCCTCCGTGGCGGCTTCGGCCGCCGCCAGCCGCTCCTGCAACGCGGCTGCCGTGGCGTGCGCCTGCTCCAGCTCCGTCAACCGTTCCCGCAACTGCCCGGCGTCGCGTTCCTGCCCGGTGCGGAGCCCGTCGATCTCCTCCCGCAGGGCGGTCCGTTCCGCTTCCGCCGTCTCGGCCCGGCTCCGGGCTTCCTCCAGGGCGGCGTCGAGCTCTTCCCGCCCGGCGGTCAGCGCGGCCAGCTCGCCCTGGGCCGCGTCGCGGGCGGATTCGGCCTGCGCCAGCTGTCCGGTCAGCGTTTCGGCCTGTGCCCGGGCCGCGTCCAGTTCGGCCTGGCGTTCGGCCAGGGCGGTCTCCAGCTCCGCGCTGCGCTGCCCCAGCTCCGCCACGCTCTGATCCCGCTCGGACCGCAGCGCCTCCAGCTCCTGCTGCAGCCCGGTGCCCGTTTCCGCCGCCGCGGCGGCCTCCGTCCGCAGCTGTTCCAGCTCCGCGGCCAGGGCCTGGCGCGCCTGCTCCAGCGCTTCCAGGTCCCGCGCCGTGGCATCCCGCGCCGCCTCCGCCGCCGCCCGCTGTTCCTCCAGGCCGGCCGCGCGGCTCTCGGCGCTCTCCAGCGCCTGGCGGCGCGTCTCCAGCTCGGCCTGCAGGGCATCGACCTGCTCCCGCAGCGCCGACTCGCTGCCGCCGAGCTCGTCCCGGGTCTGTTCGAGCGCCTGCTCGGCCACGCCGCGGGCGGTTTCCGCGGCCTCCAGGCGGGTCTCCAGCGCTTCGAGCCCGCGCCGGTATTCCGCGTCGGCCTGCGCGGCCGATTCCTGCAGCCGGGCCAGCTCCCGGGCCTGGGCATCGCGCTCCTGCGCCAGGGTGTCGGCACTGGCGGCGAGGGTCTCGAGACGGTCGGTGAGCTCGTCGCGGGCGTGGGCGAGGGCGGCCAGCGCCTCCTTCGCACGGCCCCGGGAGCTGTCGGCGGCCTCCTGGCGTTCCGCCAGGCGCTGGATCTCGCTTCGGGCCTCATCCAGCGCCTGCTGCAGCTCCTCGGCGCGCGCCTGGCCCTCCTGCATGGTCTGCTCCAGGCGTGCCTGCAGTCCCGCGGCTTCCGCGCGGGCCTGCTCCAGCTCCTGCCCGAGTCCGGCCCGCGCCGCGGCGGCCTCCGCCGCATTCTTTTCCATCTCCTCCCGCAACGTCGCCAGCTCGGCGGCCGCCTCGTCCCGGGCGGATTCGGCCGCGGCCGCCTGGGTGCGCACGCGCTCCAGCTCGGCGGCGGTGGTGTCGCGGGCCTGGGTGAGATCGATCAGTGCCGCTTCCAGCTCATCCCGGCGTTTCTCGTTATCGGCGAGCCGCCCGCCCAGCTCGTCCTCGATGGCGCTGCGCTGCTGCTCCGCCTCTTCCCGGGCCTGTTCCGCCTCCAGTTGGCGGGCGTTGAGGCCCTCCAGCTCGTGGCGCAGGTTCTGCAGCTGCTGCTCCAGGGCCCGGGCCTCGGCGACGCGCCGCTCGTAGTCCTTGAGCTGTTCCCGGGCCCGGCTGAGTTCGCTCTCGGCCTCCTGGCGGGCGGCGTCGGCCTCGACCGTGGCCTCGCGGTAGCGCTCCACCTGGGCGCGGGCCTTGTCGCGGATGGCGGCGAGCTGCTTCTCCGCGGCGAGGCGCAGTCGCTCCAGGTCGCGGGCGGATCCGCCCTCGCCGGCACCCTCCCCGCCGGGGCGGACGCCGGCGGCCGGCAGCTCGATGACCTCCGCCGTGCCGGACCCCCTGGAGCCGGCGGCCGTCCGGGCGCGCACGGGCTGGTGGGCGCTGCCCTCGAGCCGGGCCTGGTCCACGGCGGCCAGCCCTCCGCTCAGGACCCGGCACTCCAGGCCCTGTTCGCTGAGCAGGAATGCCGCGGCGGCGGCGCGCTGGCCGGTGTCGGAACAGACGATGTAGCTGCGCCCGGTGTTGAACTGGGGCAGCGCCTCGCGCAGATCGGCGAGGCTGAGGTTGATGCTGCCGGGGAGGTGGCCCTCCAGGAACTCCTCCGAGCCGCGCACGTCGAGCCAGACCGCCTTGCCCTCGTCCACCAGGACGGAGGCCGGCTCGAGGTCGATCTGGTCCACCAGGGGCGACTTCATCAGCTCGAGGAAGTCGTCCTTGGACAGGCGCATGAGGATGCCTTCGCTCAGCATGGTGACCGTGGCGTTGCGCCGGGTGCTCGAGAGCAGCGCATCCTCGCCGAAGCTGTCGCCGCTGCCGAGCTCGGCCAGCGCCATCGGCCTGCCGTCCGGCCCCTTGCGCGAGACGCTGCAGCGGCCCTGGTTGATGATGTAGTAGTAGTCGCCCTCGTCGCCCTCCCGGACCACCACGTGGCCGGCCTCGACCGGCTCCGCCTCCATGCGCATGAGCATGCGCTGGATGTTGGCCGCCGGGATGCGCAGGAAGGCCTTGGACTGGAGCATGCGCGTCATCCAGTCCTCGTCGCCCTCGTCGCTGCCCAGCTCCGAGACCTCGTAGCCCCCGGCGCTCTCGCCGGTGAGGAGGACATCGAGGAGGGTGGTGTCCATGTGGGCGATGAGCGCGGGAGTGAGGGTTTCGCCCGTATGGGGCCGGGGCTGCTGGTTGGCCAGGGCGTGGTGGGCCAGCTCGCTGCCGGCCTCCACCCGCGCGGTCATCCTGCCGCGGCTGGAGAGGCCGACAGTCCCTTCGAGCAGGTAGATGGTCTGGTGATCCCGGGTTCCCTCGCGGAACAGGACCCGCCCCTGCGGCACACGCTCGAGCACGAACCGGGCGGCGATCTTCTCCAGCCGGTCCATGGACATGCCCCCGAAGGGTATCAGCCCCTTCAGGGTCTCGATGTCGATGTGGTTGACTTCAGCCATGCCTCTCCCGGGCGGCGCTACCTGTCTCGTTTCCTCTCCGTCGGACCACGCGCCGCACCCGGGCGTCAGGATGCGCGCCGGAGCGGCCGGGGTCGGTACGGGCCTGGGCGCCTGCCGGTCCGGCGGGCGATATCCCAGGCGTCTCGGCTATTTATAGCGCACCCGGTGGGGGGTAACCATCATCCTCCGTCACATAACGGCACCTCCGTGAACCGCAGATGGATGCGTTAGAAGGTACAATGCAGACGTTCCGCGCATCCCCCCCGCGGTCGCGTGAGAGCCAATCGACCTGCCCCGGCAGGACTGCCGAAAACAGCAAGGAGACCAGTTCATGACACGCCTCCGGGCCCTGATATTCGACGTGGACGGCACGCTGGCCGATACCGAGCGCGACGGCCACCGTGTCGCCTTCAACCGCGCCTTCGCCGAGGCCGGGCTGGACTGGGACTGGGATGTGCCCCTGTATGGCGAGTTGCTGGAGGTGACCGGCGGGCGCGAGCGCATTCTCTACTACCTGGACCGGTTCCGCCCCGATTTCCCCCGCCCGGACGATCTTGACGGCTTCATCAGGGGCCTGCACCAGGCCAAGACCCGCATCTACACCGATCTCCTCGGCAGCGGCCGGATCCCGCTGCGGCCGGGCGTGGAGCGGCTGCTGCGCGCGGCCCGGGCGGCGGGGCTGCGGCTGGGCATCGCCACCACCACCACCCCGGTGAACGTGCTGGCGCTGCTGGAGAACACCCTCGGGCCGGAGAGCCCGGCCTGGTTCGACGTCATCGCCGCGGGGGAGATGGTGCCGGCCAAGAAGCCGGCGCCGGACATCTATGTCTACGCCCTCGACGCGCTGGGCCTCTCCGCCGCCGAGTGCCTCGCCTTCGAAGACTCCCGCAACGGCCTGCTGGCCGCCCGGGCGGTGGGCCTGCCGACCCTGGTGACCGTCAACGCCTATACCCGCGACCATGATTTCACCGGGGCGAGCCTGGTCATCGACGAGCTGGGCGGGCCGGAGCGCCCCTTCACGGTGCTCCAGGGCGAGGCCGGCGCGGCGCGCTGGGTGGATCTCGACCTGCTCGCGGAGGTGCACCGCCGTGCCCATGCCTGAAGCCCGCTTCCGCCTCGCCCCGCGCATGGCCGAGATCCAGCCCTTCTACGTGATGGAACTGCTCGGCCGGGCCAAGGCCCTGGAGGCCGCCGGGCGCGACATCGTGCACATGGAGGTGGGCGAGCCCGATTTCCCGACTCCCGAGCCGGTGCTGGAGGCGGTGCGGGAGGCCCTGGAGCACGGACGCATGTTCTACACCCCGGCGCTGGGCATGCCGGAGCTGCGCGCGGCCATCGCCGGCTTCTACCGGGACCGCTACGGGGTGGAGGTGGCCCCGGAGCGGATCCTGGTGACCCCGGGCGCCTCCGGCGCCCTGCAGCTGGCCACCGCCGTGCTGCTGGCTCCCGGCGAGGCGCTGCTGATGGCCGACCCCGGCTACCCCTGCAACCGCCACTTCGCGCGCCTGGTGGAGGCGCGGGCGGTGGGCGTGCCGGTGGGCCCGGAGAGCGGCTACCAGCTCACCGCCGCCCAGGTGGAGGCCCACTGGACCGCGGAGACCGCCGCGGTGCTGGTGGCCAGCCCCTCCAATCCCACCGGCACGGTGGTGGAGCGGGCCGAGATGGCGGCCATCGCCGCGGCCGTCCACCGGCGCGGCGGGCGGTTGCTGGTGGACGAGATCTACAACGGGCTGGTCTACGAGGGCGACGTGACCACCGCCCTGGCGATCACCGACGAGGCCTTCGTCATCAACAGCTTCTCCAAGTACTTCGGCATGACCGGCTGGCGCATCGGCTGGCTGGTGGCCCCGCCGGCCTACGTGCGCGACCTGGAAAAGCTGGCCCAGAACCTGTTCATCTCCGCCCCCACCCCCTCCCAGTACGCCGCCCTGGCCGCCCTGCGGCCCGAGACCCTGGCCATCGCCGAGGAGCGGCGGCTGGCGTTCCGGGAGCGGCGCGACTACCTGCTGCCGGCGCTGCGGGAGCTGGGATTCCGCATCCCGGTCACGCCCCAGGGCGCCTTCTACCTCTATGCCGACATCAGCGCCTTCAGCGACGACAGCCACCGCTTCGCCATGGACCTGCTGGAGCGGGCCGGCGTGGCCGTCACCCCGGGGCTCGATTTCGGCGCCAACGCCCCCGGGCGCCATGTCCGCTTCGCCTACACCACCTCCCTGCCGCGGCTGGAGGAGGCGGTGGCCCGCATCCGCGCCTACCTGGAGGGCCCATGATTTTCGATCCCCCCCTCGAGTCCGCCGAGCTGCTGCGCCGCTACCAGCGGTTCATGGCGGAGGTCTATCTCCCCTGGGGCGAGAAGGCGGTGCTGCACTGCCCCAACACCGGCGCCATGACCGGCTGCTGCACCCTCGGCAGCCAGGTCTGGTTCTCCGATTCGCGCAATCCGAAGCGCAAGTACCCCCTCACCTGGGAGATCGTGGAGGTGGACGGCGGCCACCTGGTGGGCGTGAACACCCACCGCGCCAACGCCCTGGTGCGCGAGGGCATCGAGGACGGGACCGTCGCCGAGCTGCAGGGCTACGACCGTATCCGCCGCGAGGTGCGCTACGGCGAGGGGGAGCGGCGCAGCCGCATCGACCTGCTGCTGGAGCGGGAGGGGGAGCGCTGCTTCTTGGAGGTGAAGAGCGTCACCCTGGGGCGGGAGGACGGCCTGGGACTGTTTCCCGACGCGGTGACCGCCCGCGGCACCAAGCACCTGCGTGAGCTGATGGGGGTGGCCGCGGCGGGTGATCGCGCCGTGCTGCTGTTCTGCGTCCAGCACACGGGCATCGACCGCGTGGCCCCCGCCGACCAGGTCGACCCGGTCTACGGGCGCACCCTGCGCGAGGCGGCCGCCGCGGGGGTCGAGATCATCGCCTACGGCGCCGAGGTCTCCCCGGAGGCGATCCGCCTCACCGGGCGCCTGCCGGTGCTGCTCTGATTGCTGGCTCTTCCGCCAGATGGCGGGTGGGGAAACGACGAGCCACTCTCGCCAGGACGCCCAGGCAATGGCCTGGCTGCAAGCCCCTTCAGCGATGCGCCTGCGCCGCTGCACCGACCGTCTGCGTCCCAATCTCTCCATCCGTCATTGCCGGCCGCTCCCTTGGCGGCCTTTGCGCCTTGGCGAGAAGGCTGAACAGGACCCGGGGCGCACGGGCAGGACCGGGGGAGGGGCCACACCCGCTCAGGCGGGGATCACCAGCGTGAGGCCCAGTACGCCGAGCAGGGCGAAGGCGAGGCGGCGCAGGGCCGGGTCGGACAGCGGCGGGCGCCAGCGGCGGCCGGCCCAGGTGGCCGCCAGCACCACCGGCACGCAGAGCAGTCCCAGGGTGAGGCGATCGGCGCTCAAACCGCCGTCGAGCCAGACCAGCGCGAGGCGCACCAGGGTGGTGAAGGTGAACGCCGCCAGCAGGGTGACCCGCACCACCGGCACCGGCACCGGCTCGCGGTAGAGGTGGTAGACCAGGGGCGGCCCGGCGGTGCTGAACATGCCGCCGCCGAGTCCGCCCAGCAGGCCGGCGAAGAGGTTGCCAGGCACGCCCGTGCGGCGCGGCCGCGGCTGGGGCCGGAACATGAAGATGGCGCAGGCGCCGAGCAGGAACAGGCCCAGAGCGGTCCGCAGGGCCTGGGTCGCCGCGCTGTCGAGGAGGGTCAGCAGCCACAGCCCCAGCGGCACTCCGGTGAGCATGCCCGCCGCGAGCTGCAGCAGGATCCGCCGGTCCACCTCCCGGTGCACCCGCACCAGGGAGTAGCTGGTATTGAACAGCGACATGATGCTCACCACCACGGCGGTGAAGGGGATGGGCGCCAGGTGCGCCACGCTCACCGCGCCCATGACGATGAGTCCGAGGGCGAAGCCGGTGACGGTCTGGACATAGCTGCCCAGCGCCACGAGCGCCAGGAAGGGGAGAAGGATGGAGAGTTCGGTCACGGGAAGGGGCTGCGGCTCGGCGGCCGGGTGGAACAGGGCTGCGCATTGTAGCCCCCCTGTGGGAGGAGATCACCCGCAGCGCAGGGCGCGGGGGGCGGTCGCGAGCGCCTCATCCGGGGGCTGGGGCTCTTCAGCACCCTGAACTCACGCCCCGGATGAAAAGTCCGATGCACTGGTGCGCACGGCGCACCCTACGCAGATCGCACAACTGGCCGCCGGGGCCTCCGTAGGGTGCGCCGCGCGCACCGGGCCGTCACTGCCAGCCTTCGCCAAGCCTCCTGTTCCCTGCGCGTCGGGGCGGCGGGCACGCTGCCGCGCCTCAGCGCCCCGTGCCCTCGATGCGCACGCGGCTGAAGGCGAAGTCGCCGCCCTCGTTCACCAGGGTGAAGCCGGTGAAGGGATCCCGCAGCCCGCGGTCGCTGGCGCTGAACAGCTCGCCGCCGTCCAGCAGCACGGTCATCTCGCCGCTGTCGCGGCGCTGCCAGGTGAGGGTGTGGGTGCCGCCGTCGTCCAGCGCCGGCACATCCTCGCGCACCTCGACGATGGCGCTGCGGCGGGGGCTGTAGCGGCGCAGCTCGATGGCCGGGCGGGCGCCGCCCAGGTAGACCAGCTGGTAGCCGGTGTCGCGGTAGGGGCCCTGGTAGGGCCCGAAGCTGAAGCGGCTGTCGCCGCTGCCGCCGAGCGCCGCCATCTCCACCTCCACCAGGAAGGCGTTGGTGATGGGCAGCTCGGTATGGATCTCGCCCCGTCCGGGCTGGGCGGCGGGTTGGGCCTGCTGCTGGCCGCCGTTCTTCAGCACCTCCTGCATCAGGATGCCCACGATCTGGGATGCGGCGTCCCGGGACCCGCCCTGCTCGGCGGGGGGTTGCGCGGACTGGGCCGTCACCCGGCTGCGCAGGCCGACGCTGCGCGCCACCCAGAACTCGCCGCTGTCCACCATCCAGGCCGGCCCGCGGGTGTAGTCCCCGTCGCTGAAGGTCTCGTCGAGGAGGGTCTCGCGCCAGGGCCAGTGGTAGCGGCGCAGCACCTCGCGGGCCTCCTTGATGAACCAGGGGCTGGCGCTGCGATCGCTCTCGGCCTGGTCGAGCAGCCGGTTCATGTCGTCCACCAGGGCCTGGGTGTTGTCCTCCGCCGCGGTCACCGGACCGGCGAGGAAGGCGGCCAGGGCGGCGGCCGCCAGGGGGGCGATTCGCGGGTGCATGTTCTTCTCCTCCATCCGGCCGGTTCTCCGGCGACACCATGCCCCGAGTTTGCCACCCCCGCCGCGCGGGGCCAAGCCGTGACGCGGGGGCGGTGATCATTTCAACGCGAAGACGTGGCAAGGACGGGCTGGGAACGCCGGCGCCCAGCCCGCCTGCCCTGGATGCCGGCCGGTACCGGCCTGTCGCTACAGCGCTGTACCGCCATGAAAGCCCTGCGGCGTGCAGGACATGAATTTTCATTGTTTGGCGTCATGGCGTCATGGCGTCATGGCGTCTTGGCGTTGAAGTGACCGTACCCGTTGCGGGGCAACTTTGCCGCGCGTTATACTTACCCCCTTCGCCGCCCCGATGCCGACCATGTCCCGCTGGAATTTCCTCAGCTCCCTGCGCCACCGCGATTTCCGCCTCTACTACGTGGGGCAGCTGGTGTCGCTCAACGGGACCTGGATGCAGACCGTGGCCCAGTCCTGGCTGGTCTACCGCCTCACCGACTCCAGCTTCATGCTCGGCCTGGTGGCGTTCCTGGCCATGCTGCCGGTGCTCCTGTTCGGCCTGCTGGGCGGGCTGCTGGCCGATCGCCTGCCGCGGCGGCGGCTGTTCCTGGTGGCCCAGGCCCTGGCCATGGCGCAGGCCCTGGTGCTGGCCACCCTGGCGCTGGGCGGCTGGATCGAGGTCTGGCACGTGATGGTGCTGGCCCTGCTGCTGGGGCTGGTGCACGCCTTCGAGATGCCCGCCCGCCACACCTTCATCGCCGAACTGGTGCCCCGGGAGGACCTGCCCAACGCCATCGCGTTGAACTCCAGCGCCTTCAACATCGCCCGCTTCGTGGGGCCGACCCTGGCGGGCTGGGTGGTGGCGGGTTTCGGCGAGGGGACCGCGTTCGCGGTCAACGCCGTCACCTTCCTGGCGGTCATGGGGGCCATCCAGCGCATGAACAACCCGCCGCCGCTGCCCGACGGGCGGGAGGGCGGCCCCGGGCGCCTGGCCGAGGGGCTGCGCTTCGCCTGGGGCGCGCCGGTCATCCGTTCCGCGCTGGGAATGGTGGGGCTGACGAGCCTGCTCGGCTCCTCCTACGCCATCCTGATGCCCGTGTTCGCCCGCGAGATCTTCGCCGGCGGCGCCGGTACCCTCGGTCTGCTGCTGGGGTCCGCGGGCGCGGGCGCCATGCTGGCGGCGCTGCGCCTGGCGCAGCGGGCCAGCGGCAGCGGGCTGGATCGGCTCATCGGCCACTCCGGGGTGGTGGCGGGCGTGTTCATGCTGCTGTTCGCCGGGGCGCGCCACCTGGGGCTGGCGCTGGTGCTGCTGCCGGTCATCGGGTTCTGCTTCACCAGCCTGGTGGCGTCGGCCAACACGCTGATTCAGCTGGAAGTCCCGAACCGGTTGCGGGGGCGGGTGATGTCCCTGTTCTCGGTCACCTTCATCGGCCTGACGCCGCTGGGCAACCTGGTGGCGGGCACGCTCGGACACTGGCTGGGGGCGCCGCTGACGGTGGCGCTGTTCGGTGGCGCCTGCCTGGCGGGCGCACTGGCCTACCTGGCTGCGGCACCCCGTTGAGGGCCTCGGGAGCGAGGCCCTCAACGGGGTGCGTCGATGGATTCAGCCCCAGCTGCGCACGCGGCCGGTATCCACGTGCACGAAACCGGACTTGGGGTAGTAGCCGACGCCGCCGGCCTGGAGCGAGAGGGCGGCCTTGCGCAGGTGGGCCAGGTCGCAGCCGGGCAGGCGGATGTCGATGGCCTTGCCCTCCATGTGCAGGCTGCGCTTGGCCACGCCGCTGGACTTGGCGCGGAGCATGGCGTTGGTGGCGGGCGAGCGGTAGCCGGAGATGATCTCGAAGGACTTGCCCTTGCAGCCCACCTTGAGCTGGAGCCGGTGCAGGATGTCCATCAGCTCCGGGTCGATGGAGGTGACCTCGTCGTTGCGGTAGTCGCGGAGGATGTGGTTGATCTCGTCCAGGCCCTCGTCGAGGTAGCTGCCGTTGGCCCAGTAGGTGGTGCGCAGGCGTTCGCCGGTGTGCAGGTTGAGAAACGCGATGTGGCGTTCGCGCTCGGTGCCTATCTTGGCCAGGGCCGCGGGGCTGGCCAGGGTGGCCGCCGTGGCCAGGGAGATCCCCAGGAAGCGGCGGCGATGGTGACAATGGGGCTGCTCGATAGTGCTAAGTAGCCGTCTACGCGTCACGGTTACCCCCTCCAATCGGTTGTCAAAAGTAAAAATCTGTAGCTTTTTAACCGAATCGGAGGGGCAAAGTAAATGATCCCGCTCACATTGGGCGGGAATGCGGACCACCGTGCGGCGGCGCGGATCAGTGGCGCGGGTAGCCGAACAGGGCCTGCTCCATGCGTCGATCGCGGTCGTAGATATCGTTGCGGAAGTTCACCACGCCGGCGGCGTCGACCCAGGCGGTGAGGTAGACCAGGTAGACGGGAATGGACCTGGGCAGGGAGATGATGCGGTGCTCGCCCGAGTCGATGGCCTCCAGCAGCGACGCCTCGTTCCAGCTGCTGCCCTCCAGGACGCGCAGGGCCAGCTCGATGGGTTTTTCCAGGCGGATGCAGCCGGAGCTGAAGGTGCGCACGGTGCGCTGGAAGAGGTTGCGCGACGGGGTGTCGTGCAGGTAGATGTCGAACCGGTTCGGCAGCATGAACTTGATCCGGCCGAGCGCGTTCAGGGGGCCCGGCAGCTGCTGCAGCCGGTAGGGGAACGCCCGGCCGGAGCCCGGTTCCCACTCCATCTCCGCGGGCGGGATGACCTCGGCGTTGGCGGACCAGTCGCTGAGGATCCGGATGCCCTGGCGATCGAAGTACTCCGGGTCGCGCTCCAGCTTGGGCAGGAGATCCAGGCGGGCGATACGCTTGGGGACGTTCCAGTAGGGATTCAGCTCCAGATAGGTCATCCGCTGGGTGAAGGCCGGTGTGCTCCGGTAGGTGCGGCCGATGATGACCTTCATGTCCAGCGGCGGCTGGTCCCG
Organism: Thioalbus denitrificans; assembly: GCF_003337735.1. Lineage (NCBI taxonomy): Bacteria > Pseudomonadati > Pseudomonadota > Gammaproteobacteria > Chromatiales > Ectothiorhodospiraceae > Thioalbus > Thioalbus denitrificans. The sequence continues at coordinate 3,430 of NZ_QPJY01000018.1, read as the reverse complement.
TTCCAGGTATTCGAGCTCGAAGGCGGCGACATTCACCTGGATGTGGCGGGGCCCGAAGTCGCGGGGCAGCCAGCGCCAGCGCTCCAGGTTGATGACCAGCTGGCGGACCCGCTCCCGGGCGCTGGCGGCGAGCGCCGCCCGGGTGCGCCGGCCCACCACGCCGTCCACCTCCAGCCCGTGGCGCGACTGGAACGCCCGCACCGCCGCGTCCAGTTCCCCGTCGAAGAGCTCCGGGTCGGCCGGGAGGCGGGACGGCGCGTCACCGGTGATCTGCAGCCGGTGGCGGAGGATCGGGACGCGGGCGTCGCGCATGCCCGACTCCAGCTTCTCGCCGGCGGGCAGCTCGGGCCAGCCGCCGGAGTCGGCCAGGGCCCGGTAGCGGACCAGCGCCTCGCGCAGGCGCCGGTAGCCGGGGTGGGCGGGGCGCTGGCTGTCCAGGGCCCCGCTGACGGGACGGCCGGCCGCCACCTGCCGGAGCAGGTCGCCCGGGTTGCCGGCCTGGACCGGGATGTGCCAATCCGGGTCCACGTCGGCGGGGCGGCGGCGTCCCTCGGCGAGATGCCGCGCCAGGACCAGGAAGGCGTCGCTGAACAGCAGCTCCAGCCGGGCGGCGTCGGCGCCGTTCAGCGGGGTGGCGAGCAGGAGCGGCTCGATCTCCGGCAGGTGGTACTCGGCGGGATTCAGCCCCTCGTCGCCGCTGGCGCGCACCGCCTCCAGCAGCGACCGGGCCGCGGCGGTGGGGCCGTCCCGGTCGATCCAGAACGGCCGCCAGTCGCGCTCCGCGTAGAAGCGCTCCACCTCGCGCGGCGTGTACAGGGTGAGCAGGCCCACCAGCCGGGGCTCCAGCAGGGTCCCCGCGGGGCCGGCGGCCTCCCCGGGCTCCGGGCGGACCGGCTCGGGCGGGGTGGTGACGGCCGGCGCGGCGCTGGCGACACCGAGCAGCAGCCACAGCATCAGGAACAGGTGGCGTCCGGCGCTGGTTGGCCGGCGATCGACTGCTGCAGGCTTCATGTCCATATCCATCTTGACCGTCTCCGGGCGCCGGATCTTTCCCGGCTTCCCGGCGCGTTCGAGGCGCTAGTTTTTTACTTCGAATACGGCCCGGGCGAGATGGTCGATCTCCTCGGCGGCCTTGGAGCGGGGGGCCCACTCCGCCGCGCCCAGCCCCTCGGTGAGGCTGCGGCGCATGACCACGCGGTAGCCCAGGCTGGTGGGAGCGAGGCTGATGCCCTTGACGTGGTTCATCGCCTCCTCGGTCTCCTGGGTTTCGCGGATCTGCTGGTTGGTGTCGGCCTTGTTGATGACCACCATCACCGGCAGCTCGGGCTTGGCCTGCCGGGCCTCCTCGATGAGTTCCATGGTGTCGCTCAGCGCCCAGACGTCGGCCTGGCCCGGCAGCAGGGGGATGAGCACCTTGTCGGCCACCTTGAGGGCGGCGCGCAGGCCCACCTTGTCGCCCGCGGCGATGTCCACGATGATGTCGTCGAAGAGGTCGCTGATGCGATCGATCTCGTCGGCCAGGGCCGTTTCGGCGGCGATGAGGCTGTAGATCACCGGCTGGTGGCGCTCCTCCTTGCGTACGGCCAGGAGGGTGGAGATGGTGTGCAGCGGGTCGGAGTCGATGATGAGGGCGCGGCGCATCTGGTAGGCCGACCAGACGCCCAGATTGAACGAAATCGTGCTTTTTCCCGTGCCGCCCTTCAGGTTGCCCACCAGCAGGATCATGACGTCGCCCCCTCCGGCCAAGTCTTGTTTTTCGAGGGTTTCATCTTATACCGGCGGAGGAGCCGCTGGATAGCCGGGGCGCAGGGGGAAGCGCAGCAGCTCCTCGCCACGGATCTCCCCGTCCGGCCCGAAGCGCCTCTCCCGCAGCCACACCTCCCCCGAGCCGGTGACCACCAGGGCGGTGGAGGACCGGGTGCCGTAGTCGCTGCCGCGGATGAAGCGGGGCGAGAGCAGGCGCTCCCGATCCGCTCCCACCCCGGTGTCGGGCAGGTGGGCATCGGGCGCGACGGTCTCGTCGGCGAGCAGGGCCAGGAGCGACTCCAGCAGGGGCGCCGCCCCGCCGGCCCGCTCCAGCGCCACCGCCAGCGCCGCGCAGCCGCCGGTGACCTTGGGCCAGGGCGTGTTGAGCCGGTGGTTGCTGAGCCCGTGGATGCCCGGACCGAGGGGTGCGGTGCCGCCGCCCCGGTTGGAGAAGTAGTGCAGGTTGCGCAGGTCCCCGGCCAGCAGGTTGAAGCCCCGGTAGCGGGTGGCCGTCTCCGGCAGGCGGGCCAGGAAGCCGGCGGGGTGTTCGCTGCCGGTGAGGTAGCGGCTGACCAGCTCGCCCCGCGAGGCGGGTTGCGGCGGCGGCGTGGCCCGGGGTTCGCGGACGTTGGTCACGGCGGCGAAGCGTCCCTCGCGGGTGATGCCGAGCCAGGTCCCGCCCGCCTCCAGGTCGCGTCCGCCCGCCACCTGGGGTGCGTCGGGCCAGAACGCGACCGGCGCGGCGGGACGGGCGTGGAACTCGTCGCGGTTGGCGGTCACCACCAGCGGGTACTCGGGGTGGTGGCGGAAGGCGAGCAGGATCAGGCACATGGATGTTCGGCTGGTGGCGGGACGTCTCTCCAGTGTAGACGCGCGGGACGGGGGAAAGTGCCCCCGGGCCGGCGGCCCGGGCTGGCCTGGCCGCGTTCGCGGGCGGTAGGATGCGTGGCGGGACAACCGACCGGAGGACTGGGCATGGCCATGGATCGCGAGGACGAACGGCTGCTGGCGGAACTGCTGCGCGGGCAGCGCTGGGGGGCGCTGGCCACCGCCGCGGCGGATGGGCCGCTCGCATCCATGGTGGCGTACGTCGCCGAGCCGGGCTGCTCCGGCCTGCTGCTGCACCTGAGCCGGCTGGCGGCCCATACCCGCAACCTGCGCGCCGATCCCCGGGCCTCGCTGGTCATCGGCGCGCCCGACGGCGGGGAGGGCGATCCCCAGACCCTGCCGCGGGTCACCCTGAGCGGCACGGTGGAGATCGTGGAGCGGGACGCGGTGGATTACGCCACGGCCCGGGAGCGCTACCTGCAGCGCCTGCCCGGCGCCGAGCCCCGGTTCGGCTTCGGCGACTTCGGCCTGTTCCGCCTGCGCCCCCGGGAGGCCCGCTACGTGGGCGGCTTCGGCCGTGCCTGGACCCTCGGTCCCGAGACCCTGGCGCGGCTCTGTCAGGGTGGTGCGTGAATGCGTGAATGCGTGAATGCGTGAATGCGTGAATGCGTGAATGCGTGAGTGCGTTAGTGCGTTAGTGCGTGAGTGCGTGAGTGCGTGAGTGCGTGAGGGGCGAAGGGGTTGCGCGGGTTCTGGATTTCCGGGGACGCTCTTGACGGAACACGGAACACGGAACACGGAACACGGAACACGGAACACGGAACACGGAACACGGAACACGGAACACGGAACACGG
>NZ_QPJY01000017.1 GCF_003337735.1 Thioalbus denitrificans | reverse complement strand
TGCTCCTCTTTCTTGGCGGTTAGAGGGGGCCATGATGCTACCGTGGCTTGTCCTCTCACCGCCAAACTGAGTTGCACTTACGAGTTGAATTCAGGTCCTGTTAATCCTGTCTATTAAAAAAAATGGAAACCCTGCTGGAGATCGAGGAGCTGGCCTGCAGTTACGGGGCAGAGCCGGTGGTGGACGGCCTGAACCTGCATCTGCACGAGGGCGGGATCGGCTGCCTGCTCGGGCCGAGCGGCTGCGGGAAGACGACGGTGCTGCGGGCCATCGCCGGGCTCGAGCCGCTGCGGGGCGGGCGCATCGCGCTCGAGGGCAGGACCCTGGCGACCGCCGCCGGCGGCCTGCCGCCGGACCGGCGGCGGGTGGGCATGGTGTTCCAGGACTACGCGCTGTTTCCCCACCTGACCGCGGCGGAGAACGTCGCCTTCGGGCTGAAGGGACTCTCGCGCCGCGCGCGCCGGGAGAACGCCGCCGAGCTGCTGGAGCTCGTGGGGCTGACGGGGCTCGGGGAGCGCTACCCGCACGAGCTCTCCGGCGGCCAGCAGCAGCGGGTGGCGGTGGCCCGGGCCCTGGCGCCCGCCCCCTGCCTGCTGCTGCTCGACGAACCCTTCTCCAACCTGGACGTGGAGCTGCGCGAACGGCTGGGCCAGGATATCCGCGCCGCCCTGAAGAGCCGCGGCATCGCCGCGCTGTTCGTCACCCACGACCAGCAGGAGGCGTTCCTGCTCGGCGAGCGGGTGGGCGTCATGCACCAGGGCCGCCTGCTGCAGTGGGATACGCCCTATCAGCTCTACCACGAGCCCGCCGGCCGTTTCGTGGCCGATTTCATCGGTGAGGGCCGGTTCCTGGCCGGCATCCTGCGGGCGCCGGACACGGTGGAGACCGAGCTGGGCACGATTCGGGGCAACGTGGCCTACTCATGGCCCCGTGGTGCACGGGTGGAACTGCTGCTGCGGCCCGATGACCTGGTGCCGGACCCGGAATCCCCGGTGCAGGGCACGGTCACCGCGCGCGCCTTCCGCGGCGCGGAGACGCTCTACACCCTGCGCCTGCCGAGCGCCACGGAGCTGCTGATGCTGGCGCCGAGCCGCCAGGATTTCGCCACGGGCGCCACGGTGGGTCTGCGCGCGGTGGTGGACCACTTCATCGCCTTTCGCGATGCGGGCTGATCCGCTCTCTGCGCCCGGGATGACACCGCCGTCCGGAATAGCGGACCCGCCTCCTGCCCGGGAGGCGGCGACCGGTCGCTTGCGGGTGCCGACCCGCCCCCTCCGGTCCGCAATTCGCAGCAGTATTGTCGGAAACCCCGCCAGGCTTTAGGCTGTAGGGGAGACAGCGGCAGTCACTACAGGCGGGTGGAATACCCGCCTGTCAACGCATGACACTCCGTTTGCCGCACCTGCTCCGCCCCTCTTCCCTGTGGCCTTTGAGCGGAGCAGCAACGAAACCGCAAAGGTGCCATCTATGTTCACACGCCTGGCCAGACGAGAGGATGCGGGGCATATCGCCTGCATCTACAACCAGGTCATCGAGGAGCGCTCCGCCACCTTCGAGACCGAGCACCGCAGCCTGGAGAGCATCCTGGACTGGATGGAGAAGGCGATGCCGGTCGTGGTGGTGGAGGCGGACCAGGCCATCGCCGGCTTCTCCGCCTGCTTTCCCTACCGCCCACGCCCCTGCTACCAGGGAGTCGCGGAGTTCTGCATCTACGTCCAGAAGGAATGGCGAAGACAGGGCGCCGGGACACTGGCTCTGGAGCGGCTGCTGACCGAGGCAGAGCAGGCCGGGATGTGGAAGATGGTCGCCCGGGTGTTCCCGGAGAACATCGCCGGCCTGCGGCTGCTGGAGCGCCTCGGCTTCCGGGTGGTCGGCACCTACCAGCGCCACGCCCGACTGGACGACGAGTGGCGCGACGTGCACATCCTGGAGTACCTCCTTTCCAATGCCCGCAACGGCCTGACCCGACCCGAGTAGACCCGCGGGCTGCCGCCTCAGGCGTCGCGCTCCGGGCTCCCCACCCCCTCATGGTGGACCAGCTGGCGCAGGAGGAACTCCTCGTCCCGGGGCGCGAGGTCGAAGCGCAGCGCCGCCGCCTCCACGACCGCCGCGTCACAGCGCCCCTGTTCGGCGATCCACGCCAGGGCCCGGCGCAGCGACTCGCCGCGGGGAACGACGGGATCGATGCTCATGACTCGTTGGCGACGCCATGGGGGACATGACCCGCGGTGACGTGCCGCGCGGCGGATTCCACGTGCCCCTGCTGATCGTCGAAGAAGATGTCGGCGCCGAACACCCGCAGGAACTCCCCCTTGTCCATGCCGCCGAGGAAGATGGCCTCGTCGATGCGGATGTCCCAGGCCCGCAGGGTGCGGATGACCCGCTCGTGGGCCGGCGCCGAGCGGGCGGTGACCAGCGCGGTGCGGATGGGCGCATGGGCCGGGTCGGGGTACTCCTTCTGGATCCGGTGCAGGGCGGCGAGGAAGTTCTTGAACGGTCCCCCGGCGAGCGGGGTGCGCGCCGCGCTGCGCTCGCTTTCGGCGAACCGGGCCAGCCCCTCGGTCTTGAAGACCCGCTCCGCTTCGTCGGAGAACAGTACCGCGTCGCCGTCGAAGGCGATGCGCAGCGGCCCCGGCGGGCCCTCATCCGGATGCTCCGTGCGCGCCGGAATGATGGTGGCGGCGGCGCAGCCTGCCTCCAGGGCGGCACGCACGTCGCCGGGCTCGGCGGAGAGGAACAGGTGGGCGCCGAAGGCGGCCACGTACCGGTAGGGCGGATCCCCGCTGCTGAAGGCGGCCCGGGTGATGGTCAGCCCGTGGTGCTGGATGGAGTTGAAGACCCGTAGCCCGGTGTCGGCGCTGTTGCGCGAGAGGAGAATCACCTCCACCCGCGGGTTGTCGCCGGAGAGGGTGTTGATGGCCAGCAGCTTGCGCACCAGCAGGAAGGCCATGCCCGGATCCAGTGGCACCTCCTCGTGCTCGATCTGGTAGCGGCTGTAGGCCTCCACCCCCTCCTCCACGAACACGCGATGGCTCTCCTCCAGGTCGAACAGCGCCCGCGAGGAGATCGCCACCACCAGCTTGTCACCGAGATCCACGGCCATGATGTTATTAAACCACGAATGACCTACAGACTTTTATAGACAGGATTTACAGGATTCACAGGATTAAGGATGTATTAGGTATTAGGTTTTAAGTTTCATTCCGGTCGTCGGGCAGTTGGAGCAGTGCATGCGCTCAAGTCATTCATCACGACTGCCGGAGTAGCTTGCCTTCCGCTTTTCACCATCTGCGTAATCTGTGTAATCTGCGGATAACAGGTCTTTTCTGTTTCATCCTGTAAATCCTGTAAATCCTGTAAATCCTGTCTATTCAAAAAAAACGTCACCCGTCGAAGTCGCCCGGGGCCCATTCCCGCCAGCCGGCGAGCAGGGGGAAGTAGAGGCCGAGGCGGATGGGGCGGTCCTCGCGCAGGGCCATGAGGCGGGCGTAGCGCTCGAGCTGGTCGCGGTAGCGCTCCTGCTCCCGATCGAGGAACGCCTCCACCCCGCCGCCCTCGTGGGCGCTGGTCTTGTAGTCGACGATCCAGCGCACGCCGTCGGCGTCGATGAAGGTGCGGTCCATGATCACGTGCACCAGGTGGCCGCCGAGCACCCCGGTCAGGGGGTATTCGCAGCGGGCCTCCCGCTGGCCCGGGTCGAGAATCCAGCGTCCGCGCGGATCCTCCAGGCAGCGGTGCAGGGCCGCGATGACCCGGTCCGCCGCCTGCTCCAGCGCCTGCCGCGCCACCCCGCGCCGGGCCAGCGCCGCGCGGCAGACCGGCCGCAGGGAGGCCAGCCGCGCCGCCGACCAGTGCCCGCCCTGCAGCCCCATGTTCTGCAAAAGGCGGTGCACCACCGTGCCCACGTGCCGGGCCGTCTCGCCCGCCCACTCGAAGACCACCTCCGGCTCCACCGGGGTAGGCGGTGCGGTCGCCCGCCAGCCTACCGCCGGCGGCGGCTCCGGCCGCGACCAGTCCCTGACCAGGCGCAGCTGGGCCGGCGGCGGCAGCGGGACGGACGCGTCATCCGCCGCCGCGGGCGCCTCCAGCGCGGCGCTGAACGTCCCCTCCACCACCGGCCACAGGCGCGCCAGGAGTGAATCGGCGGGGGGCGCGCGCAGGGCGTCTCCCGCCTCGACGGTCTTCACGTGGCCGAGCAGGTGCACCCGGCGCCGGGCCCGGGTGACGGCCACGTAGAGCAGGCGTCCATCCTCGTGCAGACCCTTGGCCCGGTCCAGGGCGTAGAGGTGGGCGTAGATGGGATCCCGATCCCGGCCGCTGCCCTTCATCGGGGCGATGAGCAGGTCGCTCGCCCCGCCGCCGCGGGGCCGCTCCAGCCACATGAACAGCCGTTCGCTCTCACGCCGCGGGCTGCGCCCCAGCCCCGGGAGGATCACGGTATCGAACTCCAGCCCCTTGGACTTGTGGATGGTCATCAGCTGGAGCGACTCGTCGGCCTGCGTGTCGGGGCGGGCGAACAGCTTTCCGGTCTGCTCGGCCAGGCGCTCGAAATCGGTCAGGTCGCCGCCCTCCTCCAGCCCCTCCAGCATCTCCAGGTAGACCCGGGCATCGGCGAGCGCCGTGTGGTCCTCCACGCAGGCCGGTCCGCCCAGCGCCAGCCAGCACCCCTCCACCCAGCGCCGCAGGGGCCGGCGGCCCCGCCCGGCGAGGGTGGCCACCAGCACCGCGCGCACCCGCTCCAGCCGCTCGCGGGCATCGGGGTCCAGGCTGTCGAGCCGCCCGGGCTCGTTGATGAGCGTCCACAGGGTCCGCTCCGGCGCGTCCCCCGCCAGCCGCTGCAAAGCCGCCAGGTCCAGTCCACACCAGGGCGCCCGCAGGAGCGCCAGCCAGGCGATGCGGTCGGCGGGATGGAGCAGGGCCCGGGTCAGCGCCAGCAGGTCCTGCACCACCGGCCGATCGCCCAGGGGCTCGATGTCGATGGCGCGGAACCGCAGTCCGGCCGCCTTCAGGGCCGGCGCGATGGCGGCCAGGTGGGTGCGGCCGCGCACCAGCACGGCAATCCGCCCCCCCGGGTCCTCCGCGCGAGCGGCCTGCACCAGCCGCACCACCCGGGCCGCCTCGGCGGCATGGGCGGCGCCGAGGAAGGGATGGACCTCCACCGCCGGCTCCGGCAGCCCGGGCCGGGTGGCGACGGCCCCGGCATGGGCCACGGCGCCGGAGGCGATGTCGTCGCGCCCGGGCAGGATTCGGGCGAAGGCGTCGTTCACCCATTCGACCACCCCGGCCTGGGAGCGGAAATTGCGGCTCAGGCGCAGCGGTTCGAGCGCCACCATGCCGATGCCGCTGCGCCAGGCACGCAGGAACAGCCCCACCTCCGCCTCGCGGAAGCGGTAGATGGACTGCATGGGATCGCCCACCAGGAACAGGGTCCTGCCGTCACCCGGCTCCCAGCCGGCGGTGAGCCGCTCGAGCAGGGCGAACTGGGCCTCGGAGGTGTCCTGGAACTCGTCCACCAGCAGGTGGCGGATGCGGTAGTCCAGCGCCAGGGCCAGGTCGGTGGGCGCCTCCGGCTCGCCCAGGGCCTCCAGCGCCCCCCAGGCCACGGCGGTGAAGTCCACCTGGCCGCGGGCCTGGAACACCAGCCGCAGCTGCGCCACCGCCACCGGCAGCAGCTCGAACAGGGATTCGAGCACGGCCCACTGGAACTCGTCGTAGGCTGCGGGCGGCAGGTCGCGGACCGCGTGCAGGGTCGTGGCCAGGTCGCCGTGCGCGCCCAGCTCCGCCACCAGGCGCTCGAAGTCGTCCTTCAGCGCCTGCCGGCGCGCCTTCTCGGCGGCGTCCCGGGTGCCGCTCGGCGCCGGGAAGCCCTGGGCCTGGCTGACCCGCCGGCGCCACTCCCCGCTCCGGGTGAGCAGCAGCTCGGCCAGTCCCAGCCACAGGGACCGGGCCGCTTCCAGCCCCTCCGGCACGGCCGCCACGCCCGCGCAGGCCAGCACCGGGCTCTCCACCCCGGCGGCGGCGAGGTTCTCCGCCGCCGCCCGCGCCACGGACAGCGTCGCCTGGAGGGACGCGGACGGAAATGCGTCGTGCAGGGTTTCCAGCGCATCGGTCAGCAGCCGCCGCAGGCCCGCTTCCAGGGTCTCGCGCCGGACGCGCGGATTGTCCGGGTCGGCCACGTGGCGCAGCCACTGGTCGCGCCGGGCCAGCATCTCCGCCAGCAGCGACTCCACCCGCCCCCAGTTGTTGTCCAGGTGGAGCAGCAGCCGCTCCACGGCACCGCCCCAGGCAGCCCCGCTGTCCAGCTCGCGCAGGGTCTCGCGCGCCGCCTCCCGGTAGAGCTCCGCGGCATCCTCGGCGATGGCCGGCGGCGCGCCGAAACCGGAGAGGACGGGCATCTGCCGGGTGAGCGCCGCGTTGAGGGCGTCGATGGTGAAGATGCGCAGGCGATCGGGGGTCGCGGCGAGGCGCCAGCCGCGTTCCTCAGCGTGCGCCAGCACCGCCCGGGCGAGCTCCCAGGTACGCCGCTCGTGCGCCGCCGCCGGCTCGCTCCCGCCGGCGGCGGCCAGCGCCTCCAGGATGCGCCCGCGCATCTCGCCGGCGGCCTTGCGGGTGAAGGTGATGGCCATCACCTCCTCGGGCTCCTCCACCCGCACCAGCAGCGCCAGGAAACGCTGGGTGAGCAGGCCGGTCTTGCCGGAGCCGGCGGGCGCCTGGACGATGAAGGAGCGTTCCGGATCGAGCGCCGCGGCCCGCGCGGCGATGTCGGCCCGGACCCGATCCGGCTGCGCCGCCTCACTCATCGCCAGCCTCCCCGGAAACGCCGTTCTCCGCCTCGGGCGGCGGTGCGACGGAGTGGACGCGGCACAGGGCGGGGAGCGGACACCAGGCGCAGGTAACGGGGTAGTGCTTCGGCGCCACCCGCGCATCGCCGGCGCGGAACTCCGCGGCCAGCCGCTCCAGGACGGTGCGCCAGCGGGCGATCATGGCGTTCCACTCCCCGCCGGTGAGACCGGCGACCCGGCCCGCGTCCACCGCCTCCACCCCCGGCAGCAGCTCCGCGCCGTCGGACAGGCCCAGGAAGCCGCACTCGCCCGGCCGGACCTGGGCGAAGGCGAGCGCCGCCACCGGCGCCGCCGCAGTGACCGCGTACAGGGGCAGCTGCGGCTCGTCGGGCCGCTCACCGAACCAGCCGGCCACCCGGGTCCGTCCGCTCTTGTAGTCGATGACGGCCAGGCGTCCGTCCGCCAGCCGGTCGATGCGGTCCATCCGCAGCCGCAGCTCCAGGCCGCCGAAGACCACCTGGCGCTCGCGCTCCACTCCCGCCACGGTGAAGGGCGGGCGGCCCCGCTCCACCTCCAGCCACTCTCCCAGCAGGCGCAGCAGGCGCTTCCGCTCCAGGGCGCGGAAGGACGCGGTGACCGTCTGCGGCCGCTCCCGCTCCAGCTCGGCGAGCACCGCGTCCACCACGGCGTCGAGGAGGGCCGCGAGCCCGCCGTCACGCGCCACGGCAGCGAATCCCTCCGAGTCACCGAGCCGCTCCCACAGGGCCTGGAGCAGGCGGTGCAGGAGCGAACCCCGCTCCAGGGGGTCCAGGCCCGGCTGCGGTTCGCCGAGCGGCGTTGCGCCGAGGCGCAGCTCGGCGAAGGCACGGAACGGGCAGGCGGCCTGGAGCTGCAGCAGGCGTGCGCCGCCGGGCGCCCGGCTTCCCTCCAGCGGCGGCCCCACCGGCTCGGCCATCGGCTCCAGCCGGGCCGCGCCGCGGATGTGCGCCACGAGCCGCGGCGTGGCGAGGTCCGGGAACTGCGTTTCCGGCAGGGCCGCGATGAGCGGGCTGGGCCGCAGATCCCGGTCGCCGTCGAGCCGCGGGCTGGAGAGGACGATCTCGGGAGCACTGGCCCGGAGCCGGTCCAGGGTGCGGGCGGCATAGGCCAGCTCGCGCTCGGCGGAGGCGTGGGGCAGACCCAGCCGGCGCTGCAGGCTGTAGGGCAGGAAGGGATTGGGCCGGACCGGGGCCGGCCACGCCTCGTCGTGCAGCCCCAGCACCCACAAGGCATCGAAACGGGCGCCGCCGGACTCCAGCACGCCCAGCACCTGCACCGGTGCCGTGTCGCCCTCGGGCTGGAAGGCGCTCTCGGCGGCCAGGCGGCGCAGACGCGTCATGGCCGCGCCCGGCCCCAGCTGCCGTTCCACCAGCTCCACGGCGGCGAAACGCTCCAGCAAGTTGCGCCAGGCGCCGAGCACCTGGTACTCGGCGCTGTCCAGGGTACGCTTTCCCGGCCAGCCGGCCAGATCCAGAAGCCGGCTGAAATGCTCGGCCCAGCCGCCGGCGGTGCGCGGCGGGTTCTCGCGGCGGGACGCCTCCCGCGCCCGGGCGAGCAGCCCGGCCAGGCCGGGACAGCTCCATGGCCGGGGCAGCCCCTCGCCATCCACGGCCCCGGCCAGCGCCAGCAGGCCCCGGAGCGTCACCGTGAGCTCGCCATCCTCGCGCAGGCGGGCATCCAGCAGCGCCCGCGCCGGCAGTTCATCCGGCTCCCCCAGGTAGGGGGAGCGCAGCAGCTGTCCGACCCGCTCCAGCGGCACGGGCCGGCGCAGCAGCTCGAGCACACCCAGGGCGGCGTTCACCAGCGGCTGGTCCAGCAGCGGCGCCCCCAGGGAGAGATTGAACGGGCGCGGGTCCCCCCCCGCGCCGGGCAGCAGCGCCCCCGGACGCAGGGCGTCGTCGAAGCAGCGGGCGATGCGGGTGCGCTGCCCGGCGAGATCGGGCACGACCACCCCGATACGGGCCTCCGGCTGCCGTTCCAGGCGCGCGCGGACCCAGGCTGCGCACGCCTCGACCTCGGCCTCGGCATCAGTGAAAGCGTGGCGCACGCACTGCCCCGGCGCCTCCGCAGCCCCCGCCTCGATCTGCTCGGTCCCGAGGCGGCCGAGATGATCGACGAATGCCCGCTGCTGGGGTGTCAGCTCGTCGAAGCCGGCCAGCAGCAGGCGTCGCGGCAGCAGCCAGGGCGCCTGCTCCAGCCGCTGGGCGAGGAGATCGGGAAGCCGGGCGGCGTCCACCCAGCCCTCATGGGCGCAGAGCGCCTGGTAGTGCCCGGCCCAGTCGCTGAAGGCGCGGCCATCATCGTTCAGGAAATCGTGCCCGGCGAGGGGAATCCGCCAGCCATGGAGCAGCCGCCAGGCTTCGGCCGCGAGCCGCGCCGCCTGTGGAACCTGCAGCAGCGCCCCCCCCGGCAGCGCCGCGAGACCGGCGCCGATGACCTGCTCCCACACCGCCTGTTCCTGGACCGGATCCAGCACGACGGCGGAATGCGCGTCCACGCCCATGAGCCCTTCCCAGAGACGGGAAAGCCAGGCGTTCCAGGGGAGGATGTCGAGGGATTCCCAGGCCCTGTCGCCGAGCTCGGAACGGCGGCGCGCATCATGGGCCCGCTGCAGATTGCGGGCAAGCCGCCGGTTGACGGTGACGACGGTGGTGCGGGGGGGAAGTTGTGCGAGCAGTGCGTCCATGGCGTGCCGGCGCAGCTTACCCCGGATGCCCCGGGGAGGCTACAGGATCACTGCAGGCCGACGGCCCGCGCCGCGGAAGCGGTCCGTCCTGGAAAGGGATGGCAGGAATGGGACCACCCGCCCGGCCGGGCCGGGCGGGATGACCGGCCCGTTCAGGCCGCGCTGGCGAGGAACTGCTCCAGCAGACGGTGCTGGGCCTCGGCCTCGTCATGCACCTCGGTATCTCCCTGGGCGATCTTCTGACAGGTGCGGGCCATGCGGGCGAACATGGCCGCATCCCAGGCGGCGTTCTTGGCCTGGGCGCTGCGCGAGGGGGGCACGGAACAGTCGGCGGCGGCGGTGGCCACGAAATGGGCGGCCTGGGCGTGCCAGTCGGTATCGCGGCCGCAGGCGGTGTAGCTCTCCACCGCGGCGGTCTTGGCGTCGCGGTTGACGCCATCGAGCTCGGTCTCCTGGGCATCGGGCTTGCGCGCCACCTCGACGGCCCGGCGTACCCTCGAGTCGTCGCTGAGATCCAGCACCCGCTCCACGAACATCGCGCCTAACACCCGTTTCTGGACCGCCGAGAGCTTCTCCAAGGCCTGTTTGAATTCCTGGTCGTTGCTGATGGACGCCATTTTGCCTCCCTTAGAGGAAACTCCTGATTGAGCCGTTGTCCGGCCGCTGCCCTGTCGACGGCGACCGTCACCGGCGGCGACCCCACCCTTTGTCTAGCACGCGCCCCCCGGGTGGTCAAATGAGGGCCGTATCGACCCGGCCCGGAACGGAACCGTCCGCCCATCCTGCCGCCAGGGGAACCCGCGGATGCGGTCTCAGCCGGATTCGGAGCCGGTGGCGACGGGGCGCCCGGGATCGCGGATCCATTCGCTCCAGGATCCCGGGTAGAGGAGCGATCCTGTCAGCCCGGCGAGCTCCATGGCCAGCAGGTTGTGGCAGGCGTTGACCCCCGAGCCGCAACTGTGGACCACCTGTGCGGGGGGCAACCCGCCCAGCCGGGCCCGGAACCGTTCGGCCAGCCGTCCGGGCGGCAGGAAGTGACCGTTCGCATCAAGATTGCCGGCAAAGGGAATGTTCAGGGCGCCGGGCACATGACCGGCCACCGGGTCGATGGGCTCCATCTCGCCGCGGTAGCGCTCCGCCGCGCGGGCGTCCACCAGGGCGTAGCGCCCCGTTCCCAGCGCGGCGGCCAGCTCGGCGGTGCCGACCCATGCCTGCCGATCGGGGTGTGCCTCGAAGCGCCGCGGCTCGGGCGCGGGGACCGTCACGGTCAGTGGACGTCCCTCCGCCAGCCAGGCGGGCAGGCCGCCGTCGAGAACCGCCACCGACCGGTGGCCCAGCCAGCGCAGCAGCCACCAGAGGCGGACCGCGAAACCGCCGCCCGCATCATCGTAGACCACCACCTGGCTGCCCGCTTCCACCCCCCATGCGCCCAGCCGGGCGGCGAGGGCCTGCGGATCCGGGAGGGGGTGGCGGCCCGTATCGGGCGTCGGTGGCGAGGAGAGATCCTCGTCCAGGTGGGCATAGCGGGCACCGGGGATGTGTCCCTGCTGATACAGACGCCGGCCCAGCCCGGCATCGGCGAGGGAGAAGCGGCAGTCGAACAGTATCCAGCCGGGCTCGTCGAGATGTGCCGCCAGGGTCCGGCTGTCCACCAGGTGCTCAAAGGGCATGGCTGTCTCCGCAAGGTGCGGCGTAACACGGGAGCCGGTCGGTGGGAACCTGGCGCATCCGGGGCGACCGGAAGCTGCGGCGCCCTATTCCGCGACGAGCTGGAGCGTGCCGATCTCCTCTTCTTCGAGCAGGCGCTGGCGGATCATGCGCCAGTGGCCGTCCTCCTCGCGGGCGATCTCCATCTCCAGCCCCATGGTGTTGACCGATGCGTCGCTGGCCCGCACGGTCTCGACGGTGGCGAACACGATGCGCCCGGCATCGTGCTCCCGCAGCACCAGCCCGCTGTAGTCCACGTGGTCAAGGATGCCCTCGTCGAACTCGTGCTTGCACTGCCGCGCCCACTCCTCGTAGCCGATGGCATCGAAACCGGGCAGGCCCTTGATGCTCACCTGCTCGGAGATCAGCGCCATGTGCGCGGCAAAGTCCTTGGCATTGACGGAAGCGGCGAACTCATCGAGGAATTGCGCCGCTATGCTACTGTCACTGTCCATCCATCCACCAGCTCCACGGGATCCAGAGATCGTTTATACCGCCCAAGAAGCCGGCAAGGCAAGATTGCCGGCGCGGCCCGGAGGCGGGCGGCCGAACCCCGCTTCACCACGAAGAACACGAAGGGCACGAAGAAAGGACTGCCCGACCGCCGCTTGGGCAGATTCACGCTGATTATTCCGTTTGAACAGAGGAAGTTGGATTTCGGCTCGAACGTAAGGCCGACTGACAAGCCAGGCAAGCCGCCGCCTTCGGCCACCCACGCGAATGACAGGTCGCGAACAATCGCCATGTCCGGAAGAAAGACCGCACGATCCGCAGTCAGGCTCCCGCGGTCTTCTTCGCGCCCTTCGTGTTCTTCGTGGTAATCAACAGCCTGCACGAGCTGCCGCCGCCTTGCCTGCGGGCGGGCGCGGAGCGCAGAATCCAGACCCATGTCCGGGACGCCATCCGCGATCGCCAAATGAAGCTGCGCACACTGATACTGATCTTCCTGATCGTGGTCGGTCTCACGCCCGTGGCCGCGGTGGTCGCCCTGAATCTGCCCATGGTGCTGGACCGGCTCGGGCTGTGGGTGCAACGGGCCCACCTGCAGAACCTGCGGCTGGAGTTCGGCGACCTGCACCGCTACCTGGCCAGCCGCGAGGAGATGGTGCGCTTTCTCGCCAACCTGCCGCCCCTCTCCCCCGAGGGTGAGACTACTTCCACCTACCCTCCCGACAGCGAACTGCAGTTCACCGACTGGATCAACCATACCCTGCGCAGCGGCCCGGAGATCTTCCGGGTCGTCTACCTCGACCGCGCGGGACGGGAGTACTACCGCCTGGAACGGCGCCAGGTGGGGGCCGAATTGAAGGCGGCGCCGCCGAATCCCGACGCCGACTACACCCCCTACTTCCGGGCCGCCATCTCCATGCAGCGGGACGGGGTCTACTTCAGCCCGCTGGAGTTCGCCCCCGCCGATGACACGGACGCACTCCATCCGATGGTCATCCGCCTGGCCACGCCCATCTTCGGCAGCGACGAGCAGCCCCGGGGGGTGGTGCTGGTGAACATCGACGCCGGTGGCCTCGCCTATGCCTACCCGGACAACCTGTGGGCGCTGGACGATGGCCGCTACCTGCCCAGCAATCCCCGCGCAGAGGCCAGCACCGGCAGCGCACTGGAGGATTTTCCCGGCCTGGGCAAGATCATGGCCCAGCCCCAGGTCGCCATCCTCGAGGACCGCCAGGGCAACCAGGTGATCTGGATGCCCCTGTTCCCGACCCAGTCAGGGGGATCCCTGTGGGTGGGGCGACGGGTGGATCCCACCGACATGGATGCCTTCCGCACCGACCTGATACGCCAGGTGGTGATCATCGTGATGGTGCTGATCGTGGTGGTGCTGGTCGTCGCGCGCTGGCTCGGCCTGCGCGCCGAACGCTTCGGCGCGGCGCTCACGGAGAATATCCGCCGGGTGCTCGACGGCGAGCAGGGCGTGGTCTTCGCCTGGCGCGGCCCGCGGGAGCTGCAGGACCTGGGGCGGGAGTTGACCCGGCTCGCCGATGCCCATGCCACCAACACCCGCAATCTCATCGCCCGGGCCGCGGAGCTGGAGGCGTCCAACCGCTACAAGTCGGAGTTCCTGGCCAACATGAGCCACGAGCTGCGCACCCCGCTCAACTCCATCATCCTGCTCTCCAAGCTCCTGGCCGCCAACGATACGGGCAATCTCACCGAGGAGCAGCGCCAGCAGGCCCGGGTCATCAATGCCGCCGGCAACGACCTGGCCACGCTCATCAACGATATCCTCGACCTGTCCAAGATCGAGGCCCGCCGCACCTCCATCTATCTGCGCGATGTGGACCCGGCGGCCCTCTGCCGGGGCCTGGTGGAGCTCATCGGGCCCCAGGTGCACAACAAGGGACTGGGCCTGGACCTGGTGGTGGAGGAGCAGGCGCCGGCCAGCCTCGAGACCGACGAGGACAAGCTGCGCCAGATCCTGAAGAATTTCCTCGCCAACGCAGTGAAGTTCACCGACCGGGGCGGCATCACCGTCACCGTGGGCCGCAACCGCGCCGGGGACGCCGATGAACGGCCGCTGGCCATCAGCGTGCACGACACCGGCATCGGCATCCCGCCGTCCCAGCATGAAATGGTGTTCGAGCCGTTCCGGCAGGTGGACGGCTCCACCAACCGCCGCCACGGCGGCACCGGCCTGGGCCTGGCCATCAGCAACGAGCTGGCCAAGCTGATGGGCGGCCGCATCGAGCTGGACAGCGACACGGGCCTGGGGACCACCTTCACGCTCCTTCTGCCGCTGACCTTCGACACCAGCGGGCTGGACGCGGAGCTTTTCAACGTCCATCGTGAAGGCGAGGGGGAGGAAGGGCCGGAGCCGGCGCCGCCCCCCGTCGCGGCCCCGCCGCCGCGCGCGGCGGCCGCTCCAGCCGCCGCGGAGCCGGGGGGCGCGGGTGAATCCCGTGAGTTCCGCGGCCGGCGGGTGCTGCTGGTGGATGACGACGTGCGCGAGCTGCTGCGCCTGACGCCGCTGCTGGAAGGCTGGGGCATGGAGGTCACCGCGGCCGGCAGCCTGGAGGAGGCCCTGCAGACACTGGACAGCGACGCCCCGTTCGAGGTGGCGCTGATGGACATGCACCTGCCGGAGCTGCAGGGCGCCGGCGGCCTGGAGCGCCTGCACGGCCATCCCGCGGGCGCCGGCCTCCCGGTCGTGGCCATCCTCGCGGCGGATGCCGATCCGGCACTGCGGGAGTACTGCGAACAGGCCGGCGCATGCACGGTCCTGCCGGGACCGACGCCCCCCGAGGCCCTGCGTGCGGCACTGCGGACACTACTGGGACAGTAGACTAGTGTACTGTTTCACTCTTGGAGGTACTTTCAGAGCCCCCCGAAAGTGCCAGGACAAGGCGCAGTGCACAGGCAATGGTTGTTCCCTTGTCAAGCGCTGCAACGCAGTCATGGTGCTTTCGGGGGGCTCCCTGCGGGCGAGCCGCTGGCCGGCCATCTGCGGCGTTGCGCTTGCTTGAAAGGGGGCCTGCCATTCCTGCGCAAGCGCGCCTTGCATCTGACCGGCCAGCGACTCGCTGAATGGGCCTCCAAGAGTGAAGCAGTACACTAGACAGACGGAGGCAGATGAGGGGATGGCGACCGACACTCATTCCGGTGGCAGCGAACGGGCAAACTTCACCCTCCTGGTGGTGGATGACAACGAACACAACCGCTTCGCCCTGAAGACACTCATCGGCAAGTACCTCCAGGTGCAGGTGCTGGAGGCCAGCTCGGGGATGGAGGCGCTGGAGATCGCACTGCAGGCGCCGGGGATCGACCTCATCATCCTCGATGTGCAGATGCCCGAGATGGATGGCTTCCAGACCGCCTCGATGCTGAAGATCCGGAAGAAGACCCGCAACATCCCCATCATCTTCCTGACCGCCGCCTACAAGACCCCCGAGTTCCAGCAGCGCGGCTACGAGGTGGGCGGCGTCGACTACCTGCTCAAGCCCATCGACGACAACCAGCTCATCAACAAGATCTCCACCTATATCCGGCTCATCGAGCAGGAACGCAACATGAACCGGCTGCTCGAGGAGCAGGTGCGCCAGCGCACCGCCGAACTGGCCCGGGCCAACGAGTACCTGAGCAACCTCATCTCCTACATGGGCGAGGCGCTCATCGTGCTGGACCCGAAGGGGATCGTGCAGCAGGTGAATCCCGCCGCCTGCCGCATGCTGGACTACCCTGAGGCGGAGCTGCTGGGCCGCTCGGTGGGGGACATCTTCCAGGAGGAGGACGAGGAGAAGGCGGGCGCCTTCATGGGCACCTGGCTCGAGGCGCTGATCCGCAGCGGCGTCATCCCCAACATCGAGGCGAGCTTCATCCGCCGCGACGGCACCCGGGTGCCGGTGCTCTTCTCCCGCTCGGCCATGCACGACACCCAGGGCGCCATCCGGGCCATCATCTGCATCGCCAAGGACATGAGCGAATACAAGCGGCTGCAGGAGGCGCTGAGCGCCGAACGGAGTTGAGCGATCACAGCGATGCGCATGAAAGAGCAGGCACAGAGGATTGAATTTCCGGGGGAAGTGCTGCGGGTGCTATCATATAAGCATTCGCTGAAATGATATCATCGCGAGCCTTGGGCAACCGCCGTTCCAGCCATGTCAGACATACCTGAAATCGACCAGGAAGACGATCCGATCCTCACCGCCAACGCCCTCAAGGCCATGGCGCACCCAGTGCGATGGAGGATTCTCTGCGCCCTGGGGGAGCAGGAGCTCACCGTGCAGGAGATACTCGACCGGGTCGGCACCACCCAGAGCAACATCTCCCAGCACCTCGAGGTGCTGCGTTCCAAGCACATCGTCTCCTCCCGCAAGGAGGGAACCCGGGTATACTGCCGGGTACGCAACAAGCAGCTGCAGCTGCTGATCGAGAACATGCGTGATGTGCTGTGCGTCACCAATCTCGAGGAGCAGGACTGAACGCCGGTCCGGGGTGCGGTTCGCGCACACCCTGCGGGTGCCGCATGGGCACGGGTGACTTCGCTGAGGGTCCCCGGGAGGTCCCCGGCGGCGTCTGCGCAGCGCCGCGTCGCATTGCCCCTCCCCCGAACGCTCCGGCCTGCCGGCGGGGCGGGCCCGACGGCTACCGAGGGGCGGCCCTGTCCCGTCGGGCGCGGATATGGCCGGCGAACACGTGCAACGGGAGGTGAGAGATGTGGGCCTGCCTCAGACGCCAGCTCCTGCTCTTCTACCTGCCCTTCGCAGCGGCGATCATCTTCGGTGGCTACACCGCCTACAGCGCACTGACCGAGCCTGAACTCACCCAGCTCGAGGTCAGCCAGAACCAGGCCGTGGAACGCCAGCGGGCGTTGACCGGCGAGACGCTCGAAACGGTCATATCCGACCTCCGCTTCCTCACCGATCTCTACCTCGCCTCGCTCCCGGAGTCGCCGGTGCAGTTCCCGTCCGCGGCGGTGGCCGAGACGTTCCGGCTCTTCTCCCTGCGCCGCAACATCTACGACCAGATCCGCTTCCTGGATGCCGGGGGCATGGAGCGGCTGCGCGTCAACCTGGGTAACGGCAATCCCGGGATTGTTCCTCCCGAGGCGCTCCAGCCCAAGGCGCAGCGCTACTACTTCGACGCCGCCATGGCGCTGGGGCGCGGGCAGATCTACATCTCCCCCTTCGATCTCAATATCGAGCACGGCCGCCTCGAGCAGCCCCCCAAGCCGATGCTGCGCTTTGCCGCCCCCCTGTTCGATGCCTCCGGGCAGCGCCTGGGTGTGGTCGTGCTCAACTTCCTCGGCAACCGGCTGTTCGACGTGCTCGAACCCCACAACGGGACCCAGGGCCGGTTCATGCTGCTCAACGCCGAGGGGTACTGGCTCCACGGTGGACCTCCCGGCGCCGACTGGGCCTTCATGTACGACGATCGGCGCCAGCTCAGTTTCGCCCGCCTGCACCCGGAGGCATGGGCCCGGCTGCAGGAGAGCGGAAACGGCCAGTTCCGCGGCGACGGGAGCCTCTACACCTTCACCACCCTGACCCTGTCCCGGGATTCGGGCCCCGGCGGCATCCCGGGCGGCCGCATCGTCAGCGGCGACAGCCACTGGAAGCTGGTGCGGGAGCTGCCCCTGGCCGCAGTGGAGGCACGCCACCGGGCGATCGCGGCCTGGCTGCTGCCGCTCGCCGGCCTGCTGCTGCTGGGAACGCTGTCGGTCATGCTCCTGCTGGCGCGCAACCAGGCCCGGCAGGCGGCGACCGAGCAGCACCTGGAGCGGCAGCGTGAGCTGGCCGATGTGACCCTGCAGTCCATCGGCGACGGCGTCATTGCCACCGATCTCGACGGGCGCGTGCAGCGCATGAACCCGGCGGCGGAGCGACTCACCGGCTGGCGCGCGGGCGAGGCCCTGGGGCTGCCCCTGGAGGAGGTTTTCCGCGCCCGCAACAGCCACACCCGCGAGCCCCTGGGCAACCCGGCGCGGATCGCCATCCGGGAACGATCGCTGGTGCCGCTGGCGCGCGACACCGTGCTCCAGCATCGCGACGGCCAGGAACGGCTGATCCTCGACAGCGCAGCCCCCATCCGCAACAGCAGCGGCGCCATCGTGGGCGGCGTGGTGGTGTTCCGCGATGTGACCGACGCCCGCGAGCTCGCCAACCGCCTGTCCTGGGAATCCAGCCACGACCCCCTGACCGGGCTCATCAACCGGCGCGAATTCGAAAGCCACCTGGAACGGGCCCTGGCCGGGGCCCACGCCCATAACCTGGTGCACGCCCTGCTCTACATCGATCTCGACCAGTTCAAGATCGTCAACGACACCTGCGGGCACCAGGCCGGGGACGAGCTGCTGCTGCAGCTGGCCGCCCGACTGCAGCACCTGCTGGACAACAACGGGCTGCTCTCGCGCCTGGGCGGAGACGAGTTCGGCGTGCTGCTGGAAGGGTGCTCGGAGGAGCGGGCCCTGCGCATGGCCGAGCAGATCCAGGAGAACGTCTCCCAGCTCCAGTTCAACTGGGAGGAACGCACGTTCCGCATCGCCTGCAGCACCGGGCTGGCGGCCATCGATGCCGAGACCGTCAGCCCCCAGAGCGCGCTGAGCCGCGCCGACATCGCCTGCAACATGGCCAAGGACGCCGGCCGCAACCGCATCCACGTCTACCGCGAGGGCGATGCGCGGGTGGTCCGGCACCAGGCCGAGATGGACTGGTATGCGCGCATCCAGCAGGCCCTGGAGCAGGAGGAGCTGCGGCTCTACGTCCAGCCCATCGTGCCGTTGCGGAAAGCCGGCGTGAATCCCCTGCGGCTGCGCTACGAGGTGCTGTTGCGGCTGCGGGAGGCCGATGGGCGGATCACCCCGGCGGGGGCCTTCATCGGCGCCGTGGAACGCTACAGCCTGATGCCGGCGCTGGACCGCTGGGTGGTGCGCTCCACCCTGGACTGGCTGGCCCGTCACTATGCCCACCGGCCCGAGGAGCTGCCGCAGCTGTCCATCAACATCTCCGGCAGCTCGCTGGCCGACGAGTCGTTCCTGGCCTATGTCCAGAACCAGTTCTGGCGCAGCCCGGCGTCGCCGAGCGCCGTGTGCTTCGAGATCACCGAGACCGCGGCCATCGCCAACCTCAACCAGGCGGTGCGCTTCATCGACGAGATGAAGAAGCTGGGCTGCCGTTTCGCCCTCGACGACTTCGGCAGCGGGCTCTCCTCCTTCGCCTATCTCAAGAACCTGCCGGTGGACTACCTGAAGATCGACGGCAGCTTCGTCCACGTCCTCACCGAGGACCCGGTGGCCGAGACCCTGGTGGACGCCTTCAACCGCATCGGCCATGCCATGGGACTGGAGACGGTGGCGGAGTACGTGGACAACGAGGCGACCCGCGAGCGCCTCGCCGCGCTCGGGGTCGACTACGCCCAGGGCCACGGCGTGGGATTCGCCCGCGACATCGACAGCCTGCTGGAGGACGCGGCGGAGCCGGCCCTGGGTTGAGCGGGACAGCCGCTCCTCAAGCCGCGGCGAGGGCGCGCCGGCTTGACGTGCCGGCCACCCGTGGTCAGCGCCGGCCAGGTCTCCTCGTAGAGATCGCCGTCGACCACGCCACGCACCGTCACCGGGATGTCCGGGTCCCGCTCCACCTCGCCCCCCTCCCCCTTGATCACCACCGCCCGCGGCTGTCCGAGCAGCTGCGCGGCCTGCTGGTGAATGACGGCGAAGCCGGGGTGGAAGATGCCCTGCATCAGCAGCGGCGCCTGGAACGGGTTGAGCATGCGGACGATGGTGTGGGCCGGCGAGCGCAGGCCCAGCAGGCTGCGCAGGCCGATGAACTCGTGCATGCGCGGCGCCAGCTGCTCGATGGAGAGGTAGGCGAAGCCGCGGGCCTCCAGCGCCCCGGCCGCCTCGGCCAGGGAGTCGCAGGGCCGCAGCCCGAGCGCCGCCAGCGCATCCGGGGTATAGACCCGCTCGTCCGCCCGGGTCATGCCGTGCATGAACACGCTGATGCCGTTCTCGCTCAACAGCAGCGCGGCGAGGAGATACCAGGGCAGCTGGCGCCGCTTGCCCGCGTAGCTCGGCCAGTCCACGTCCACCCGCGGCAGGCGCGAAGGCAGGCGCTGCGCCGCGCGCACCGCCTGGACGAAGCCGGCCACCTCCGCCGCCGTCTCCTCCTTGACCCGCATCAGCATCAGGAACGCCCCGAGCTGGATGGGCTCCACCTCGCCGGCCAGGATCATGTGCATCGCCTCCCGGGCCTCGCCCTGCGACAGCGCGCGGGCGCCCTGGCGGCCCTTGCCCAGGGTGCGGATGAAGGGGGCGAACGGGTGTTCTGCGGTCATGGTTCCCTCCGGTCGGCGTCGACAGCCGGAAGCGGGTTATTTACACCCGGACAACCATTCTTTCAATAGGGGATTTCTCCGGGCCATGCGCAATATTGACCGATGTCAGGGTTCCCGCGCCCCCCGGCGGGTATGCTCCGAGCCGTTGATCCAGCATCCAGGAATGACTCCGCGCAGATGAGCAATCAGACCCGAACCGACACCGAGACCTTCACCGACCTGCTCCGGGTCCTGCCCGACGGCCGCCCGCGGCTCCAGGAGGGCGTGCACCCCCTCCCCGAGCTGCTGGAGCTCGACGCCGAGGGGGTCCTGGAGGCGTTCCGCACCAGCCAGCAGGCCGACTTCCGGCGCGTCATCGGGGAGCTGGAGGATCCGGCGAACCCGCTCCACCGGATGTTCGCCGAGCTGCGCGACATCGCCGCCCGCGACCCCGGCAACCGCTTCGCCGACCTGGAGGTGTTCGCCCCCGGGGCCCTGGCGACGCTGTTCCTGGAACTGCACGAGCACGTCATGGGGCACCCGGTCTGGCGCCACCCCTTCTTCCTGCGCGTCTTCGCCGGCGACTTCGACGCCGCCCAGCTGCGGGCCTTCGCCCTGCAGTACTTCAACCAGGTGAAGAACACCCGCCAGTGCGTGGCGCTCGCCATCGGCCGCTTCCACGGCCTGCTGGAGATGCCCTACGGCGTGCTCAACGAGCGGGTCTCCGAACTCGCCCAGATCGTGCTGGCCCAGCTGGTGGCGGACGAGTACGGCGTGGGCTCCCACAGCCTGGATGACTACCCCTCCCTGCACGGTCTGTTCAGCTCCACCACCCACATGGTCATGTACCGGCAGCTGTTCGAGGGGCTGGCAATCCCCTTCGGAGAGCAGGACGTGCCCATGATCCACGGCGTGGCGGACAACGTGCTCATCCAGCGACTGGTGGCCGGGGACGGACGCTTCAGCGTCCAGGAATCCCTCGCCTCGGTGGGGCTGGGCATGGAGTGGGGCGTGCCGGAGTTCTTCAGCCTGCTGCTGGGGGGGATGATCCGCTGGGCCTGGCGCGAAGGGGTGCCCCTGAACCGCCACCACCTGTGGGTGTTCATCGCCCACGTGGCCTACGACGTGCTGCATGCCATCTCGGTGATGCTGGTGACGAGCTTCTTCACCACCGACGACGACTCGGTGGCGCGCATCAAGGGCGCCACCAACCTGCTCATGAGCGGCCGCTACGCCATGATGAGCGACCTCTACCGCCACGTCTTCGACGAGCCCTGCCCGGGGCCGGCGGAAATCGGGCTCGCGCCCGCCTACCACATCGCCGACCGGCGCATCGAGGCGGCCCTGCTGGAAGCCCGCGCGCAGGCGGGTGCAAGCCGGGTGGCGGACGCCGCGGGCTACCGCGCCCGCACCGACCTGCCCTTCGTCTTCGCCGCGGAGGGCTGAGCGCCATGAAGGCCTTCTCGCCCTGCCGCGGCCGCGAGCACTGCACCGAAGACGGAAGCCACTGCCGCGGCTGCGGACGCAGCCATACCGAGATCGAACTGACCCGGGAGTTGATCGGCGAACTGGCGGAAATCTGTTCGGCGTTCGGCTACGGAGCGAATGAGGACGAGGCGTTCATGCGCTACGTGGCGGAGAAGGCGCTGAAGAAGAAGCGCAGCATGGACAGCGGGGCCGCCAGCCTCTGAACCCCATCGGCCCGGCCCTGATCCCGGCGCCGGGTGTCAGGTCCGTGGCCGGACTTCCTTCGCGGGCAGGAACAGCAGGGCCGCCAGAGCCACCACCGGGGCCACACCGAGCACCATCCACAGCCACCAGCCATCCGCCTCGCCGCGCCAGGGCAGAAGCAGCAGCGTCATTCCCGCCAGCCAGCTTGCCAGCCCGAGGACAAACCGGCGCCGCAACGGCGCATCGCCCGCCCGGGCCCGGGCGTAGGACCGCAACGTCTGCAACGGGACGGCGTAGACAGGCAGAAAGACGGTGAACAGCAGCAGCCCCCCCGCCAGTCGCCAGGAACCGTAGGGGATCACCACGGCGAGGGCGAACAGCAGCCAACCGCCGCCCAGGATCAGCGCGGTGCGATGCTCGGAAAGTTTCACCGTCGTGGCACGTTGTTGTTCCAAGAGGCAGACTCCCTTGCATGGCCAAAAAGGTCGGACATCCCTGTCCGCAAGAGGCAGGCATGACATCGCGACGGGGGTTGCGCATGCACGACCACAGTGCCCGTCCATACGATGACTGCGGGCGTGACTGTAACGCGCCACTGTGACTCCCCGATGAAACCCGGAAGCGCTCGACTCCTTGCGAATATCTGCTAGTGTACTGCTCCACCCTTGGCGGCTCTGCAAGTGCCGCCAAGGGTGGAGCAGTACACTGGCCCGATATTTCTTGATATCTCTCGCCAGGACGCGAAGAACGCCAGCTAAACAAGGGATTGACGGTCTTATACTGCAGCGGCCCCCGTACCAGACGAGGCTCGATGCTCGATTCATAAGGTCTTGATCATTTTGAACCTTGGCGTTCTCGGCGATCTTGGCGAGAAAAATCTGGGCCAGTTCTCCGCCAGCGAAGACCGGTGGCCGTCAGGACAGCCGGATTTAAAACCCGGGCCGGGCATTTCATGTCCTGATCACATGACAGCGGTAAAGAGGTTTCTCTCCGGGCAACCCAACCAGGACAGGGAGGTATTCAGGATGACCAAGACCACCGATTCAGCGCCCACGACCCGCGCCCCCGCCGGCAGGACAGCCCCCGCGGCGAAAGCCAAGGCCGGTGCCGGAAAACCCACAACCTCCCGCGCAGCCAAGTCCCCCGCGGCGAAGAGCGGGGTGGCGGACAAACCCGCCCCGCGCAAACGGACCCCGACGCCGAGCCGCCGCAGCACGTCCCGGTCGATGCCGGTCTCGCTGCGCCAGGTGCACGAAATGATCGCTGAAGCGGCCTACCTCAAGGCCGAGTCGCGGGGCTTCTCGCCCGAGGGGTGCCTGGACGACTGGCTCGAGGCCGAGCGTGAGGTGGAGAGCCGTCTGTCCTGGCGGTGACGACGAACCGGGCGCAGGAGGATTGAACTGCGGCAGGCCTGTTGCGCCCTCCCGGACAAAGCCCATCGACCGGCCCGGCCCCGCCATGTTGCGCACCCCGTGCGCGCCGGCCCGGGGCCGGGCATCCGGACGCTGACCGCCGGCCGGCCACTCATCGGCCACCTGAGGACCCTCCACGATCCAGCGCGGAACAATAGGGTGATCCGCCAACCTATTGTTTGTCATTGCAATCATTTTCCCCCGTTCCGACAACCGCGGCTGAAATGCCGACCCGGCAGACCCAAAACCACATCCAGCCCCGGTCAATCCCGACCTGTCGCATATCGACAACTACCCGAGTATTTAACTAACGCTTGACTTTCATCAAGATAGGGCTATCTTTTTAGTTGTATAGTTCATTTGTGTCGTCAGAACGACAACACGATGCCAAATTGAGACAGCACAGCTGCAACGCGAGGAGCTGAACCATGGACAACCCCGACCCTGAACCCCGGAGCGAAGCCGAAGTCCTGCGCGAAATCCACGATCTCGAGTATCTCGCCGCCGATTACCGCACCGCCCCCGTCTGCCGTCCCCGCCTGGAGTTCCTGCGCAGGCTGCTGGCCGCCATCCGCGACGGTCACCCTGACCGCTGGGCCGACTACACCGCCACGCACTGAAAGCGGTACCGCCGGCCTTGCAGGTGAACGCTCACCTGCGACCCGCGCACGGGAGAACGCCCCGGCAACATGCCTGAGCCCGGCATTCGCACCTGAAACCCCATTTTTGTTGCTATATTGACCCGGGCGGCCGTCAATGAAGACGTCCGACCAGACAACAGGGGGAAGTGCCGGGTGCCAGACCGCAAACCGCCCATCGAACTGCCGGTGCTCGAACTCAGCCCGGACAATGTCCGTTTCGAGTTCAGCATGGCCATCGCTTGCGACGATCCGCACCTCGACTACGTGACCCGCTTCAAGGGTGTCGCGCTGCTGGACGATCCCGACGCGGAAGCCCCTCTCGAGTTGTGCCAGGCCGAGGGACATCGCCTCAATTTCTGTGACGCCCTGAACCAGGGGGTCGATCTCGAACAGCTCTTCGATTCGCTGAGCGCGGAGCTGTCCGATTTCTATCGCGTGGCCTTCGCGCCCGACGGCAGCGGTCGCCTGCGCACGGCCCACGGCACCCACCCCGCCGGGGAGATCTGCAACCTGGTCTACGTGGACCAGATCGAGGTCCGTCCGGAAGCCCGGGGCATGGGCATCGGCAGCCGCATGGTGCGCCGGCTGGTGCGGGCGCTGGACGCCGGCGACAGCCTGGTGGCGCTGAAGGCCTTTCCCCTCGCCGACGCGGAGGAGGAGCAGAGCCGGGAGGCTCACGCGATACGGCTCCGGCGCGTGAAACGCTTCTACAGCGAACTGGGCTTCGAGCCGGTGGGCGAGGAGTTCATGGTGGCCGACGCCCGGGCATTCAAGTCACGGCCCCGCTGACCCGCGGAAACGTGACCCCGTTCACACTGCACTCCATGCGGGGAGTGCGGCCCCGCCCGTTGTGCTATTTTCACCGAAACCGAACACGGACTGTCAGGGAGCCCCTCATGGCTGAAGAACGAAGACACCAACTCTTCGTCAACAAACAGTTCCAGTACCGCTACGTCCTGCTCACGGTCTCCATCGCCATCATCCTGGTCAACGCCCTCACCGTGATCGGGATCCTCCTCTACGGCCCCCACATCAAGGGCGGCATCGCCTGGTACCACACCGCGATACTGGCGGCGATCGAGGTGATTCTGCTCCTGACCGTGTTCTACTTCAGCGCCCGGGAGAGCCATCGCCTGGCCGGACCGATGTTCGCCATCAGCCGCCGGCTCGAACGCCTGGGCAGCGGCGACCTCTACAGCCGGCTCAAGCTCCGGCAGGGCGACCACTTCCACGAAATCGCAGAGACCCTGAACGACAACGTGGGCATGTTGCGCCAACGGGTCGAAACGATAGAGGCACTGGTCGCCACCCTGGACCACCATGCGGATCCGGACAGCGAAGCCGGACAGACACTGGCGCGCCTGCGCGGGGAGCTCGAACACCTGGCAACAGCGCCGCCACAGGACTCCGGGATTGACGCACCCCAATAAGCGACAACAGAACAGCCGATGACCTCACAGGGTGATTCACTGGAAACCGGACATGTGCAGGGGGGCCTGGATTCGATGCGCTCGGTCAATAGAGGATTCACCATCATTGAGCTCATGATGGTCGTCGCGGTCGTCAGCATTCTGGCCATCATTGCCATACCCGCCTATATCGAGTACACCTCCCGCGCCAAGATCAGCGAGGCCCTGGTCTTCGCCGACGAGACCCGCACCACCGTCAGCGACTATTTCTTCTTCCATGGCCAGACCTGGCCCAGCAACAACGCCGAAGCGGGGCTCGGACCCAAGGCCAGCTATGCCAAGAAATTCATCAACGGCATCGAGGTCAAGACGGACGGCGTGATATGGGTCGAGCTGTCGTTCTCGCCCCTGACCGGCGAATCGGTCATCTTCACCCCCGATTACGACGGCCACCGCATCGCCTGGGACTGCACCGGCAGCGCGGGCGTCCCGAACCGGTTCCTGCCGGCGAGCTGCAGATAGCGTCCGGCGGGCCCGCGGACCCGCTCCTCCCCGCCCTCCCCTCACGAGCCGACTCGCTTCAGGCGGGAAGAGACATCCACCCGCCGTCGGTGTCATGCGCCTCGGTAAACTAAGATGGAAGCAAGCACCCCGGCCTTCGAGTCATCGCCATGCAGGGCCCCACAACCAGCAAACCGGGCCGCAGGCGGTTCCTGCGGCTGCTCGGTGGCTCCGCGCTCGGAGCAGTGACGGGAGCCGCCCCTTTCACCCGGGCACGCGCCCGGGGTGAGCGCCTGCGGGCCATGCCCCGGGACAACCGCAGCGATCCATCCCCCGCCACCCGTCCACTCACGATTTTCCTCTGCGGCGACGTGATGACGGGGCGCGGCATCGACCAGCTCCTGCCCCACCCCGGCGACCCGACGCTGCACGAATCCTGGGTCACCGATGCCGCCGAATATCTCCGTATCGCCGAGCGGGCCAACGGCCCGATACCCGGGCCGGTGGCGTTCGGCTACCCCTGGGGCGAGGCGCTGGAGGAGCTGGCGCGGGTGAGGCCCGACGTGCGACTGATCAACCTGGAGACCGCCGTCACCGACCGCGACGACTGGTGGCCCGGCAAGGGCATCCACTACCGCATGCATCCCCGCAACGCCGGCTGCCTGTCGGCGGCGGGGATCGACTGCTGCGCGCTGGCCAACAACCACGTGCTGGACTGGGGCTATCCCGGGCTGGAACAGACCCTGGAGACCCTCGCCGCGGCGGGGATGCGCACCAGCGGCGCCGGGAGGACGCTCGCGGAGGCGCAGGCCCCCGCCGTCCTGGAATGCCCCGGGAAGGGGCGCGTGATCGTCCTCGCCCTCGGCCATGGCTCCAGCGGAATACCCGGCGAGTGGGGCGCCCGGCCGGACCGGCCGGGCGTGGACCTCCTGCCGGATCTCTCCCCAACGACGGTCGGGCGAATCGCCGATCGGGTCCGCACGGTGAAGCGGGCGGGAGACATCGTCGTCGCCTCCATCCACTGGGGCGGCAACTGGGGCTACCACATCCCCGCAGAACAGCGCCGCTTCGCCCGCCAGCTGATCGACGACGCCGGGGTGGACGTCGTCCACGGCCACTCCTCCCACCACCCCCGGGGGATCGAGGTCTACCGGGAAAAGCCGATTCTCTACGGCTGCGGCGACTTCCTGAACGACTACGAGGGCATCGGCGGGCAGGAGTCCTTCCGCGGCGATCTCACCCTGATGTACTTCCTGACCCTGGACCCGGCGAGCGGGCGGCTGCTGCGCCTGTCGCTGGTGCCCTTGCAGATCCGGCGCTTCCGCCTGCACCGGCCCTCCGCCGCCGACGCGGCCTGGCTGCGGGCGGTGATGGCGCGCGAGTGCGGTCGGCTGGGAACGACGGTGGCCGGCGACGACGCCCGGCGCTTTGAGCTGCGCTGGATCGAGTGGGACTGACAGGCTCCTGGAAGACGCCCGTCGCCGCCCCCACGCCCCAGCCCGCCGCCCGGGGCAGCCCGAGCAGCGCCCGCGCGCTCTCCGCATCCGGCTCGGCGCACACGCCCCGGGCCAGCGCCTCCGCCGTCCCGCAGTCGGTCCGCGCAACGGTGCGGGCCAGGGCGGGGATGAGGCGCGGCTCCACCGAGAAGGTGCGGAAACCGAGGCCGAGCAGCACGGGCAGGACCCCCGGCGCCTGGGGCAGGAGCCCGCACAGCTGCACGCCCGCGGTCGCCTCCCCGGCCTGTTCCGCCAGCCGCTGCAGGAAGCGGAAGGTGGCAGGGGCATGGGGATCGAGCAGGTGCCCCACCTCGGGCAGGTTGCGGTCCGCTCCGTACAGACCCTGCATGAGATCGTTGCAGCCGACGCAGACGAAATCCGCCAGCAGCAGCCACTCGGGGATCTCC
Organism: Thioalbus denitrificans; assembly: GCF_003337735.1. NCBI lineage: Bacteria > Pseudomonadati > Pseudomonadota > Gammaproteobacteria > Chromatiales > Ectothiorhodospiraceae > Thioalbus > Thioalbus denitrificans. Next base: position 33,682 of record NZ_QPJY01000017.1, on the reverse strand, counting down.
AGCGCCGCCGCCGGGGTCTCCACCATCACCCCCACCGCGATGGGCGCCGGCAGGAGAGCCTCGATTTCGCCACGCCAGCGCCGGTACTCCTCCGGCCGGGACACGAATGGCAGGAGCAGCGCCAGATCGAAGGCCTGGGCGACCGGCCCCACCGCCTCGAGCAGCGCGCCCAACACTGTCCTGACCGGCTCCCGTCCATAGAGGCGCACGCCCTGGAGGCCGAGCGGGGCGAGCGGCAGGTCCGCCGGGAACCAGGAGGGCCGCTTGTCCTCCGAGAAATCCGGCAGCCGCAGCATGACCCGCAGGGGGTGGGCCGCCAGGCACAGTGCGGTCAGCGCCGTTGCGTAGAAGGCGGCATCGGGCGCAAGCCCGCCGCCGGGTTCGAGGTATTCGCTGCGCACCAGCCCGATGGCCTCGGCCCCGTTGGCCAGGGCCTGTTCCGCGCCCGCCGCGCCGGGAATGCTGGCCCGCAGGCAGATCGCCTGGCCGTCGGCGGTCAGGACAGGCGCCCCGGACCGCGGCGGCAGGAAAACAGCTTCCGGAGCGACCGGAGCGGCCACACCGGCCTCGAGCAGAAGGCCCCGGTCGCCGTCCACCGTCACCTCCATCCCCTCCTCCAGGCCCGCCGCCTGGGCCGGGGCCAGCAGGAGGGTCCGGTATGCCGGCCCCGATGAGGCGCAGCATCCGGTGGGACAGGGGCGCGGCCCCGGTCACGATGATAGCCGCCGGCGTGCCCTGCAGGCGGCAGAGCTCCGCGTGGGTCAGCAGCAGCACCCGGTCCGCGGCTCCGGGTCCGCCCCGCCGCAGCACGCCGCGCGCCCGCCCCGGCCCGTAGGGAACCCCCTGCAGCGGCAGCATGGCCTGACACCTCCCGATCGGGTGACACCTGCCTTGAGGTTAGCACCGTCCGGACATGCATCGCCCGGCGAATGTGCTGAACTAAGGGAGAAGGCCGACCCGACGGGCCGGGTCGCCGGGAGGGGCTGCCGATGACGAAGAAATCCCACGCACGCCGGATCCACATCGGGACCTCGGGGTGGTCCTACGCCCACTGGAAGGGCCCCTTCTACCCCGAGGACATCGCCGACGCGGCGATGCTCGGCTACTACGCGGAACGGCTCTCCACCGTGGAGATCAACAGTTCCTTCTATCACCTGCCGCAGGAATCCGCCCTGTCCCACTGGAAGGCGACGGTGCCTTCCGGATTCCTCTTCAGTGCCAAGGCCAGCCGCTACATCACCCACATGAAGAAGCTCAAGGACCCGGACCGCTCTCTGCGCCCTTTACTCGACCGCATCGGACTGCTCGGGGACCGGCTCGGCCCCCTCCTGTTCCAGCTCCCGCCCCGCTGGCACTGCAACCCGGAACGGCTCGGGGCCTTCCTCGAGGCCCTGGGTAGCGACCGCCGCTGCGCCTTCGAAATCCGCGACCCGAGCTGGGAGGACCCGGCGATCTACGACCTGCTGGCGCGCCACGGCGCGGCGCTCTGCATCCACGACCTCGACGGCCGCCTCTCGCCCCGGGAGCTCACGGCCGACTTCGCCTACGTCCGCCTGCACGGCCCCGACGGTCCCTACCGGGGCAGCTACGACCGGCGGGCGCTGGCCGGGTGGGCGGAAACCTTCCACGACTGGGCCGGCCGGGGGCTGGAGATCTTCTGCTACTTCGACAACGACGAGGCCGGCTACGCGGCGCTCAACGCCCTGGAGCTGCAGCAATTGGCGGTGTCCGGATAGACCCCGGCGCGGCCCGGCCGGGTGGCCGGGAGCAGACATCCCTCATCAGGCATCGGCGAAATCACCCGCCCCCAGGCCATAGCGCTCCATGAGCTGCTCCCGCGTCCCCGCCCGCAGGATCGCATCGGCGGACGGCGGATGCCGCTCCTCGGCCATGCGCTCCGTCTCGTCGTCGTAGCGCCAGGCCTTCGACAGGGGGTTGTCGTTGCCGTCCAGCCAGATGTAGTACTTCATTGACAGTATTGCCCTGTAGACACAAATGTCAGGCGATTACTATCACTGTACAGGCTGTCCTTGCGCATTGGCACTTATCCAGATTCGTTAGGTCAACTTGCACAGCCATCAGTAACTGAAAACCATATCTCGCGTCATTTTCGCACATGCTCTTCCAACCAGCAGAATCGCGGAAGACATGCCTACAACCGTGTTACGCCCAAGTACTCTGAACGATACTCGATACGCTCTCTGTCCCTACTCAGCCTCACTAGAAATACACGGTTCCCTCCACTGCCTGACACCACTCGCAGAATCCAGTCATCCTTCTTCTTGTGCAGAGCGATATCACCAGGTTCAGCGCTGTCGGCGGGAAAAAGGCTCGAATGGTCATGGCGTAGAATCTCACACTGAAAAGCTAATCTCTGAACTTCCTTAAGCCAGTCCATTTCGCTCGATGTCAGGCTGCCGATGCTCTGACGCGCCTCATCGATAACCACATCATCCGACTGAATCATCTGGGCCAGAGCCAGGATCATCGCGTTCCGCTTCAAGCGTTCGTCAAGTTGATTGCGACTCTCCATGAAGGGTTTATTCAATTCCATGGTCAGGCCACAGTCCCAGGCGAGCCATAGAACAAGTCCCTTGAGCCGGGCCATGTCGTCACTGTGTTGGAAGTCGTCGCCCAAAGCTTCCAGCTGGAGGAGAGAGGATTCGCCCTCGAACAGATTAAGCATGATCTCTTCCAAGAGACGGTGCCTTTGTTTCATTGGCACTGTGGTCTGTCCCTTCTCCACCCAAGAAACCCGTCCATCGCAGGAGCGCAACTCTCTGAGTACCGCCAATACGGCAAGCAATCGCACCAGTAGATCTCGTAGAGTCTGCTTACCCTTCGCATAGGCATTCAGCTGAGCAACCATCCGGCTGATAACCGTGCCTACCCGTGCATGGCAGACATCGAGAATCACTTTCTGCTTCTGAGCGGTCGGCTGCTCACTGTCCGCGTCCTGATCATCATCGGCGCCAACTTGTTCTTCCTCGTTTCGGCCGGCGTGGTCGAGCTCTTCAATCGACTTATCTTCAGCGATTCGGAGATGATAAATAAGAGCATCAAGCAGATAGGAGAAGTCGCTTGAATGGATTAGCCGTTTCTTGGACTTGTGATGCTTAACCTCGCTGATGTCGATAGCGAGAGCTGCAGGCGGCTCTTGTTCCTCTGATGGCGCCTGTCCTCGAGTCCCCGTCTTCTTGAGCCCGGGAGACGGTGTATCTCGGGATTCGGAGGCGATTATCTTGTCGACGCAATGGATTAGCAGCTCAATATTTGGTGTGTCAGTATCGAGACTCAGCAAGGCTTCTTTGAACCGCCGCTGGGTTCCGCTTCTCGCCTGATCCTCAATCGCACGCACATGATGCAACAGTAGTTTCAGAACCAGTTCGCCGGAAATCACAACATCAACCACACTGGCGTCTGTCAGCTTTGCCTCCGGGAATTCGATGATCCCAGCATCAGAGTCCACGCGCAGCCGGCTCGAGCGATCGAGGACTTTGCCATTGGGAGAGCACAGCAGAAACTCCGGATTTCCAAGCCCCTCCAGCAGGGCTTGTCTGATGATGACGCATGTGTCCTCGACGACGGCGATCCCACTGCGGTAACGGGGCCGGATGGGATCCCCACACTGCTCCGTGTTCGACGCAATGGTCGTCCAATCGGCCTCGCCAAGGACTGGCATTTCAACAATCCGTGTGAAACCCATGTCCGCCGCGATTGCACGCGCCCGTTGGCCTGTATAAGCCAGCATCAGTTCGACGTTGGCGCTAGAGTCAGACGATAACCATGCGGGCGCGCTGGGATTAGCGCTGCCCGACGCGAATACCGTGCCACCGTTGGCCTGCTCCACCAGAATGCCCTTGGCATGGAGATACCGACTGCTCCCTTCCTCCTTTCCGTCTTCCAGGCCAAGGCCATTGGCTCCGACAATTGAAATGTCCGCCATTGTTCGGGCTTGTGGAGGTATCTTGACCGTGTCTGGATCGACCGCCACCGTAAACCAACGGGGCTTGAGGTCATGCTTTATCCGTTTCAAGAACCTAAGCTCTTGATCAAAGAAGGCGCCGCAGAGAGATACATGTGTTGCCTCGGAATCTAGAAGATCCGTTAGTTGTTCCCACAAGGTACGCCCCCCCGGCCGGCCGACGAGTAACCGCAAGACATCACCAGCCCCACCCTCCGCCGAAAGCCAAGGGGCAAAGTCCCTTACCCGACGCACCATACGCTTGACGTGATCAGGCACACCCTCAGAAAAATTTATGAGCCAGTGCTCAACCTCATCCCAGACTTCATGCGCCAGTGCGACACCATCCCTGTCATCGGCACCCTCAATACGGGCAAGGTTGGTCAGTTCACGATTGAAACCGAATCCCGCGAGCGTCATGTTATGGCTGCCGACAACAATCAGGCCCTTGCGCTTACCCACCAGGAACATCAACTTCGGATGGAAGGTTCCGGCCACCTTGACCGGCAGCAGGATATATTCGCGCCCAGCCAGCCGGGGCGGATAGTGTTCAAGTGAGTGGCCATACTGCCGCGCATCCATCATCAGGACGTTGTGGCGCACGCCTGCGCCAACCAGACGACGAAGGACAACCTCTTCATAGAACGGCGGATAGGCGTTGAAGGTTGTAATCAGGGACGCCTCGTAGCCCCCCTTCCGCAGTTCGTCCAAAAGGGAGATTCTAGGGAGCATCGCCCAACTCCATGACCGAAACACCGAGTGCACTCGGCTGCCAAACTCCTGACGAGGTTTGCTCCAAAGCACCGATGTCCTTCAGGACCCTGAGCGCCTGATTGAAGCGTGGGCGACTGTGAGCGGCCGACGGGGCGCCGATCACTTCCATACCTCGGTCGGACGGACGGATCCGAAAGGTTGACTTGGACTGTCCGCGAAGCTTCCTCAGCGCAACACGCAGGTGCAGGTCTATACCCCAATGGCTAAGAAGCCACCGAAGCACCTCCTCCATGGTCATGCCTGTCCACGTATGGTTCTCATGCAGTGAAAAAGATTCTAAATTGATTGGGTAATAGAGGAAGTAGCCCTTGTCGAATATGAGGTCGCCGTAGGCGTTTGCCTGATCATCTGCCCGACTGGCGAGCCCGATTAAAATCCGCATAACGGCTACGATGATCGCTGTCCGTGTGTCGGGAGACTTGGAGCCCCGCGACATCTGCACGACATGTTCCATCAGAGCCGCTTCATGGGATGGCTCGCGCCAGTGCTCGAGCGCCGGCAGCCAGCCGACGCTGTCTGCAAGGCAACGCGAAAAGGTCCGCTGCCGTCCCACAGTTCCCAGAGCTTCCCTCACTTCTGGCTGGGCCAGGTACCAGTCGACCACCTGTGCGCTGGCATCGAACCGAATCCCCGACGCTTCATAGGCATCGAGAAGCACGTAGAAAAGCCCTTGCACTGCAATCGACAGAATTTCGTTTCGTGCATAGAGCGCCCACTTCTGACGATTGCCGGCGAGCGACGGAGGGACCACCCACGCAGTACCACTTGGTAGGCTACTTGTATAGGCACACCCACGGAAAGTTGCTTCTGTAACCTCTTCTTCTTCGTTGACAAGGAGTTCTGTAAGTTGGAGCAGCGATTGGAGCGTTCGACGTCGCGGCAATGTCTCCTTGTCATAGAACAGCCCTCGCACGAAAAACAGGTCAGACAGGATGTCGTGCTCACCTGCAGATTTCACAAGTTGGCAGGGGCAAAACGCGCTCAGCGCTTCCAGGTCGGCCGCGGTCACGGCATCCGCGTCCACAGCCGCGAGGAACAGCTTCCGATTGATGCCCGCATCGACACGGATCGCAATCTGCTCCCCGACTTGTCTGGTGTACTTGATCCCGCGCGTCGTGTCGCCATCCAGGATGTTCAATTCCCGCAGAACGCCGAGATAGTACTGCCCAAGACCGCCCAAACGGTTGAGAAAATAGCGGGCCTTCGCACCGTCGCGAAGTGAATAATCGGAGAGCCTCACCTCGCCATTGTCATCCAGAGATGAGGCAACCGTGGCCAGCGTGTTGCTTCCGACCATCGCCGCCGCATGGTCCTCGTAGTTACCGCCCGCCGTGATGGCATGGCGCTCCGCAATCAGCGAGTAGAGGCAATCGGCGCGTCGGAATCGCTCGATGAATGTGTCGTCATACTGGGTGTATCCCGCCTGGTCTAGCGCCCATATCAGCCATGGATAGAAGGAGTAGTAGCGCGCCCGATCTGTAACATTGGTAATTCCTGGCAGGAGGCGGCTATAGATGTTGATGCACGGGGCCTGTACAGCAAGATGGTCCAGACCGCCTATCTGTGACGGGGCCTTCACCCAAGCCGTCTCAACTTGCATGGCCAGTCCTCCATGTGGCGGATTATGTTGAGCTCAGGCCTGGCGAGCCCTGACGGACTTGTCCGTTACCCTAGTCCGCATGTCTCTTTGGCGACTTCTTAGTAATACTGCCGGATATATCCGAAAGCCTTGTCAAACAGATCCTGGTCCTTGATCTTGTATTTTACGTAAACCACCTTGCGCAGAGCCTTCTGTACCTCCCGCTCGCCCGCCTTCGTGTCCTGCCACCCTGGGAACTTGACCTTGCCCACTATCTCGTCGATGTCGTTGACGATTCGCTCCACGATTACCGGGGTTTTTGTACCTTTCACCTCGGCAAACAGCTCAGTCAGAGCCGCCTTGGCCTTTGCCTGCTCGTCCACAGGATCTACCTGCTTCTCGGCCTGCACTACTTCCTTGGCCAGCGTCAGCAGCTCCTTCAGGAAATCGAGGCTGTGCAACAGGCCCTGTTCGTGACGCTCCCTGAGTTTTTCCAGGCGCTCGCCGAGGGCGACGAACGTGGGGTCGCTCTTGTGCTTGCGCAGCCGGGCGATGAGTTTGATCTCGATTTCCTTGGATTTCTTGTCCGGGTCCTTGACCTCCAGCAGTCCTTCCAGCACTTCCGCGTCCATGACCAGTGTTTCCAGGTCATCCCTGACCTCCTCGATGGCCACATTCTCATGGACCAACTCAATGGTTTTAGCGCCCAATGCATGCCACAAGAGCTTGCCATGCCCGCTGGGAGGCTTGACGGACTCATAGACCTGGGTCAGCCACTTATAGTCCTTTTCATAGGGGCCGAGACAGGGATCGGGAGACAGCGCCTCCCACAGTCGGGAGAGCACCGAGTATTCCGCCGCGAACTTGTCCCGGGTCTCGTTATTCGGCAGGCAATCCTGCGCCGCGATCAGCCCCTCGTAGCCGCCCACAGTACGGTCCACACCGGGGAAGAACGCCAGGCATCTCGCCACCACGCCGGGCAGCTCTTTCTTGAGCTCATCCAAATTGGTGATGACCTTCTGCACCGCCTTTTCATCGAAATCGAGGGCCGTGGCCACGTCATCGAAGATGCCCAGGTAATCCACGATCAGGCCGTGGGTCTTGCCGGGGTAGACGCGATTGGTACGGCAGATGGCCTGCAGCAGGTTGTGATCCTTCATCGGCTTGTCGAGGTACATCACCTGCAGAATGGGCGCATCAAAACCGGTCAGGAGCTTGGAGGTGACGATCAGGAACTTGAGTGGGTCGTTCGGATCGCGGAAACGGTCGAGGAGTTTTTCCTCCTCGTCCTTGGCCAGCTTCCATTCCGCGTACTGATCGGACTTGCCGCCCTGGGTGTGCATGACAATGGCGCTGGCCTCCGGTCCGACCAGCTCGTCCATGGCCTTCTTGTAGAGAACGCAGCACTCCCGGTCGAAGGTCACCACCTGGGCCTTGAAGCCGTTCGGCTCCACCTTCTCCTGGAAGTGCTTGACGATATGCTGGCAGATGGCGTTCACCCGCACCGGGGCCTTGATCAGCACCGCCATCTTGGCGGCCCGTTTGGCCAGGTCGTCACGATCCAGCTCGCTCAGCTCATCGGTCATCTGCGAGTAGGCTTCGTCAATGGCGTCCTTGTTGATTTTCAGCTTCACGTCTACCGCCTCGAAATGCAGCGGCAGCGTGGCCTTGTCCCGGATCGAGTCCTGGAACGAGTAGCGGCTCATATAGCCCTGCTCATCCTCGTCCGCGCCGAAGGCCCAGAAGGTGTTGCGGTCCCGCTTGTTGATCGGCGTACCGGTCAGACCAAAGAGAAAGGCGTTAGGCAGCGCGTCGCGCATCTTGCGGCCCAGATCGCCTTCCTGGGTGCGGTGCGCCTCGTCCACCATCACTATGATGTTCGAGCGCTCGTTCAGGCGGCCGTCCGCCTCACCAAACTTGTGTATGGTGGTGATGATGATCTTGCGGGTATCGGCCGCCAGCAGGCTTTGCAGCTCCTGCCGGGTGGCGGCCCCGATCATGTTCGGGATATCGGCGGCATTGAAGGTGGCGGTGATCTGGGTGTCCAGGTCGATGCGGTCCACCACGATCATCACCGTGGGGTTGCCGAGCTTGCGGTGCATCCGCAGCTTCTGCGCCGCGAACACCATCAGCAGCGACTTGCCCGAGCCCTGGAAGTGCCAGATCAGGCCCTTCTTGGGGTAGCCTTTGACCACGCGGGCGACCATCAGGTTAGCGCCCTCGTACTGCTGATAGCGGCAGATGATCTTGATGCGCCGGTGTTTCTTGTCGGTGGCGAACAGGGTGAAGTTCTGCAGGATGTCCAGCACCACATGGGGGCGCAGCATGGAGCGGATGGAACGCTGCACATCCGCAAGCGTCCCCTCGGCCTTGTTCTCGCCTTCGTGCCACGGCCCCCAGATATCGATGGGCATGCGTACCGAGCCGTAGCGATAGCACTTGCCCTCGGTGGCAAAGGAGAGGACGTTGGGCACGAACATCTGTGGCACGCTCTGTTCGTAGCCGTTATGGATGTCGCTGGCCCCGTCCACCCAGGTCACCGCCGGGCGCACCGGCGTCTTGGCCTCGCCGACCACCAGCGGGATGCCGTTGACCAGCATGATGATGTCGAAGCGGCGGCCGCCTTCCTTGACCGGATAGACCCACTGGTTGGTGACCACGTAATCGTTGTTGCTCAGGTTCTCGAAGTCGATCAGCCGTACCGGCGTGTGTTCGCCGCGCTCGCCGAAGGGCATGGACTTCTCGCCCCGCAGCCATTCGGCAAACAGTTCGTTGGCCCGCACCAGGCCTTCGCTCTGTACCGACAGCGGAATGGTCCGCAGGCGGTAGAGCACCTCGTCGGCGCGGTCGGGCTGGGCCTTGATTTCCGGGTTCAGGCGGATGAGGGCGTCGCGCACCATCGACTCCACCAGCACGTCGGAGTGCTGACGGGGCAGCTCCTCGGCGGACACGAAGCGCCAGCTTTTGACTTCGCCGCCGTAGCTCGCAAGCTCTTCGGCAACCATGTTCGAAGTCACGCCGCCGCAGAGCGTGTCGAGAACCATCTGTTCGACCGTATTTTCTTCGTTAAACATGAATAGCCCCCATACCATTTGTCGTTGACTTAATCAGACCGCGACAGCTCGCCAAATGGCTTTCCAAAAGGTCTATTTGAGCCTGTATTTTTGCGATTTTCTGAACGATAGATTCTTGAACCGCCAACGGTGGAACCGGCACCTGGAGTGGTCGCAGAATTTGCAGATTGATATTCTTCTGAGCTGTTTGGGTCGCTGCAACGTTTTCGAGATAGTGACGCTGCGTCCTCAAAAAATACTCAAGAAAATAGACGTTGATTTCATCTCCGGGAACAATCCCAACAACACTGTCAGTAGCCCAGGTTTCAGCTTCTGTAATAGCTGTAGCACCGATGACGGCCGCGATTGTGATTAGGATGGTGCCAGAGGGAAAGCTCTTGCTGTAATGCTTCCCTTCATCGGTCAACGTGTATTCGAAATCCCTGATGAAGCCCTTTGCACGATGCACATCTCCTGTTTGCGCAAAAGGATATGGCCCTCCATAAAACTGAGGCAAATTTCGCGGTCGATGTGAAAACTTCCCACGTTCAACGGTTGCGACATCCCCAAGAGCTTTGAAAGCCCAACCTTTGTCACGAGCATTTTTTGCCGTCTCTTCAACAACAGATTCGATTAAACGCTGCAAACTTGATTGACAACTATTCCATGACTCCACCGCCTCATCGGCCGCCCACAGAATCTCGGCAATACGCTTCTGTTCGTCAAGCGGCGGCAGCGAGAATTCAAAGTCCTTCAATGCCGTCCAACTGGTTCTCGGCGACAGCGATCCGGCCGAGGTGTCAAGCGCATGATCGAAGAAGGCATCGCTCTGGCAGATAAATGGCAGAAGCTCCGGCAGTAGAACCTTTCTGTTCTTCGGCTCGAACGTCAGGATATCCCCGGAGCAAATGCCTTCAAACTCAGCGTAGGCGACCTTGCGTTGATAGGCCCGGCGCTTACCGAAGAGCGTCTGTCCCGGTACGAACTTGCGGGTAAACGAGGTGCCATCCACAACAGAGTTCCAGCGCCGGACATGCAGATTCTCGGGATCGATGTGTTCAAGCCCGACGATTCTTTCAACGCCATTGGCCTCGGGATCACGTTCCACGAGGTTGGCGTTCTTCACCACCTCGCCGAACTTCACCATCTTCCAGCCGGGCTTCAGGGACTGCTCACTCATTTGCCACCTCCCATCACCCGTGCATCCTCAAGTACCTCGAAGAGGCCGTCCATCGACTCCCGCAATGCCATCGAACTTTCCTGCCAGTTCGCAATGGCTTGCTTGAGACTGACCGTTTCGGTCGCGCCGTTGCCATTGCCATTGCCATTTCCGTTGTCCGCCCGCACGTAGAGCGGGATGCTGAGATTGCTGGCTTTCTCCCGGATCTCGTCATTGCCGACCACCCGGGCAAAGCCGTCCTCGTCACCAAAAGCCTGGTAGGCGGCGACAATGCGCTGGATGTGATCGTCAGTCAGGAAGCTCTGTGCCCGCTCGCGGGTCACCTCGTTCACCGCGTTGATGAAGAGCACCTTATTCCTGCGTTCCTTGGGCTTGTTCATCCGGCAGATGACGACGCAGGCTTCCATGGGCGAGTTGTAAAAGAGATTGGGACCGAGACCCAGCACGCACTCCACCACGTCGTGGGCGACCAGCTTCTCGCGCATGGCCGACTCTTCGTTGCGGAAGAGGACACCATGCGGAAACAGGATGGCGCAGCGACCGCTCTTGGCCTTCATGCTCTTGATGATGTGCTGCCAGAAGGCATAGTCGGCACGGCCCTGGGGCGGCGTGCCGTAGATGTTCCGGCCCCACGGATCGGCGGACCAGGCATCGCGGTCCCACTGCTTGATGGAGTACGGCGGATTGGCCAGGACCACATCGAACTGCATGAGCCGGTCGCCTTCGACAAAGGCTGGGTTGGCCAGGGTATCGCCCCGGACAATGCGGAAGTCCTCGATGCCGTGAAGAAACAGGTTCATCCGGCCGATGGCGGAGGTGAGCAGGTTGCGCTCCTGCCCGAACAGCCGCAGGTTCCGCCACTCCTTGTTCTGCCGCTTCAAATGGGCGACGGCGGAGAGCAGCATGCCTGCTGACCCGCAGGTGGGGTCATAGATCGACTCACCCGGTTTGGGTTCGAGCATCTCGGTCATCAGATGGACCACGGTGCGGTTGGTATAGAACTCCGCAGCGGTGTGGCCGGAATCGTCGGCGAACTTCTTGATCAGAAACTCGTAGCCCACGCCCAGCTCATCCTCCGGGCAGTTGGAGAGTGAAAGCGTCTGCGAGCTGAAATGCTCGATCAACTCGCGCAGCATGCGGTCCGGCAGGCGGTCTTTGTTGGTCCACTGGGCATCGCCGAAGACCCCGTACAGAGTGTCGGGGTTGGCCGTCTCAATGGCCCGCAGGGCGTCCTGAATGGCCTTGCCTACGTTCTTGACCTTGGTTCGGGTGGACGTCCAGTGGGCGTCCTCCGGGATCTGGAAGCGGTGCTGTTCGGGAAGCGCGGCGTATTCCTGATCGCCGCCGGACTCCTCCAGCGCATCGGCCAGTTCCTCGTCGTACACGTCGCACAGGCGCTTGTAGAACAGCAGCGGGAAGATGAACTGCTTGTAGTCCCCGGCGTCGATGTAACCGCGCAGCAGGGTGGCCGCGCCCCAGAGGTAGGATTCGAGTTGGGATTGGGAAATCATTGCACCTGCCTCCGGAAAATCTTGAGCCCGCAGTGGGTGCATTCCCACGCTGGATCGTCATCGCTGACACAGCAGCCGCCAAGCGTGATCCGGCCTTCATTCATTTTTCGTTCTAGCTCCTCATCGAAAGCGGGCATGCCATAGAGGATGCTGGCCAGAGGGGCCTGCCCGCATTCGGGACATTTCCGTGGTTTCTGCGCACGTTCGACTCTGGTTGATGTGTTACTCATGCCATCAACCCCTCTTTCTCGAGCAACGCCTTCAACCGATCTTCGGCCGCATACGCCGCCTGCAGCGATTCCTTGAGGTTGGCGATGGCCTGATCGATGGTCATGGATTCTTCCTCGATCACCGGCTCCACGTAGCGGGGGATATTCAGGTTGAAATCGTTCTCGCGGATCTCGTCGAGGGTAACCACCCGGCAGATCCCTTCCACATCCTGATAGCCCTCGTACCAGCGATGGATGTTGTCCACGTGTTCCGGCAGCAGCTCGTTCTGGGCGCGGCCGGTCTTGAACTCCTTGGAGGCGTCGATGAACAGCACTTTCTGGCGGTGCGCCTTGGGCTTGCTGTCCCGGAAGACCAGAACGCACGGCGCGAGACCGGTGCCATAGAAAATGTTCTGACCGAGGCCGATCACCGCTTCGAGCATGTCCATCTCCAGCAGCTTGCGCCGGATCTCGCCTTCCTTGGACATGCGGAACAGCACGCCATGAGGAAGCACCACGGCCATGCGGCCGGTCTTGCGGGCCATGGATTTGATCATGTGCTGGACCCAGGCGAAGTCGCCGGACTTGGCTGGCGGCAGCCCGGCAAAGTTGCGTCCGTAGGGGTCGTTGATCCAGACATCGTCCCCCCACTTTTCCAGGGAGAAGGGAGGATTGGCGATGACGCAGTCAAAGGTGGCGAGGCTGTCGCCTGAGTAGAAGGCGGGCAGGCGCAGAGTATCGCCGCGTTCTATATGGAAATCCTCCGCGCCGTGGAGGAAGAGGTTCATCCGGGCGATGGAGGATGTGGTCAGGTTCTTTTCCTGGCCGTAGAGCTTGCCCAGCATGAGGTGCTCGTCGCCGCCATGCTCTTTGACATGGTGCAGTGCCTCGAGGAGCATGCCGCCGGTCCCGCATGCCGGGTCATAGATGGTTTCCCCGGCCTTGGGCGCAAGAATGCGTACCATCAGCGCGACCACAGAGCGCGGGGTATAGAACTCACCGGCCTTCTTGTTGGTGAGGTCGGCAAACTTTTTGATCAGGTATTCATAGGCCTGGCCGAGGATGTCCGCCTTGCAGAGCTCATTGCCCAGGTTGAGCGACGAGAAGTGTTCGAGCAGGTCCTTGAGCAGCGCGTCCGAAAGGCGATCCTTGTTGGTCCACTGGGCATCGCCAAAGATGCCGTGCAGGGTGTCCGGGTTGGCCTGCTCGATGCAGCGCATGGCCTTCTGGAGCGCATGGCCGATATTGGCGCTCTTGGCCCGGACATCCTGCCAGTGGCAATCCTCCGGCACCTGGAACCGGTGGTTCTCGGGGAACCGGGCGTACTCCACGTCCCCGTCAGCCTCTTCCAAGGCGGCGGCATACTCCTCGTCATAGACGTCGGAAAGCCGCTTGAAGAACAACAGCGGGAAGATGTAGGTCTTGAAATCGGCCGCATCGACCGGGCCACGCAGGATATTGGCCGCCTCCCAGAGATGTCCTGAGAGGGTCCCGATATCCAGAGCGACTGAATTGTCATTTCCGTTCTTCCTTCTCATTCCCCTTGTTCCTGTCTTGTCTTGTCCACCACGCCGCCAGCCTTCACCAAATTGTCCACATCGTCCTTCCTGAACCTCCAGATGCGTCCGAAGCGATGTGCGGACATGCCCTGCTTTTCGATCCAAGTACAGACGATGCTGCAGCTGATTATTCAGACCGCCATATAGATCTAGATTCCCAGTGCCGGGGCCTCGCACTGATCTCGAGCCCCAGGCACTTGAGCAGCTGCAGGACCTTGCCCAACTCTGCGGTGGGCTTGCCGTTCTCCAGTTCGGAAATGAAGCGAATACCGACGCCGCACAGGGCGGCGAGATCGGACTGGGTGGCCCCCTGGGCCTTGCGCTGGTCACGGACACAGCGGCCGATGTCCTCGGCGGTCACGAGAGTCCAGTTCGGCAATGGCGCTTTGCGGTTCATGCGGGCACTCCAGAATTTCCCGTTCGGGAAAGATAGAGGACCACTGTCTGCATTACAAACGACTCTTTCCCGCTCGGGAATATTTCAGGGGCCACCTTGAGGTTACGGCTGGAGCAGGCGCGGGGTTGGCGTTGATGCGAGGTAAAAAACGAAAAGGGCCGACTGCTGAAGGCAGTCGGCCCTTTTGGGATTCTGGCGCGCCCGGCACGATTCGAACGTGCGACCGCCTGGTTCGTAGCCAGGTACTCTATCCAGCTGAGCTACGGGCGCCTTGCTGAGGTGCGGTATTTTCCTCATTCGGGGCTGGGCTGTCAAGGGAGTGGCCGGCGCCGTAACCGGCGCTGGCCGACCGCCCTTTCCCGCCGCCCCGGTGGGTCACGGGCTTACCTGCGCGGCATACCCGGGCCATTGACGCCGCGGGCGGTTGTGTGGTGTCTTGGCCCGGTTGCCGGGTGGGTTCCGGCGCGGGGACGGAACTCCGCGACCGGGTTCGGGCCACCCGGTCCTGATGACCCGACCAACCTTCCAGGAGGATACCCATGACCGAACGGATTCGGTCCGCCCTCGGGGAACACTTCGGCCACGCGGAGCTGCGCCCCGGCCAGGCGCCGGTGATGGAGCACCTGCTGGCCGGGCGCTCCGCGGCGGCGGTGTTTCCCACCGGGGGCGGCAAGTCCCTCTGCTACCAGCTGCCCGCCCTGCTGCTGCCGGGCCTGACCCTGGTGGTCTCGCCCCTCATCGCCCTGATGAAGGATCAGATCGACGCCCTGGCCGCCCGCGGCATCGCCGCCCGGCGCCTCGACTCGACCCTCGGCGCCGAGGGCCACCGGGAGGTGATGGAGCGGGTCCGCGACGGCAGCCTGCGGCTGCTCTACGTGGCCCCCGAGCGCTTCAACAACGAGCGCTTCCGCGCGGCCATCGCCCGGGTGCGGGTGTCGCTGTTCGCCGTGGACGAGGCCCACTGCATCTCCGAGTGGGGCCACAACTTCCGGCCCGACTACCTCAAGCTGGCGGAGTTCGCCCGCGAGTTCGGCGCCGAGCGCATCCTGGCCCTGACCGCCACGGCCACGCCCAGGGTGCTGGAGGATATCTGCGCGGCGTTCCGGATCGCGCCCGGGTGCGCCGTGCGCACCGGCTTCTACCGGCCCAATCTCCACCTGCTGACGACCCCGGTGGCAGCCGACCGGCGCGACGGGAAGCTGCTGGGCCTGCTCCGGGAGCGTCCGCGCGGCCCCACCATCGTCTACGTCACCCTGCAGCGCACCGCCGAGACGCTGGCCGGCCGGCTCGCCGGGGCCGGCCTGCCGGCGCGGGCCTACCATGCCGGCCTGAAGGAGGAGGAGCGGACCCGGGTGCAGGAGTGGTTCATGGCCTCGGGAGACGGGATCGTGGTGGCCACCATCGCCTTCGGCATGGGGGTGGACAAGGCGGACATCCGCTACGTCTACCACTACAACCCGCCCAAGAGCCTGGAGAACTACGCCCAGGAGATCGGCCGGGCGGGACGGGACGGAGAGCCCGCCATCTGCCACCTGCTGCTCTGCGCCGACGATCTCAACGTGCTGGAGAACTTCGTCTACGGCGATACGCCCGACGTCGGCGCGGTGCGC
Source organism: Thioalbus denitrificans (assembly GCF_003337735.1). NCBI lineage: Bacteria > Pseudomonadati > Pseudomonadota > Gammaproteobacteria > Chromatiales > Ectothiorhodospiraceae > Thioalbus > Thioalbus denitrificans. The sequence continues at coordinate 17,846 of NZ_QPJY01000017.1, read as the reverse complement.
GGCCTGCTGGGTGCGCTCTTCGCCGCGGGGGAGGCGTTCGACCTGTCCCTCTACGAGTTCTCGGCCCGCCACGATATCCGCCCCCTGGTCCTGCGCACCCTGCTCACCTACCTGGAGCTGGAGGGCTGGCTGGAGGCCGGCACGCCTTTCTATGCCGACTACCGTTTCCAGCCGCTGTTCGGCTCGGGGGAGATCCTGGATCGCTTCGAGGGCGAGCGGCGCATCTTCCTCGAGGGGCTCTTCCGCCAGGCGCGCAAGGGCCGCACCTGGTTCAGCCTCGACCCGGCCGCGGCGGCCGCGGCCCTCGGCTGCGACCGGGAGCGGGTGATCCGCGCGCTGGACTGGCTCGGGGAGCAGCGGATGCTGGAGGTGAAGGCGGCCGGGGTGCGCAACCGCTACCGGCGCCTGCGCGCCCCGGAGGACACCGACTCCCTGGCCGATCAACTCCACCAGCGGATGCTGCGGCGGGAGGCCGCAGAGATCGATCGCCTGGGGCAGGTGCTCGCGCTCGCCGCCGGTGAGGGCTGCCGCAGCGCCGCGCTGGCCGCCCACTTCGGCGAGACCCTGGTGGAGCCCTGCGGCCACTGCAGCGGCTGCCGCGGCGAGGGTGCCGTGACCGTCGAGCGGCGGAACCCGCCCATTCCGCCGGGGCTGGGAACGGAGCTCGAACCCCTGCTGGAGAGCGAGGCGCTGCTCGGCACTCCACGGGCGCTGGCCCGTTTTCTCTGCGGCGTCACCACCCCGAAGCTGAGCCGCGCCAGGCTCGGCAGCCACCGGCTGTTCGGGCGGCTGGAGCGGATGCCCTTCAGTGAGGTGCTGGCGTGGGCGGAGGCACGGCTGGAATGATGGATATTCGAATAGACAGGATTTACAGGATTGACATGATTTCCTGTCCCGTTGGCTTCCGGTGCTCCGGAGACCATTCATCCACCGGGCTCCGGCCCCGCCCTATCGCCCCGGGGGCGGGCCTCCCACTGGCTTTGATCGAGCCGCAGGGGCCGGGATGCCTTGTGGGAGGCGCGCCCTCGCGGCGATTGGTTTTGAATGGACAGGATTTACAGGGGTGACATGATTTCCTGTCCCGTTGGCTTCCGGTGCTCCGGGGACAAGTCATCCACCGGGCTCCGGCCCCGCCCCTATCGCCCCGGGGGCGGGCCTCCCACTGGCTTTGATCGAGCCGCAGGGGCCGGGATGCCTTGTGGGAGGCGCGCCCTCGCGGCGATTCCGGGCGTCCCTCAGCCGCCGGTCTTCGCCTCCAGGTAGGCGAGGCAGCCGTCGAGGCTGGAGAGCCGGGGGTAGTCCACCTCGGGGATGGTGATGCCGAGCTTCTTTTCCAGGGTGAGGACGAAGTTGAGGTAGTCGATGGAGTCGATTTCGAACTGGTCCCGGAAGCTGGCCTTGCTGTCGAGCCGTTCCGGTTCGAGGTCGGGAACGATTTCCTGCAGGATGTCGAGCGTCTCCGCCCGGAGTGCCTCTCTGTTCATGATTCTCTATCGCCTCGCCTATGCATCGCCCGACAGTGTCGAGAGGTCGCCCGCCGGCTGTCCCGTCTCCTGCGCCTTCAGCAGCCGCCGCATGATCTTGCCGGAGCGTGTCTTGGGGAGTTCGGGCCGGGCCTCGATCTCCTTCGGCGCCACCGCCGCGCCGAGGCGCCGGCGGGCGTGGGCCAGGAGCTGGCGCTGCAGATCCCGGTCCATGACCAGGCCGGGCTTCAGCACCACGAACGCCTTGACGATCTCGCCGGCCATCGGGTCGGGCTTGCCGATGACGCCGGCCTCGGCCACCGCCGGGTGTTCCATCAGCACGCTCTCCACCTCGAACGGCCCGATGAGGTGGCCGGCGGACTTGATGAGGTCGTCCGCCCGGCCGACGAACCAGAAGTAGCCGTCGGCGTCACGCCGGGCCAGGTCGCCGCTGAGGTACCAGCCGCCGGCGAAGCACTTGCGATAGCGCGCCTCGTCACCGAGATAGCCGCGGAACATGGAGGGCCAGCCGCTGCGCAGCGCCAGCTCGCCGGTCACGCCAGCCTCTTCCACCACCTCCACGCCGGCCGCACCGGTGCGGCGCACGATGGCCGCCTCGATGCCGGGCACCGGCCGGCCCATGGAGCCCGGCCGGATCGCCATGGCGCGGAAGTTGGCGATCATGATAGCCCCCGTCTCGGTCTGCCACCAATTGTCGTGGAACGGCAGGCCGAAGGCCTCCCGCCCCCACTCAACCGCCCCCGGGTTGAGGGGCTCGCCCACGCTGGCCAGGAAGCGCAGGGCCGAGAAGTCGTAGCCACGCGCCACCTCCGCGCCGTACTTCATCATCATCCGCACCGCCGTGGGGGCGGTGTACCAGACGTTCACCCCCTGCTCCTGGAGCACCCGGTACCAGCGCTCCACGTCGAACTCCTCCTCGTCCACGACGAGGGTCGCGCCGACGGTCAGCGGCGCGATGACACCGTAGGAGATGCCCGTCACCCAGCCGGGATCCGCCGTGCACCAGTAGATGTCCTCCGGGTGGAGATCGAGGGCCAGCCGCCCGGTGGCGTGGTGGGCTACCACCGCCTCGTGCACGTGGAGGGCCCCCTTCGGGCGGCCGGTGGTGCCGCTGGTGAAGTGAAGCAGGGCCGGCGCCTGCGGGTCGGTGGGGGGAATGTCGAAGCGGGCATCCGCCGCCCGGAGCAGGCGGTCGAAGTCGTGCGTGCCGGCGGGGGCCGCCGCGCCCTCCAGGCCGACCAGCAGCACGTGCGCCAGGTGCGGGAGCGCCGCGCGCAGCGGCTCCACCTTGCGCCTGTAGAGCGCCGCCGTGGTGACCAGCACCCGGGCCCGGCCGATCTCCAGGCGCGTGCGGACGGGCTCGGGGCCGAACGCCGAGAACAGCGGGCAGAAGACGCTGCGGTGCTTCCAGGCGCCCACGGCGGTAACATGGAGCTCGGGCACCCGGCCGAGCAGGGTGAAGACGGTCTCCCCCGGCCCCACTCCCAGGCCCTGCAGCAGGTTGGCGAAGCGGCCGGTGAGCTCGCGCAGCGCCCCATAGGTGATCTCCTGCACGGACCCGTCGCGGCGCAGCGCGCGCAGGGCGATCCGCTCCCGGCGCGGACCGGCGGCATGGCGGTCGACCGCCTCGTGGGCGATATTCAGGCCGGCCCCGCCGGGCAGTCCCTCCAGCCCGGCGCGGGCGGCCTCCCACGAGAAGGCGGCGCACTCGGCCTCGTAGTCCGCCAGGTTGGGTGGCGCGTTCCGGCCCGTGGGTGGTCCTTCGTTCATCGGCATCTGCACCTGGTGCCTGGGTTGTTAACTCCAGTGTAGTGTCCCAGACTTGGATCGACACCCGCAGCCCGGTCGATGCGCGGTCCGGCTGATGACCTGCAAGGCGTGACATGACCATCAAAAACCTCGAGTTCGTGTTCCGGCCGAAATCCGTTGCACTGATCGGCGCGAGCGACAGGCCGTCGTCCATCGGCGCGGTGCTGGCCAACAACCTCTACCTCGGCGGCTTCGACGGGCCCATCATGCCCGTCAACCCCAGCCACCGCTTCGTCCGCGGCGTGTGGACCTACCCGGACGTGGCCAACCTCCCCGTCACGCCCGATCTCGCCGTCATCGCCACCCCGCCCGATGCCGTCCCCGGCATCATCGCCGAGCTCGGCGCGCGGGGGACCAAGGCCGCGGTGGTGATTACCGCCGGCTTCGGCGAAACCGCCCAAACCCACGGCCGGGAGCTGCAGCAGGCCATGCTGGACGCGGCCCGGCCCCACACCCTGCGCATCGTCGGGCCGAACTGCCTGGGCGTCCTGATTCCCGGCATCGGGCTCAACGCCAGCTTCGCCCACCTCAACCCACTGGCGGGCCAGCTCGCCTTCGTCACCCAGTCCGGGGCCATCGTCACCTCCATCCTGGACTGGGCGCAGAGCCGCGGCATCGGCTTCTCGCACCTGGTCTCCCTCGGCGACATGGCCGACGTGGATTTCGCCGACCTGCTGGACTATCTCGCCAACGAGCGGGAGACCCGGGCCATCCTCCTCTACGTCGAGGCGATCACCAACGCGCGCAAGTTCATGTCGGCCGCCCGCGCCGCGGCGCGGATGAAGCCGGTCATCATTGTCAAGGCGGGCCGCCACGCCGAGGGAGCCCGGGCGGCCGCCTCCCACACCGGGGCGCTGGCCGGCTCGGACGCGGTCTATGACGCGGCCTTCCGGCGCGCGGGCATGCTGCGGGTCTATACCCTGGAGGAGCTGTTCGACGCGGCCGAGACCCTGGCCATGGGCTGCAGGCCGAGGGGGGAGCGGCTGGCGATCCTCACCAACGGCGGCGGGGTCGGCGTGCTCGCCGCGGACGCGGTCATCGACGAGGGCGCGCGCCTGGCGGAGCTCGCCCCGGAGACCCTGGCGAACCTCGACCGGGTACTGCCGCCCACCTGGTCCCACGGTAATCCCGTGGACATCGTCGGTGACGCCACGGGCAGCCGCTACGCCGACGCCCTGGAGGTGCTGGCGAACGACCGGGACATCGATGCCATCCTCGTCCTCAACTGCCCCACGGCGGTGGCCTCCAGCACCGACGCCGCCCAGGCGGTGATCCGCACCGCCACGGCGAAGCCGAAGCTGCCGCTGCTGACCAGCTGGGTCGGCGACGGCTCCGCGGCGGAGGTGCGCCACCTGTTCGCCCGCCACCGGATCCCGAGCTACGACACCCCCGAACAGGCGGTGCGCGCCTTCATGCACCTGGTGAACTACCGCCGCAACCAGGAGACGCTGATGGAGACCCCGCCGTCGGTGCCGGAGGAGTTCACCACCGACACGGCGCGGGCGCAGCGGGTCATCCGGCAGGCACTGGGGGAGAGCCGCGACTGGCTCACGGAGCCCGAGGCCAAGGAGGTGCTCGCCGCCTACGGTGTCCCGATCGTTTCCACCGAGTGGGCGCGCACACCCGGGGAGGCCGCCTCGGTCGCGGCGCGGATCGGCGGGACCGTGGTGCTCAAGATCGTCTCCCCGGACATCAGCCACAAGTCCGACGTGGGCGGGGTCGCCCGGGATCTCGACGGCCCCGCCGCCGTGCAGGAGATGGCCGTCACCATGCAGGAGCGGGTCCGGTGGGCCCGCCCCGAAGCGCGGCTGACCGGTTTCAGCGTCCAGCCCATGGTGCGCCGGCCGCAGGCCTTCGAGCTCATCATCGGGGTGACGGAGGATCCCCAGTTCGGCCCCACCATCCTCTTCGGGCAGGGCGGCACCGCCGTTGAAGTGCTGAAGGACCAGGCGCTGGCCCTGCCGCCGCTCAACATGCGGCTGGCCCACGAGGTCATGTCGCGCACCCGCATCCACAGCCTGCTGCAGGGCTACCGGGATCTGCCCCCCGCCAACCTCGAGGCCATCGCGCTCACCCTCATCAAGGTGGCGCAGCTGGTCATCGACATCCCCGAGCTCATGGAACTGGACATCAATCCCCTGCTGGCCGACCAATACGGGGTAATCGCGCTGGATGCGCGCATGCGGGTGGGCGAGGCCACGGGGCCGGCAGGCCAGCGCCTCGCGATTCGCCCCTACCCCAAGGAGCTGGAGGAGGAGATTCCCCTCGGCGACGGGCGCACGCTCCTGCTGCGCCCCATCCGCCCGGAGGACGAACCCTCGCTGCAGGCCACCTTCAGCAAGCTCACCCCGGAGGAGGTCCGCCTGCGCTTCTTCATTTCCATGAAGACTCTCTCCCACGTGGCGGCGGTCCGCTTCACCCAGATCGACTACGACCGCGAGATGGGGCTCATCCTCACCGAGAGCGGCATTCCCGGGAAGACCGAGATCTACGGCGTGGCGAACATCATCGCCGACACGGAGAACGAGCGCGCCGAGTACGCCATCATCGTCCGCCACGACATGACCGCCATGGGCCTGGGCATCTTCCTGATGAAGCGCATCATCGACTACGCGCGCCAGCGCGGCATCCGGGAGATCTTCGGCGACGTGCTGCAGGAGAACCGGCAGATGCGCAAGCTGTGCGGCATCCTCGGGTTCAGGGAAGCCGCCGTGGCGGACGAACCCGGCATGATCCGGGTGACGCTGAATCTCGAGCCAGGCGCGGTCTGAGCGCCGGGACGATCATCCGGAAGACACCGCCTGGAAGATACGATCCGGAGATCGGATTCCCGGCGGTAACGAATCCGGTCAATTCCAGGCACAAAAAAACCGCCTGCGGGCGGTCTGCTTCCTGGGATACTGGCGGAGAGGGAGGGATTCGAACCCTCGATGGAGCTTTTGACCCCATACTCCCTTAGCAGGGGAGCGCCTTCAGCCTCTCGGCCACCTCTCCAAAAACGAGCGCGAAGAATAGCATGAAAGAAGGCCGATGTGTAGAACACGATCGGCCTTCTCAGGGGGTCTGAAAGGACTGTGAATCAACCGGCATTGCTGTCCGGCTCGCCCTCCTTTTCATGCTGGATACGCTGGTAGATCTCCTCGCGATGAACGGAGACATCCTTGGGAGCGTTTACGCCGATCCGCACCTGGTTGCCCTTGACCCCGAGCACCGTCACGGTGACTTCGTCGCCAATCATCAGGGTTTCACCGACACGCCTTGTCAGAATTAACATCGTCAATCACCTCACTTCCCTATTGCGTCGTTTTATGATTCCGGTGCTGCTTCAGGGTTCCCGGGTTGGGGTTGGATATCAAGCGACTGTGACAATGTTTGACAATAATGTTTCAACCCTGTACGGGACCCGTCTTCGCTTGTGTTTTTGCAGCTCCTCAGTCCTTCCCTGGCTGTTGCTGAGGCCTCCCCGCCGGACCCGCTGCGCCACCCCTTGAACCCTGGCGCGGCTGGCCTGCAGGGTGGACCCGTTGTCGGGTCAGGAGGAGATGGTCTCCTCCTGCGCCCCTTCCAGTCCGAAGCCCGAGTGCAGAGCGCGCACGCCGAGCTCCAGGTACTTCTCGTCGATGACCACGGAGATCTTGATCTCCGAGGTGGAGATCATCTGGATGTTGATGCCCTCCTTCGCCAGGCACTCGAACATCCTGCTGGCGATGCCGGCATGGGAGCGCATGCCCACGCCCACGAGGGAGATCTTGGCGATCTTCTTGTCGCCGCTCACGGAGCGGGCGCCAAGGTCGGCGGCGGTCCGCTCCAGCAGCCCGAGCGCCTTTTCATAGTCGTTGCGGTGGACGGTGAAGGTGAAGTCGGTGGTGTCGTCCGCCCCCACGTTCTGGACGATCATGTCCACCTCGATGTTGCTCTCGCCGATGGGGCCCAGGATCTTGTAGGCCACGCCCGGGCGGTCAGGCACGCCGGTGATGGTCAGCTTCGCCTCGTCCCGGTTGAAGGCGATGCCGGAGATTTCGGGTTGTTCCATAGCCTGGTCCTCTTCCTCGTAGGTGATCAGCGTGCCGGGGCCCTCTTCGAAGCTCGACAGCACGCGCAGGGGGACGTTGTACTTGCCGGCGAACTCCACCGAGCGGATCTGCAGCACCTTGGAGCCGAGGCTCGCCATCTCCAGCATCTCCTCGAAGGTGATGCGATCGAGCCGCCGGGCTTCGGAGACCACCCGCGGGTCGGTGGTGTAGACGCCGTCCACGTCGGTGTAGATCTGGCACTCGTCGGCCTTCAGCGCCGCGGCCAGGGCCACGGCGGTGGTGTCGGAGCCGCCGCGGCCGAGCGTGGTGATGTTGCCGCCCTCGTCTACCCCCTGGAAGCCGGCCACCACCAGGACGCGGCCGGCGTCGAGGTCGGCGCGCATGCGCTCGGTCTCGATGTCGAGGATGCGCGCCTTGGTGTGGGCGCTGTCGGTCAGGATCTTCACCTGGCCGCCGGTGTAGGAGCGGGCCGGGCAGCCGCGCTTGGTCAGCGCCATGCTGAGAAGCGCGATGGTCACCTGCTCGCCGGTGGAGACCAGCACGTCCATTTCGCGCTGGGTGGGGTTCTGGTCGATCCCGCGGGCCAGGTCGAGCAGCCGGTTGGTCTCCCCGCTCATGGCGGAGACCACCACCACCACGCTGTTGCCCGCGTCCCGGGTCCGGCTGACCTTCTCGGCCACGTTCTCGATGCGCTCGATGGTGCCCACCGAGGTACCGCCGTACTTCTGAACAATAAGTGCCATGTACTGCCTCTTGGGCGATAAAAACGCGTTATTTTATAGGTTTATCCACCGGAAATCTAAACATCAGGCGCCCAGCTGCTCCGCCACCCAGCCCGGCACGTCCGCCAGCGCCCCGTCCAGGTTCTCCGGCTGGGTGCCGCCCGCCTGGGCCATGTCGGGCCGGCCGCCGCCGCGCCCGCCCACGCGGCTGGCCACCACGTTGACCAGCTCGCCGGCCTTGAGGCGACCGGTGGCGTCCTTGGTGACGCCGGCCACCAGGGTCACCTTGCCCTCGCTCACGGTGGCGAGCACGATGGCGGCGGTGCCCATCTTGTTCTTCAGCTGATCCAGGGTCTCGCGCAGGGACTTGGGATCGGCCCCGTCCAGCCGGGCGGCCAGCACCTTCACCCCGCCGATCTCCTGCGCCTGTCCGGCCAGATCGGAGCCGGCGACGCTGGCGAGCCGGCCCTTCAGCCGTTCCAGCTCCTTCTCCAGGGCCCGGCTGCGCTCCAGGGCCTGGGCCACGCGCACGTCGAGCTGTTCGCGTCCGCCCTTGAACAGCGCGCCGATGTGCTCCAGCTGGGCCTGCATGCCCTCCACCCACTCCAGGGCGCCGGCGCCGGTCACCGCCTCGATGCGGCGCACGCCGGCGGCCACGCCCGCCTCGGCCACGATCTTGAACAGGCCGATGTCGCCGGTGCGGCGCACGTGGATGCCGCCGCACAGCTCGGTGGAGAACTCGCCCATGCTGAGCACCCGCACCCGATCGCCGTACTTCTCGCCGAACAGCGCCATGGCGCCGCGCTCGATGGCCTCGTCATAGGTCATCTCGTCGGCCTGTACCGGCAGGTTGGCGCGGATCTGCCCGTTCACCAGCCGCTCCACCTCGCGCAGCTCCGCGGCGGTCATGGGCTCGAAGTGGGAGAAGTCGAAGCGCAGCCGGCCGGGCTCCACCAGCGAGCCCTTCTGGGTCACGTGCCCGCCCAGCACCCGGCGCAGCGCCGCGTGCAGCAGGTGGGTGGCCGAGTGGTTGCAGGCGGTGGCGCCACGCTCCCGCGCGCTCACCTCGGCGCGCACGCGGTCCCCCACCCGCAGGCTGCCCAGGCGCAGCCGGCCGAGGTGCAGGTGCACCGCGCCCTCCTTGCGGGTGTCGCCCACCTCGAAGGAGGCCTCGCCCGAGGTGAGGGTGCCGTGGTCGCCCACCTGGCCGCCCGACTCGGCGTAGAAGGGCGTGCGGTCCAGCACCACCACGCCCTGCTCGCCCGCGGCGAGCGTCTCTACCGCCTCGCCGTCGCGGTAGAGGGCGGTGACGGTGCCCTCGCCGGCGACGCCGTCGTAGCCGGTGAACTCGGTGCGCCCCTCCACCGCGGGAGTGGCGTGGTAGTCGGAGCCGAACTGGCTGGCGGCGCGGGCCCGCTCCCGCTGACCCTCCATCTCGCGCTCGAAGCCGGCCATGTCCACGCCCAGGCCCCGCTCGCGGGCGATGTCGGCGGTGAGGTCCACCGGGAAGCCGTAGGTGTCGTAGAGCAGGAACAGGACATCACCCGGGATCACCCCGCCCCGGTCGAGGCCGGCGGTCTTCTCCTCGTAGATGCGCAAGCCCTGGTCGAGGGTTTCGGCGAAGCGCTCCTCCTCGCGGGCGAGCACCCGCTCCACCTGGGCCCGGGCCGCGGCCAGCTCCGGGTAGGCCGCGCCCATCTCCGCCACCAGCGGGGCCACCAGCTTGTGGAAGAAGGGCTCGCGCAGGCCCAGCTTGTGGCCGTGGCGGATGGCCCGGCGGATGATGCGGCGGAGCACGTAGCCGCGCCCCTCGTTGGAGGGCAGCACGCCGTCGGTCACCAGGAAGCTGCAGGAGCGGATGTGGTCGGCGATGACCCGCAGGGAGACGTTGGCCGTGCTGTCGAGACCCGCCAGCGCCGCCGCCGCCTCGATGAGGTGGTGGAAGAGATCGATCTCGTAGTTGCTGTGCACCCCCTGCATCACCGCCGCCAGCCGCTCCAGCCCCATGCCGGTGTCCACCGAGGGCTTGGGCAGGGGATTGAGGGTGCCGTCGGCGGCGCGGTCGTACTGCATGAACACGAGGTTCCAGATCTCGATGTAGCGATCGCCGTCCTCGTCGGGGCTGCCGGGGGGGCCGCCCGCCACCTCCGGCCCGTGGTCGTAGAAGATCTCCGAGCAGGGGCCGCAGGGGCCGGTATCGCCCATGGACCAGAAGTTGTCGCTCTCGTACTGCTTCCCGCCGGGCTTGTCGCCGATGCGGGTGAAGCGGGCCGGGTCGACGCCTATCTCCCCGAGCCAGATGTCCGCGGCCTCGTCGTCGTCCTGGTAGACCGTCACCCACAGCCGCTCGGCGGGCAGGGCGAGCACCCCGGTGAGGAACTCCCAGGCGAAGCCGATGGCCTCGCGCTTGAAGTAGTCGCCGAAGCTGAAGTTGCCCAGCATCTCGAAGAAGGTGTGGTGGCGGGCGGTGTAGCCCACGTTCTCGAGATCGTTGTGCTTGCCGCCGGCCCGGACACAGCGCTGGGAGGTGGCGGCGCGGCTGTAGGGGCGCTGCTCGCGGCCGAGGAACACGTCCTTGAACTGCACCATTCCCGCATTGGTGAACAGCAGGGTGGGGTCGTTGCCGGGCACCAGCGGACTGCTGGCCACCACGGTGTGGCCCTGGCGCTGGAAGTACTCCAGGAAGGCCTGTCTCAGTGCTGCACTGCTCGTCGTCATCGGACCGCCTCGGTCTTGGTCTTGCTTTATGGATGTTCTGTGTCGTGCGTCGCCGGCGCCTAATCGTCCGCATCGCCGCCCAGGGCGGCGCGAATCGTCTCACTGCCGAAGCCCCGGTACTGGAGGAAGCGCGCCTGCTTCGCCCACTCCGGGTAGCCGCGGGGAAGCCGCTCCCCGAAACGGCGGCGGCGCACCTCCGCGGCGAGCGCGGCCCAGTCGGCCTCCGCCGCCGCGAGCGCCTGCCCGGCCAGCGCCTCGTCGACGCCGCGCTGGTTCAGCTCCTGGCGGATGCGCAGCGGCCCGTAGCCGCTGCCGGCGCGGGTGCGGATGAACACCTCGCAGAAGCGCTCGTCGCTCAGCAGCCCCTCCCGGACCAGGGCGTCCAGCTCGGCGTCCACCGCCGCCGCCGGGTGCCCCCCGTGGAGCAGCCGCGCGCGCAGCTCGCCGCGGGCATATTCGCGCCGGGCCAGGCGCTGGAGCGCCGCGGCCCGGACATCGGCCTGCTCGCTCAGGCCTCGGCCTCGGCCGCGGCGGCCGCGGGGTCGGCGGCCGGCACGGTGGAGGGCAGCAGGCGGGCCCGGATCTTGGCCTCGATCTCCGCGGCCATCTCCGGGTGCTCCTTCAGGAACTGGCGCACGTTGTCCTTGCCCTGGCCGATGCGGTCCTTGCCGTAGCTGTACCAGGCGCCGGACTTCTCCACGATGCCCTCCTTCACGCCGAGGTCGATGATCTCGCCCTCGCGGGAGATGCCCTCGCCGTAGAGGATGTCGAACTCCGCCTGCCGGAAGGGCGGGGCCACCTTGTTCTTCACCACCTTCACGCGGGTCTCGTTGCCCACCACCTCGTCGCCCTTCTTGATGGCGCCGATGCGGCGGATGTCCAGGCGCACCGAGGAGTAGAACTTGAGCGCGTTGCCGCCGGTGGTGGTCTCGGGGTTGCCGAACATCACCCCGATCTTCATGCGGATCTGGTTGATGAAGATCACCAGGGTGTTGGAGCGCTTGATGTTGGCGGTGAGCTTGCGCAGGGCCTGGGACATCAGCCGCGCCTGCAGGCCCACGTGGGAGTCGCCCATCTCGCCCTCGATCTCGGCCTTCGGCGTGAGCGCCGCCACCGAGTCCACCACCACCACGTCCACCGCCCCGGAGCGCACCAGCATGTCGGCGATCTCCAGCGCCTGCTCGCCGGTGTCGGGCTGGGAGACCAGCAGGTCGTCCACGTTGACGCCGAGCTTCTCGGCGTAGCCGGGGTCCAGGGCGTGCTCGGCGTCGATGAACGCGGCGGTGCCGCCAAGCTTCTGCGCCTCGGCCACCACCTGCAGGGTCAGGGTGGTCTTGCCCGAGGACTCCGGGCCGTAGACCTCCACCACCCGGCCGCGGGGCACGCCGCCCACCCCGAGCGCGATGTCCAGCCCCAGGGAACCGGTGGAGATGACCGAGATGTCGCGTACCGCGCTGCCATCGCCCATGCGCATGACCGAGCCCTTGCCGAACTGGCGTTCTATCTGGCTCAGGGCTGCGCTGAGGGCCTTCCGCTTGTTGTCGTCCATCGTCGCTCCTGTGATCGGCGTCCGCGGCAGGCCCCGGGGAGCCTGCCTGAAATCCAAATGAAAATTATCCCATACCTGGAAACGGGCTCCTAGCCCGGATGCCGCATGGGAAGGGGGGTGAAAAGCGGATTTGCGGGCCGGTGGGCTACCCGGCCGGCCAGCGCGCCACCACCTCGTAGTGCGCCCCCTCCGGGGCGAGGCGGGAGCGGACCAGGGCGAAACCGTCCACATGCCAGGCGAGTGGCTCCGGCGCCAGGTGCCGGGGCGGCCGGTCGAGCTTGCGCATGAGGGTGATGTGGGCGCGGAAGGGCCGCCGCTCCGGTTCGTGGCCGCACTCGCGCAGGCCGGCGTTGAGCCCCCCGGCCAGCCGCGCCAGGGGCATGGGCAGCTCCCCGGCGCCGAGCCAGAGGATGCGGTTGCGGGGGACATACTCGAGGCGGTCGAGGACCAGGTCGAAGGGTTCGAACGGCAGGCGTCCCGCCACCGCCTCCATGCAGGCGCGCCGCTCGGCGTCCAGGTCGCCCAGGAACGCCAGGGTCACATGGAGGTTGTCCGCGGGGGTCGGGCGCCCCCGCAGGCCGGCACAGGCCTCCCGCGCCTGCCGGGCCAGGGCCGCCCGCACCGTCGGCCCGGGCCAGAGGGCGAAGAAAAGGCGTTCGCGGGCGGACGGTTCGGACGGCATGGCGTCAGTCCGCCCGCTCCTCCAGCAGCTCCAGCAACCCCGCCAGGGCGGTGATCACCGCCTGCCGGCGCACGGACGTGCGGTCGCCGTCGTAGCGGTGCAGGCGCGCCCGGGGCGACCGCCCCGCCAGCGCCCAGCCGTGCCAGACCGTCCCCACCGGTTTTTCCGGCGTGCCGCCCGTGGGGCCGGCCACCCCGCTGATGGAGAGCGCCACCCGGGCCCGGCTGTGGGCCAGGGCCCCGGTGGCCATCTCCAGCACGGTGGCCTCGCTCACGGCGCCGTGGGCTTCCAGCGTCTCCGCCCGCACCCCCAGCAGTTCCTGCTTGGCCGCGTTGCTGTAGGTGACGAAGCCGCGCTCGAACCACTGCGAGCTGCCGTCGACGGCGGTCACGGCCTGCGCCACCCAGCCGCCGGTGCAGGACTCGGCGGTGGCCAGCATCAGCCCCCGCTCCAGCAGCGTCCGCCCCACCCGCCGGGCCAGGGACTCCAGTTCGGTTTCGCCGTTCATGGCGACCAAGTTACCGACTCACCGGAGGCGCTTCAATAGACGCCGCGGATCAGCAGACCCAGCCCCCAGGCAATCAGCAGGCCGCCCAGCACCCGGCTCGGCCACGGACCCCGCACCAGCGCCTTCTCCGCCAGCACCAGTAGCGACAGCGCCGCGACCCAGAGCAGGTTCATGGCACCGAACACGAACAGCAGCCCCATCAGCGCCCAGCAGCAGCCGACACAGTGGCGGCCGTGCAGCCAGCCCAGGCGCAGGGCGCCGGCCGGCCCCGGCCGCCATTCGGTCATCACCAGGCCGAGGGGCGACCGGCAGCGGGTCAGGCAGTAGTTCTTCAGGGGGGTCAGCTGGAACAGGCCGGCGGCAACCAGCAGCACGGCCGCGAACTCCACCCGCCGTCCCGCCAGCATGGGGGTGATCACCTCACCCTGCAGCAGGGCCCAGTGGACACCGGTGGCAATGGCGCTGAACAGCGCCCAGGTGATGCTGTAGCCGACGATCAGGGCGCCGACCCGGACCAGCAGCCGACCCCGGCCGCCCGGCCGGAGCCGCGTGACCAGGAGCAGTAGCGGCACCAGCGTCGGGGTCATCATCGCCACCATCATCACCGTCCACATGGCGAAGATGAGCACGGCATCCGCGCTGCTCCAGCTGCTGCTCATCGGCATCAGCACGGGCAGGCCGCTGAGCCACTCCGTCATGGCCATCTGCCGGTCGATGACCAGCAGGTAGGCCCAGGCCGCAGTGACCACCAGGGCGAGCGGAATCCAGACCACCCAGCCGCCGGCGAATGGCCGGGCCGTCGTGGCGGTCATCGCCCGGCCTACCCGGAGGTGTAGCTGAAGGGAGCGAAAAAGGCGTTGAGACCCGCCTTCCCCAGCGTGATGCCGTGGTCGCTCAGGCTGACCGCCGCGGCCTTGCCCACGGTGAGCGGCTGACCGGGAGACAGCGACAGGGGCGCGTTGTCGATGCGCACTGCCTGGCCGCCCTCGCCCGCCACCGGCTCGATGTCCGCCGACCCGGCCCCTTCGATGCTGAAGTGGCGACCGCCACCCGCGTTGCGGAACTCGATGGCGGCGCTGCGCACCCCCGCGACCTCGCCGATGAAGCCCTTCAGCTCGCCGAACAGGCCGCCGGCCTCGCCGCCGAAGATCTGCTGCAGGGCCTCGCGCTGGGCTTCCCCGGCCCGGTCATCCACATACATGGCCACCCGCCACTTGGTCTCCAGCATGTGGCCGGGCGAGTTGAGGGCAAGGGCGACATTGAGGCCGCCGAGCGGCGTGCCGTCGAATTCGCCCTCCTCGATGTGCCACGCCGCCCAGGCGGTGCAGTCCTCCTCCGTGGGGGCGTTCAGGAAGTTGCAGGGGCAGGGTACGGAGCAGCTGCAGGTCTCCGCATAGTTTCCGGACAGGTTCCAGGTCGCCATATTTTCCTCCTCGATGCCGTCGGGACACCCCTGTGGAGAGGTAATCGGCGGAAGACACAGGGTTGTGCCGAGAAGGAGGCTCCGCGAAGCCGAAAGGGGTGTGCGGGGTGGGGCGGGGACACGCCCTAATATCATAGCAATTTAGTCTATTAAATCGCCCTGTCAATGTCGTCCGCCCCGCTCCTGCTCGCCACCCACTCCACCCCCCGGTCCGCATCCGTTAAACTGCGCCCCCATGACCCAGGCAATCCAGGACCTCTCCCGCCACACGCCGATGATGCAGCAGTACCTGCGCATCAAGGCGGAGCAGCCCCACCGGCTGCTGTTCTACCGCATGGGCGATTTCTACGAGCTGTTCTACGACGACGCCCGGCGGGTGGCGAAGCTGCTGGACATCACCCTGACCACCCGGGGCCAGTCGGCGGGGGCGCCGATTCCCATGGCGGGCGTGCCCGTGCACGCGGTGGAGAGCTACCTGGGCCGCCTGGTGCGGCTGGGCGAGTCGGTGGCCATCTGCGAGCAGATCGGCGATCCCGCCGCCTCCAAGGGGCCGGTGGAGCGCCAGGTGGTGCGCGTGGTCACCCCCGGCACCGTCAGCGACGAGGCCCTGCTGGAGGAGCGCCGGGACAACCTGCTGGTGGCGCTGGCCGGCCACGACGGGCACTACGGCCTGGCGAGCCTGGACATCACCAGCGGCCGCTTCCAGGTGCTGGAGGTGGAGGGCCGGGAGGCGCTGCTCGGCGAGCTGGAGCGGCTGCAGCCCGCCGAGCTGCTGGTGGACGAGGAGCTGGAGTCCGGTTTCCTGGAGCCGCGCTTCCGCCCCACCCGCCAGCCGCCCTGGTACTTCGACCCGCAGACCGCCACCCGGGAGCTCTGCGCCCAGTTCGGCACCCGCGACCTGGACCCCTTCGGCTGCGCCCACCTGCCCCTGGCGGTGGGCGCGGCCGGCTGTCTGCTGCAGTACGCCAAGGACACCCAGCGCAGCGCCCTGCCCCACATCCGCGCCCTGCGCACCGAGTCCCGGGAGGAGAGCGTCATTCTCGACGCGGCCACCCGCCGCAACCTGGAGCTCACGGTCAACCTCTCGGGGGGGCGCGAGCACACCCTGCTGGCAGTGCTGGACCAGACCGCCACCCCCATGGGCTCGCGGCTGCTGGCCCGCTGGCTGCAGCGCCCGCTGCGCGACCGCACCACGCTGCGCCTGCGCCAGCACGCCGTCGGCACCCTGCTCGAGGAGCACCGCCACGAGGGGATCGCCCCGCTGCTGCGGGGCATCGGCGACGTGGAGCGGATTCTGGCGCGGGTGGCCCTGCGCTCGGCGCGGCCACGGGATCTCGGCCAGCTGCGCCTGGCGCTGGGCATGCTGCCCGGGCTGAATACGGCCCTGGCCGGGCTGGACTCCCCCCGGCTGGCGGAGCTCGCCGGCGAGACCGCGCCCCTGCCGGCGCTGCATGAGCGCCTCTGCCGCGCCCTGGTGGAGACCCCGCCGGTGCTGGTGCGCGATGGCGGGGTGATCGCCCCGGGCTACGACGAGGAGCTCGACGAGCTGCGCGGCCTGAGCGAGGACGCCGGCGACCGCCTGCTGGAGATGGAGCTGCGGGAACGGGAGCGTACCGGTATCCCCACCCTCAGGTTCGGCTACAACCGGGTGCACGGCTACTACATCGAAATCAGCCGCAGCCAGGCCGCCAAGGCGCCCACCGAGTACACCCGGCGCCAGACCCTGAAGAACGTGGAACGCTACATCACCCCGGAGCTCAAGGGCTTCGAGGACAAGGTGCTCTCCAGCCGGGAGCGGGCGCTGGCGCGGGAGAAGGCCCTCTACGAGGAGTTGCTGGACTGCCTCGCCGCGGAGCTTCCGCGGCTGCAGTCCACCGCCGCGGCGCTGGCGGAGCTGGATGTGCTGGCCAACCTGGCCGCACGGGCCGCCGCCCAGGACCTGGTGCCGCCGGAGCTGGTGGACGAACCGGGGATCGTCGTCGAGGCGGGGCGCCACCCGGTGGTGGAACAGGTGCTGGAAGCCCCCTTCGTGCCCAACGACGTGCACCTCGACGAGACCCGGCGCATGCTCGTCATCACCGGCCCCAACATGGGCGGCAAGTCCACCTACATGCGCCAGATCGCCCTCACCGCCCTGCTTGCCCACACCGGCGCCTTCGTGCCGGCCCGGCGCGCGCGAATCGGCCCCATCGACCGCATCTTCACCCGCATCGGCGCTTCCGACGATCTCGCCGGCGGACGTTCCACCTTCATGGTGGAGATGACCGAGACGGCCAACATCCTCCACAACGCCACCGCCGAGAGCCTGGTGCTGATGGACGAGGTGGGTCGGGGCACCAGCACCTTCGACGGGCTCTCCCTGGCCTGGTCCAGCGCCGCCTGGCTGGCGAGCCGGCTGCGCGCCTTCACCCTGTTCGCCACCCACTACTTCGAGCTGACCGCCCTGCCCGAACAGTACGAGGGCGTGGTCAATGTGCACCTGGACGCGGTGGAGCACGGCGAGGGAATCGTCTTCCTGCACGCAGTGAAAGAGGGGCCGGCGAACCAGAGCTACGGCCTGCAGGTGGCCCAGCTGGCCGGCGTACCCCGGGAGGTCATCGGCCAGGCGCGGGAGAAGCTGCGGGAACTGGAGGACCAGAACCGGGAGCACGGTCACCCGGTGGCGGCCTCGGCCCCGCGGCAGGCCGACCTCTTCCCCGCCGCGCCGCCCCACCCCGCCCTGGAGGCCCTGCGTACAGTGGAGCCCGACGCGCTCAGCCCGCGCGAGGCGCTGGAGACGCTCTACCGTCTGAAGGGGATGGTGGACAGGGAGTGAGGCCCGGGTGTTCCGTGTTCCGTGTTCCGTGTTCCGTGTTCCGTGTTCCGTGTTCCGTGTTCCGTGTTCCGTGTTCCGTGTTCCGTGTTCCGTGTTCCGTGT
>NZ_QPJY01000016.1 GCF_003337735.1 Thioalbus denitrificans | reverse complement strand
ACACCAGTAGTAAAAGACACATCAAAACTAAAAAACGTTGGGCACTTAAGAGCCCTAACAAAAGGGTCAAGTTGACGCCAAAAGGCGGCGCAACTCCCCCATGACGTTATGCCTAATAAAAGCCGATGACGAGTGAAACGAAAAAGATGTGGGCTTATTCAGCAGTCTTTGCGATAGCAGCGGCTGTGAGTAGCTATGTGATCGCGTCCCAAAATCTTGCGGCGAACACATACGGCATTATCAGCGCCGTGCTAATCACGACCATCGTAGCGCTGTTTTGGTCACGCTTCTTAGTTCCTACTCTATTCACCAGAAATAAGCTGTCAGTATTCAATCAGGTTCTGTTCGGAATCGTCGTAGCAACTTTCACAATCTTTATAAGCGCAGGCATATTTGGCCTCACCCAATTGGATGGAATGGAAGCAATTACAGAGCTGGGCTTTTTCGGGTTATTGGTAAACGTACTTGGCTCTGGGGTTATGGTTATGGTGTTCAGCTACCTCATGTATTGGTGGCTAATATTGCCGTTGTTTGTTGGCAGTGCTATGGCTCTGCGCTGGTTCACTCTAAATGCGTATATCGAGTGAAAGGCATAACCAGTTGCACTGTCCATTACACACAGGTCATGGCGTAAAGATCACGGCGCCCCGGGCGAATGGATCAAGCGCCGTGTAGGAGGAGGATCACGCGCAGTGGTGTTCTGGGATCACCTGCGCCTGACACTGGGGTCGGACCCACGTAACAAACTGTTTCAACGGACAATCGCTCTCTCAAACCCTTTCCTGAAAGGCTTAGAGCATGAATTTCCGCCCTGAAAGTCATGCTGCAAGCACCCGGCCTGCTTATATTTTAGGAGCAGAAACAATGCCTGTAGCTAATGACGGCGATATTGTTCGAGGGCTTGGCTTCGTCACTATGTATGCTGCTTGGCTAGAGGAAGATGTCGACGACATCTTGCGGTTTACTTCTCCTGTTGAGCCTTTCGGCGAAAACAAGCAGCGTTGGCCAATCAGCCGAAAACTCAAGCATGCGGCGAAAGTCGTTCGTAAGCTGAAGAGCAGCGAACTCGATGGTTTGCCTGAAGCGCTGGAAGGGGCCGTAGACCTCTTTGAACGTCGGAATGCATTTGTACATGGTCGCATATACGCAGGGCATGAACGCGTGGATTACGTGAACGGCGGGCGTCCGAATTCGCCCGCCAAGGAGATTACGTCAGCCGAGCTCTACTCCCTGGCAAACGAGCTTTGGGATTACCGGGGCCACTTCATCGGGCCACAGTTGTTCCGTATGCCTAGAGCCATAGGGGCGTTCCTTGGTTCCAGATGACCCGCCAAAGCGGCGCTGGTTTTGCTGTTTTCGCCAACGTTCTATGGGCCGCTTTGCCAGTCACCTGAACCAATCGTTATGAGCAATGAAAAATGGATATCTATCTTGATCATGAGAAAAATGAGTCAAATTCAAAGATAGCTATAGTTGCGCTATTGATATCATTCTGCTCCGGCTTGGGCCTTTGGTTCTATAAAGCGCCGGTAGAAAATAATACCCTTACATTCTGGGTCGGCGCTGTATTAATAGGGCTGCCATCTTGGGCCGGACTTGAATCATTCGGGTCATTAGTATTCAGCGCCCAATGGGTAAATAAAATATCAAAAACACTACGCATTTTAATCGGTGTTATCTGGGCACTGATAGGCCTGAGTATTACTGGCGTTTTAGTAATTGCCTTATCTACTTTAATGCAATAGCGAGCCATCAACCCACCTGGTGACACTGGGGTCGGACCAACGTAACAAACTGTTTCAACGGACAATCGCTCTCTCAAACCCTTTCCTGTAAGGCTTAGAGCATGAATTTCCGCTCTGAAAGTCATGCTGCAAGCACCCGGCCTGCTTACACGTGCCCCGGCCTTCCCGGTTGACAGGTCTCCGCTGCACCCGCCCCTGCAAGGCGGGGCTTCCCCCATTGGCCTGAACCGCCGATAGTCATGCCCCTTTCTGCCCCAGGGCGTACAATGGTCACATGCAGGCTGACCACTGCTGACTGCGGTGTATACCAGGCAACAGCCGACTGACCCTCCGACCGCCCCGAAAGGATGACGGACTATGGCAGCGATTTTCAGCTTCAGGTGCTCGAGGTGCGGGGAGATACACGAGGGATCGCCCAGCTTCAGCTTCGACGCGCCCGCCCCCTTCCTGGAGCAGAGCGAGGAGGTCCGGAACAACGGCAACCTGGGGACCGATCTCTGCGAGTACGAGGACGGGGACGGCGAGCACTACTTCATCCGGGCGTGCCTGGAGATACCCATCCACGGCGTCGACGAGCCGTTCCTGTGGGGGGTGTGGGTCTCCGTGAGCGAGAAGAGCTTCGTGCACTATGCCGAGACCTACGACTCGCCGGACCCCACCGACCGGTTCTTCGGCTGGCTCTGCAACCACCTGCCCTGCTACGAGGACACCTACGCGCTGAAAACGCGGGTCCATCCCCGGGAAGGCGGCGTCCGGCCCTATATCGAGCTGGAGGAGACCTCCCACCCCCTTTCGGTCGATTTCCACCAGGGGATTTCCGTTGCGCGGGCGCAGGAGCTTGCCGAGGCGGCCATGCACCAACAAGACGGCGACTGAGCCCGTCGAGAACCCGCGACCGCGGCCTGGCCCGTCGAGCGGTTCGAAAGTCCCATGGCGCCGGACTGCCGGCAGACCCTCCAGATGCGGAAGCCTTGAGGTGCGGCCGGCCGGTGGCTGACGCCGCCCCGGCACGGTTCCCCGTTTCCCGCCTCCATCAGCCCGGGCCCTTCAACTCCAGGTACCGCCGCCAGCTCCCCAGCCCGGTAATCTCCTCCGCGCCCGCCACGGCGTAGGCCTCGCACAGGAAGCCCTGGGCGGTGGCGCCGTTCTCCAGCTCCAGGGTGCCGATGCCGAGCGGCGCGGGGATGCCGGCGACGAAGCCGCCGTAGTGCTCGGCGGGAAGGTCCCACACCTCCACCTCCACGGCTCCGCCGCCCTCCTCCACCCGCACCAGGCCGGGGCGGAAGGGAGGGCCGCCGGGAAGGGCGTAGAAACGGTAGCGGGGGGCGGTGCGGGTGCGGGCCAGGAGGCGGCCGCCGCGGTCGGTGAGCTGGTGGTTCAGCGGCAGGCCCGAGAGGTGGGCGCCGCAGACCACCATCTCGAGGCGGGCACCGTCGCTCCCGGGCGCGGGCGCGGATGCGAGTGCGGGCAGCGGGCGGCCGGTGGCGCCGAGGCCGGTGTCGGCCGCCTGGTGCAGGCGGCCGCCCAGCTCCAGCAGCTTGCGGTCGTGGAAGGCGGGGGCGAAGAGGGTCACGCCCAGCGGCAACCCGTCGTGGCGGAACCCGGCGGGGACCGCCACGGCGCTGTAGTCCAGCAGGTTCATGAAGTTGGTGTAGGTGCCGAGGTTGCTGTTGAGGCGGACGGGGTCGGCCTCCACCGCCGCGATCGTGTAGATGGTCCCGGCGGTGGGGGTGATGACGAGGTCCACGCCCGCCAGAACCCTGTCGGCGGCGCGCTTCAACTCCGCCAGCCGGTAGCGGGCCTCGAAGGCGGCCACGGCGGTGGGTTCGATGCCCGGCTCGATGATCCGCCGGGTGACCGGGAGCAGCCGCTCCGGACCGGCCTCGATGAAGGCGCGGATGGCGGCATAGCGCTCCGCCACCCAGGGGCCCTCGTAGAGCAGGCGCGCGGCCTCAAGGAACGGCGCGAAGTCGATCGCCACCGCGGTGCCGCCCAGCGACTCCAGGTGCGAGACGGCGAGCGTGAAGAGGGCCTCGGACTCAGGATCGTCGAAGAATTCCAGCTGCCCGGGCAGCGGCACGCCGAAACGGAAGCCGGGCTCGGGCAGCACCGCCGGGGCGCCCGCGGGCGGCGGGCGCGAGAAGGGATCCTCCCCATCGTAGCCCGCGGCCACGTCCAGCACGGCCCGCGCGTCGGCCGCGGTGAGGGCGAAGATGGAAACGCTGTCGATGGTGCGGCAGGCGGGCACCACGCCGCGGCCGGAGAGCAGGCCGCAGGTGGGCTTCAGCCCCACCAGGTTGTTGAAGGCGGCCGGTACGCGGCCGGAGCCGGCGGTGTCGGTACCGAGACCGAAGGCCACCGTGCCGTTGGCCACCGCCACCGCCGAGCCGGCGCTGGAGCCGCCGGAGACGTAGGCCGGGTCGAAGGCGTTGCGGCAGGCCCCGTAGGGGGAGCGGGTGCCCACCAGCCCGGTGGCGAACTGATCCAGGTTGGTCTTGCCGACGGCGATGGCGCCCGCGGCCAGCAGCCGCTCCACCACCGCGGCCGAGCGCTCCGGGGTGTAGGCGAACTCCGGGCACGCGGCGGTGGTGGGCACGCCCGCCAGGTCGATGTTGTCCTTGATGGCGAAGGGCACCCCGTAGAGGGGCAGCCCCCCGGGACCGCGCGCCTCCAGCTCGGCGGCCCGCGCCCGCAGCGCCGCGGCCGGGAGCACGTGAATCCAGGCGTTGCTCTCGCGGGTGGCCTCGATGCGGGCCAGCACCCGCTCCACCACCTGCGTGGGGGTGAGGCTGCCGTCGCGGTAGGCGGCGGCCAGCGCCGCCAGGTTCAGATCCGGGGTCTCCATGTGCCGCCCTCTCCCTACGCTGTCGCGGCGGTCGCGCCGCGGATGATGACCAGGTTCTGGCCCGCCGCCACCTGCCCGCCCTCGCGGCAGAGCACCGACTCCACCACGCCATCCTCGGCGGCGAGGATGGCGATCTCCATCTTCATGGACTCCACGATCACCAGCTCCTGGCCCGCATGGACCCGCTGGCCGGCCTGCACGGGGATCTGCCAGACGCTGCCCGGCACGTGGCTGGCGATGGGATGGCAGCCCGGCGGCAGCTCGCCCTCCTCCACCGGCGCGGCGTCGGCCTCCTGCTCCCAGGTGCTCTGCCCATCGCGCTCCCAGCGCTCGCGCTCGGCATCGAAGGCGGCCTGCTGGCGGCTCTTGAAGGCGGCGATGGATTCACTGTTCCCGGCGAGGAAAGCGCGGTAGTCGCGCAGGCTGAAGGTGGTCTCCTCCACCTTCAGCCTGAAGCGGCCCTGGATGAACTCCTCGCGCATGCGCAGCAGCTCTTCGCCGCCCACCGGGTAGAAACGGATCTGGTCGAAGAAGCGCAGCAGCCACGGCTTGCCGCCGGTGAAGTCGGCGGTCTGGCGGTAGCGGTTCCACATCTGCACCGTGCGCCCCACGAACTGGTAGCCGCCCGGCCCCTCCATGCCGTAGACGCAGAGATAGGCGCCGCCGATGCCCACGGCGTTCTCCGGCGTCCAGGTGCGCGCGGGGTTGTACTTGGTGGTCACCAGGCGGTGGCGCGGGTCCAGCGGCGTGGCCACCGGAGCGCCCAGGTAGACGTCGCCCAGGCCCAGCACCAGGTAGCTGGCATTGAAGAGGATCTCCCGCACCTGGTCGATGGAGTCCAGCCCGTTGATGCGGCGGATGAACTCGATGTTGCTGGGACACCAGGGCGCGTTGGGGCGCACCGACTGCATGTACTTGTCGATGGCGAGCCGGGTGGCGGGATCGTCCCAGGACAGCGGCAGGTGGACGATGCGGCTCGGCACCTCCAGCTCGTCCAGCGGCGGCAGCTCCGCCTCGGCCGCCACCAGGGTCTCCAGCAGCTCGCCGGTGGCGAGCACACGGCTGTCGTAGTGCACCTGCAGGGAGCGGATGCCGGGGGTGAGGTCGACGATGCCCGGCACGTTGCGATCCTTCAGCCACGCCATCAGGGCGTGGGCGCGGAAGCGCAGCTCCAGGTCCAGCACCAGCGGGCCGTACTCCACCAGCAGGTAGCGGTCGCCCGCCTGGCGGTAGGTGACCTCCACCCGCTCCGCCGTGGCCGGTAGGCGCGCCAGCACCGGTCCCTCCGCGGGCGCCGCGGGACCGCCCTCGCGGCGGATGGGCGCGGGTCGCTCGGGGGCCTGCGACAGGGCCGCCACCTCGCGCGCCTGCACCGCCTCGCGGTGGCTGGCCTCCGCCAGGGTCAGGGGACGGAAGCGCACCGTGTCGCCGGGCTTCAGCTGCCCGAGCTTCCACAGCTCCGCCTGGACGATGGTGGCCGGGCAGACGAAGCCCCCGAGGCTGGGGCCGTCGGGGCCGAGGATCACCGGCATGTCGCCGGTGAAGTCCACGCTGCCGATGGCATAGGCGTTGTCGTGGATGTTGGAGGGGTGCAACCCCGCCTCGCCGCCGTCGCTGCGCGCCCACTTCGGCTTGGGACCGATGAGGCGCACGCCCGTGCGGCTGGAGTTGTAGTGCACCTCCCAGGCGGTGCCGAAGAACATCCCGATGTCCTCATCGGTGAAGAAGTCGGGCGCGCCGTGGGGGCCGTAGAGCACGCCCACCTCCCACTCGGTCGTGTACTCGGGCACCAGCGCGGGGGGCAGCGCCGCCGGCGCGGCCTCCGGCTCGCTGCCGCCCAGGTGCAGCACGTCGCCCACCCGCAGGGTGCGCCCGGCATGCCCGCCGAACTGGCCGAGGGTGAAGGTGGCGCGGCTGCCCAGGTAGTCGGGCACGTCGAAGCCGCCGCGCACGGCGAGATAGGCGCGGGTGCCGGGGCCGGCCGCGGCCTTCAGGCGCAGCGTCGCGCCGGCGGGGACCGTGACGGGCGCCCACCGCGGCACGGGCCCGCCATTGAGCTCCGCCTGCATGTCGGCGCCGGTGAGCGCGATGACCGCCCCGGTGTTGAAGCGCAGCGTCGGTCCCGAAACGGTGAGCTCCAGCCCCGGCGCGCCCTCGGCGTTGCCGACAATGCGGTTGGCCAGCCGGAAGGCGAGATGATCCATGGGGCCCGAGGGCGGCACCCCCACGTCCCAGTGGCCCACGCGGCCGGGCCAGTCCTGCACCGTGGTCTGGGTGCCGGGCACCAGCACCTCCACCGTGGCGGGGGCGTAGTGGAAGCCGCCGAGGAAGGCGGTGATCTGCCGGCCGCGGCGGAAGGTGTCGTGGGCCACCACCTGGCGCAGGTAGTCGAGGTTGGTCTCGATGCCCGCCACCCGCGTGGCCGCAAGCGCCCGCGACAGGTTGGCGAGGGCCTCGGCGCGATCGGCGCCGGCGCAGATGATCTTGGCGATCATCGGGTCGTAGTGGGGCGGCACCTCGCTGCCCCGCTCCACCCAGGTCTCCACCCGCGCCGTCCCGGCGAAGTCCGCCTCGGTGAGCAGGCCGGCGCTGGGCTGGAAGTTGCGGGCCGGGTCCTCGGCGTAGAGGCGCGCCTGGATGGCCCAGCCCCGGGGGTTGGGCCGGTAGCTGTCGAGGAACTCGCTCTCCCCGGCGGCCTGGCGCACCATCCACTCCACCAGGTCCACGCCGTAGACCTCCTCGGTGACGCCGTGCTCCACCTGCAGGCGGGTGTTCACCTCCAGGAAATGGAAGTCGTCGGTGTCGGCGTCGAAAATGAACTCCACGGTCCCCGCCGACCGGTAGCCCACCGCCCGCCCGAGACGCACGGCGGCGGCGTGGAGGCGGGCGCGCAGGGCGTCGTCGAGGCCGGGGGCCGGGGTCTCCTCGATCACCTTCTGGTTGCGCCGCTGCACCGAGCAGTCGCGCTCGCCCAGGGCCACCACCCGGCCGGCGCCGTCGCCGAAGATCTGCACCTCGATGTGGCGGGCGCGCTCGATGAACTTCTCCAGGAACATGCCCACCTGGCCGAAGTTGTTGCGGCTGAGCCGCTCCACCGAGTGATAGGCCTCGCGCAGTTCCGCCTCGTCGCGGCAGAGCTGCATGCCGATGCCGCCGCCGCCCGCCGTGCTCTTGAGCATCACCGGGTAGCCGATGCGCGCGGCCTCCGCCAGGGCGTACTCCACCCCCTCCAGCAGCCCGCTGCCCGGCAGCAGCGGAACGCCGTTGATCTGCGCCAGCTCGCGGGCGGTGTGCTTGAGGCCGAAGTCGCGCATCTGCTGCGGCGTCGGGCCGATGAAGGCGATGCCCTCGGCGGCGCAGAGCTCGGCGAAGGCCGCGTTCTCGCTGAGGAAGCCGTAGCCGGGATGGATGGCCTGGGCGCCGCTCTCCCGCGCCGCGGCGAGGATGCGGGCGGTATCCAGGTAGCTCCGGGAGGCGGGCGCCGGACCGATGCACAGCGCCTCGTCGGCCTGGGCCACGTGCAGGGAGTGGGCATCGGCCTCCGAGTAGACCGCCACCGACTTGATGCCCATGCGCTTCAGGGTGCGGATGACGCGGCAGGCGATGGCGCCGCGGTTGGCGATCAGGACCTTCTTGAACATGCTTCTTCCACTCCGGCGATTAATTCAACGCTAAGACGCGAAGGCGCAAAGACCCAGGTCAAGAAAGGCGAATCGAGTTGCGCGGGGAGCCACCCGGGCCATACCGGCCCCCGGTTGCCCATCGCTCCGCACCCATCGTCACACTCACAGGATCTTCCCTCTTCGCGGCTTGGCGCCTTTGCGTCCTGGCGTTAATTCCTTTCCACGCAAGTTCCTTTCCAACCCGGTCACGGCGCATCCCAGACCAGCATCTCCACCGGGGTGGGGTTGTAGGCGTTGCAGGGGTTGTTGAGCTGGGGGCAGTTGGAGACCAGCACCAGCACGTCCATCTCGGCGCGCATCTCCACGTACTTGAGCGGGGCGGAGATGCCGTCCTCGAAGGTGAGGCCGCCCGCCGGGGTCACCGGGACGTTCATGAAGAAGTTGATGTTGCTGGAGAGATCGCGCTTGGTCATGCCCCGATCCCACTGCGCCAGCGCCATCAGGAAGCTGTCGCGGCAGCTGTGCATGTGGCGCTTGTCCAGGGCGTAGCGCACCGTGTTGCTCTCCGCCGAGCAGGCGCCGCCGAGGGTGTCGTGGCGGCCGCAGGTGTCGGCGGTGATGGTGAGCATCACGTTGCCGAGGTTGGAGAGCAGCTTGGTGCCCGTGGTGAGGTAGATGTTGCCCTGCCCGCGGATGGTGTCCTGGGCGCTGTAGCGCTCCTCCGGGTCGGCGGCGCTGTAGAACAGGGTGTCCACCGCCTGGTTGCCCTCGAGGTCGAGAATGCGGAACACCTGCCCCTGCTTCACCACCTTCATCCACGGCTCGCCCGCGGGCACCACCTCGCGGCAGAGGGCGTCTGCCGGGTCGAGCGGGCTCTCCACCAGTTGCGTCGTCATGGTCGTTCTCCTGTTCGCTGCGCGGGCCGGGCTCAGAGGTAGAGCCGATCGGTGTTGGCGAAGCCGCGCCGGTTCTCGGGGCAGCGGTTGCGGCAGGGATCGTCGGCGCCGGCGGGACCGCTGTACCAAGCGGTGAGCTTCACGTCGCGGGGCCGGTACTCCGGATCCGGATCGAGGGGATGCTGGCAGGTGGAGAGCACCACCAGGGTTTCCATCTCGAAGCGGAGATCCACGTGGTCGCCCGCCCGCGAGTGGCCGCCGGCGAAGGCCATGTTGCCACCGTCGTCCACCACCACCTTGCTGAAGAAATTGATGTTGGGCACCAGGTCGCGCCGGCCGAGTCCGTACTTGGCCACCTCGTTGAGCAGGCTGTCGTAGCCGTTGCGGTGGCAGGCGTTGCGCGCCTCCTGGTAGCTCAGCGCGCCGTACCTGCGCGCCACCATGGCGGCGTTGGAGACGCCGCCGATGGGATCGTGCCAGCCCACGCTGTCGCCGGTGATGGAGCAGAGCACGCGGCCCATGTCGGAGTAGCAGGCGCAGCCGGCGGTGAGGTGGGCGGTGTGCTGCGCCTTGAGGGTGTCGGCCATGTTGTAGCGCTCGAGCTTCTCCTCGTTGTTGTAGAGCAGCATGGCGACATTGGCCCCGCCACCCACGTCGGTCAGGCGCAGGGTGGTGCCGCGGCGGAGCACCCCGGACCAGTGGGCCCCGCCCGGCACCAGTTCCTCCCACAGCGGGCTGCTCGGCGAAGATTCACGCATTGAAACCACCTCCTGTTCGGAGCCTCGCGGGACTCCCGGCTCGTAACGATTCCCGGTATTAACAATTCCGTTTTCGGTAATACCCTGCATCGGTAACAGCAAGGCGCGTGCCAGCCGGACACGGCCCTGGAACCCCGGAAAAACAGGCCTGCGCAGGGGTCACGCGCACCATCCTGGATCAGTGCCCCGCGGCCGGCACGGTCCTGGTGCATCACGCCTGGCCGGCGCGTTTCTCCGCGGGCAGGTGCAGTTGCGGGATCAGCGTGGTGGTCAACTCCAGCTTGCCGGAGATGACCCCGCGCAGGGTGATCATCTCGTCGGCGATGAGCTGCAGCGCCGCCGCCGGCCCCTGCACCAGGATCACCTCCATGGTCTGGGAGTGCATGAGGTGGACGTGCAGCGAGCTGATCACCTCGCGGATGTGCTCGTGCTGGAGATCCGCCAGACTCTTCTGCAGGTTCGGCGTGGAGTGGTCGTAGAGCAGGGTGATGGTGCCGGCCATGATCTCGCTGCCCAGCGCCTGCTTGTGGGCCGCCACCTGCTCGCTCACCATCTCCGCGATGGCCTGGGATCGGCTCATGAAGCCGCGCTCCGAAACCATCGCGTCGAGCTGCCGCAGCAGCGGCTCCGGCAGGGAGACGCTGATGCGGCTGACGCCGCCGTTGCCGTTGTGACCGCTCATGCCCGTGCCCTCCCCTCCTTGCACTCCGTTGCCGGCGCCGTATCAGAACAGGTGGCTGTAGCGCTCGATCTCCCAGGCCGAGATGGTCTGGTGATAGGCGTTCCACTCCTGGCGCTTGTAGCGGATGAACTCGTCGCGCAGCCCCTGGCCCAGCGCATCGATGACGAAGGGGTCGGCCTCGAAGGCATCCACCGCCTCCTGCAGGTCGCGCGGCAGGAACTCGATGCCGCGCGCGGCGCGCTCCTCCTCGGTCAGCTCGTAGAGGTTGTCCTCCTGGGGCTGGCCGGGATCGAGCCCCTCGCGGATGCCCTCCAGGCCGGCGGCCAGCGCGAGCGCCGCGGCCAGGTAGGGGTTCACCGCGCCGTCGGCGTTGCGCGACTCGAAGCGGCCGCCGCCCATGGGCACGCGCACGGAGTTGGTGCGGTTGTTGGAGCCGAAGGAGTTGAACACCGGCGCCCAGGTGAAGTAGGGCATGTCGCCCTGGCGTACCAGCCGCTTGTAGCTGTTCACCGTGGGGGCGAACGCCGCGCACAGCGCCTTGCCGTGCTTGATGACCCCGGCGATGAACTGGTAGCCCAGTTCGGTGAGCCCCAGCCCCCGCGGGTCCTCCTTCGGGTCGCGGGCGAACAGGTTCCTGCCCGTCTCCAGGTCGTAGAGGGACATGTTGAAGTGGGCGCCGTTGCCGGTCTTGTCGGCGAAGGGCTTGGGCATGAAGGTGGCGACGAGCCCTTCCTGCTTCGCGAACTCCTTGGCCATCAGGCGCAGGAAGGTGTAGCGGTCGCAGGAGGTGACCGCGTCGGCGTACTTGAAGTCGAATTCGAACTGGCCGTTGGCGTCCTCGTGGTCGAAGGAGTAGAGGTCCCAGCCCAGCGCGTTGATGGCGGTGGCCATCCGGTCGAGCCAGCCGAACTGGTCGAGGAAGCCGCGGGCATCGTAGCAGGGCTTGGTGAGCCGGTCGTCGGGGTTGGGCACCGCGAGGCTGCCGTCGGCGTTCTGGCGCAGCACGAACACCTCCGCCTCGATGCCGAGGTTCATCCCGAAGCCCATCGCGGCGGCCTTCTCCAGCTGCTTCTTCAGCGCCACCCGTGCGTTGAGGGGGTAGGGCTCGCCGTGGAAGGTGTTGTCGGCGGGCATCCACGCCATCTCCGGCTGCCAGGGCAGCTGGATGATGTGGTCGAGATCCGGCATCGAGGCGATCTCGTCGTCGTTGGGCTTCTGCCCGAGCCCGTCCAGCGCATAGCCGGTGTAGAGCTCCGAGCCATGGGCCATGTGCTCCAGGTGGTCGATGGGCACCACCTTGCCCTTGGGGTTGCCGTGGATGTCCACGTAGGCGCCGAGGCAGTACTTCACCCCCTTGGCCTTCAGTTCGTCCCGGATCCGCTTGATCTCTTCGGCGCTCTTCATGTCAGCAACTCTCGTCGGTCTTTTCGAAGTAGGAGTGGGGCAGGGGCGGCTCCTCGGCCATGCCCCGGGTGATCAGTTCCGCCAGGTCATCCACCATCCAGGCGTAGAGCTCGGCGCCGGCGGCGGCGCTGGCGCGGCTGGGATAACCGGTGACGCCGTTGCGGCTGGTGCGGTTGACCGGGTGGGCGAAGACGCTCTCCGTGGTGCGATCCGGGTCGTCAGCCGCCTCGATGCGCTCCTCGCGCACCAGCGCCGGGGCGATGGCCTGCATCAGCGCCGTCTCGGCGGCGTTGGCGTGCCAGTCGCCGGCGTCCTCGAAGTGGCGCGCGCGCACCCGCTCGCTGATGGCGGCGCTGTTGACCAGCGCCACCATCAGGCCGTCGTGCTCGGCGCGCAGCATCTCCAGCGCGCAGCGCAGGGGCGCGGCGTTGGTGACGTGGCCATTGACCAGGAACAGGCGCCGGAAGCCGGAGGCGTGGAGCCAGTCGCCGATGTCCTTGACCACGTCGATGAGGGTCTTGGGCTGCAGCGCCAGGGTACCGGGCCAGCGCCTGGAGTGGCCGATGGAGCAGCCGTAGGGCAGCGCCGGCAGCAGCGCCACGCCGGTGCGCGCCGCCGCGTCGCGGCACAGCCGCCCGGCGATCTCGGTGTCCATCCCGCAGCCCAGGTGCGGACCGTGCTGCTCGGTGGCGCCCACGGGCAGGAGGGCCCCGTCGATGCCCGCCGCCGGCAGGCGGCCGATCTCCTCCCAGGTGAGGGTGTGCCAGTCGTTGAGGCGCGCTTCAATAGACATCGCTCACCTCGTCGTCCAGCGGCACCATGCGCACCAGGTTCAGGTGATCCTCGCTGAGACCCGTCTCCTCCGACTGTGGCGGGTGGATCAGGGCCTCCAGGCGCGCCTTGGTGGCGAGGAACCCGGGGCTGAGGAACTGGTCCGGGTTGCGCGGGTGGGGCACGGGCACCTCGATGAGCTCCTGCACCTCGCCCGGGTGGGCCTTCAGCACCAGGATGCGGTCGGCCAGGTAGATGGCCTCGTCGAGATCGTGGGTGATGAAGACGATGGTGATGTCGATGTTCTTCCAGATGTCGAGCAGGTAGGCCTGCATGCGGGCGCGGGTCTGGGCGTCCAGGGCGCCGAACGGCTCGTCCATCAGCAGCACCCGCGGCTGGTTGGCGAGCGCCCGGGCGATGGCCACGCGCTGCTTCATGCCGCCGGAGAGCTGGTGCGGGTAGCTGTCGGCGAACCTGGCCAGGCCCACCAGGTCGATCCACTGCATCGCCTCCTGGTCCTCCATGCCGGTGCGCCTGGACATCTTGAGGCCGAACATCACGTTCTGCTTCACCGTGAGCCAGGGAAACAGGGTGTAGCCCTGGAACACCATGCCGCGGTCGGGGCCGGGGCCGTGCACCGGCCGGCCGTCCAGCAGCACCTCGCCGCTGCTGTGGCTCTCCAGCCCGGCGAGAATGCGCACCAGGGTGGACTTGCCGCAGCCGGAGGGCCCGATGACGCAGACGAACTCGCGCCGGTGGGTCTTGAAGTTGATGTCGCGCAGGGCGGTGACCCGGCCCTGGGGCGACTCGAAATCCTTGCCCAGCCCCTTCACCTCCAGGATCACCGGGCGCTGCTTCAGGCGGGTGAAGCGCTCGCGGACGGCCTCGGACTGGTCGAGGTAGCTGGGCAGCTCGATATGGCTCATGGGAATGTCCCGTTCTTGTGGAACGCCCGTTCCATCAGGCCGCGGAGGCGCGCTGCCAGGGGAAGATGCGCCGCCCCAGCCAGGCGAGCACCAGGTCGGTGGAGAGCCCGATGATGCCGATCATGATGATGGCGGCGTAGACGTTCTCGAAGTTCTTGTAGCGGGCCTGCTGGGTGATGAACCAGGTGATGCCGGAGCTGGTGCCGATCATCTCGGCGACGATGAGGTAGGTCCACGCCCACCCGAGCAGGATGCGAAGGTCCTTGTAGAGGTCGGTGATGATGCCCGGGATCACCACCCGGAACAGCAGGTTCAGCCGCTTAGCCCCGAGGGTCATGGCCGCTTCCAGGAGCGAGGGGTCGATCTTGCGGGTGGTGTTGGAGACCACCAGCACCTGCTGGAAGAAGGTGCCGATGAAGATGATGGCGATCTTGGGCGCTTCATGGATGCCGAGCACCGCCACCGCCAGGGCGCCGAAGGCGGGCGCCGGGAGGTAGCGGAAGAACTCGATGAACGGCTCGTTGAGCCGTGAGACGGCGTCGTAGGTTCCGGCCAGGATCCCCAGCGGCACACCGATGAGCGAGGAGATGAGGAACCCCAGGGCGATGACCGTGATGCTGTCGCCGAGGCTCTCGTGCAGCCACTTCTCGTTGCGCCGCTGGGGCTCGGTGGTGAAGGCGGTGAACATCGCCCGGGCCACCTGGTGGGGCGCCGGCAGGTAGACCGGGTTGGCCGGCTCGCCCGCGGGCAGCGCAGCGCCCTCCCCGCGCACCTTCTCCCGCTCCCGGTCGAAGACCTCCCGCTCCACCAGCATCCCCGGCTTGAAGTAGGAGACCGCCCCCGGATCGCTCACCTCCACCATGGGATGCCAGATGAAGGGCACGTAGCTCACCAGGCACCAGACCAGCAGCGGCAGGACGAAGCTCATGATCGCGAGGGTGAGGCGCCGGTTGGGCGCCAGTTCCCTGCGGGCGGCGAACCATGGCTGGCTGGTCATCAATCTCGTCTCCACGCTGCTGATCCGGTGCCGGTGGACGCGCTCCTGGGCGGCTTACCGGGCGTTGGTGAGGGAACCGTCGATGTAGGCGTCCACGTCCTGGGCATCCTTGTAGACGTCGTTGGCGAGGTTGAACTCGTCGACGATCTTCGAGGAGCCGTAGAGGGAGCCGAAGCCCTCGCCCTTGACGAAGAACTGTTTCGCCTCGTCCAGGGTCAGGATCCGGGTGCCGTTGATGAAGGATTCGTACTCCGCGGGCGACACGCCCACCCGCGATGCCATGATGCGCACCGCATCGGCGTGGGTCTCGGGGTCGAGGATGTAGTCCACCACCCGGTACCAGACATCCACCACCTTCCGCCACTCGTCGCGGCGGGCGGAGAGGCTCTCGGGGGAGACGGCGAGCACGTCGTAGATGAGGCCGGGTTCGTCGGCGCTGGTGTAGATGGGACTGGAGCCGGCCACCAGCTTCAGCGCCATGCCGGAGTTGGGCTGCCAGGCGCCGATGGCCGCCACGTCACCGGAGGCCAGCACCTGCGGAGTCTCGTTGGTGGGGACGTTCACCAGTTCCACGTCCGCCTCGGTCAGGCCGGCCTTCGCCAGGCCGTTGAGCAGCAGCAGGTGATCCACGAAGCCGATCTCCACGCCCACCTTCCTGCCCTTGAGATCGGCGATGGACTCGACGCCCGGCGCGCCCACGATCATGTCGTTGCCGTTGCTGTAGTCGTTGATGATGATCATCACGCTCTTGGCGCCGGTGGCGCCGGTGACCAGGGCGTCGCCGTTGGTCATGGTGACGGCGTCGAGCTGGCCGGCGGCGAAGGCGTCCATGGAGGCCACGTAGTCGAACCACTCGAACTTCACCTCGACCCCGGCCTCCTTGAACCACTGCTTCTCGATGGCCACCTCCCAGGCGACCCAGCCGGGCCAGTCGCTGTAGCCGATCTTCAACGGTTCTGCGGACGCCAGCGCGGACGCCCCCAGCAGCATGGCGCCGGCCAGCGCGCCGAACATCCTGCGGACACTGATTTTCATGGTGAGCCCTCTTGTTAATACGAAATGGGAAATTGGTATTAACGACAGGGCAAGGGCTGTGCCAACTGGAATGAATCAGCGAATAGCCCGTCAATACAACTGGTTGCTCGCCGGATTCCGCAAGCGGAGCCGGGGCGGCGCGGGCCGGGGGCGCACCACCCGGGTGCACGGGCAGGGACGGATGAGCGGATTTGGGGCGGGGTGCCGGAGCGGGCGCTCCGGCCTCAGCGGCGGTTGGGAGCGCCGGTCACACCCGCTCCGCCGCGGGGGGAATCACCGGTTCCAGGTGCTCCCCGCCACGCCGCGACTCCAGCACGGCGGCGGCGAGGATGAGGGCACCCCCGGCCCATTCGTTGGCCGCGAGGGTCTCGCCGCCGACGAGGGTGGCGGAGACCACCGCGGCCAGCAGCTCCACGATGAGGATGACCGCGGCGCGGCCCGCCTCCAGGTGGGTCACCGCCCACAGCGCCGAGACGGTGGCCAGCAGCAGCCAGCCCAGCGCGAAGAACAGCAGCCAGCCCCAGGTGGAGAGGGAGAGCGGCGGCAGCGGCAGCCCCTGGGTGAGGACCACGGCCAGCGCCATCAGGCCGACGCCGAGAAAGTTGATGGCGCTCTTGCTGGTGACGGGAACCGCCTGGGCGGCGCGGCAGGTGATGTTGTTGAGCGCGAAGGCCATGCCGGCGCTGAGGGCCAGGAGATCCAGCGCCGCGGGCGGCTGGCGCAGGATCTCCCAGCCGCCCAGCACCAGGAAGGCGCCGGCCAGCGCCAGTCCCAGGCCGAGCCCGCGCCGGCGGTCGATGGGCTCGCGCAGGAACAGCCGGCCGCCGAGCACGCCCCAGACCGGCGCGAGGTAGAAGAGCATCATCGCCCGGACCACCTCGCCGTAGATCATGGCGCCGGCGAACGCCAGGTTGGCCCAGCCGCCCAGCAGCAGCATCAGCCACATGTAGCGGGCTTCCCGCCGCCAGGCCGCGCGCTCGCGCCACAGCCACGGCAGCAGCACCAGCGCCACCACGCCGTAGCCAAGCAGGATCAGCAGCGGCCCCTGCAGCCCCTGCTGGTGGAAATGCTTCAGGGGCCACCAGGTAAGGCCCCACATGATCGCGCTCAGCACCAGGACCGCGACCGGCAACGACTTGCGCACGCAATTGACCTCGACTGGCCCGGCGGGAGTCCGGGGAGCGGCGGCTATTGTACCGGTTTCAGGCCCACTGGAACCCGCCGCTCCACTCCATCACCCGCCAGCGCCGACGGCCCGCGCCCGTCGTCTCGTGGCAGTAGAGCCCGCCGGATTCCCGCCGGGCGGGGGACAACCGGCCAGCCAGGTCCAGGGAGCGGCCTTCGCGGAACGGCAGGGTGGAGAGCCGGATCTCCCAGGGCCCCATCCCGCCGCGGCGCAGGCCGAAGCTGATCTCGAAGTCCGCCAGCCGCAGCAGCAGCGCGCGCCGTTCGGGCGCCGCGTCCACCAGGTGGGCGAGATCCGGCGCCTGGGGCGGACGCCAGCCCCGTTCCCGGGCGTACATGAACCAGTCGCCCACCACCACCAGGAAACTGCGGCGCAGATCGCCGTCCTCGGGCATCAGTTCCAGCACCGCCTGCTCGCCGCTCGCCGGGGGCAGGCGGCGCCACACCTCCCGGTACGGGGCATGCACCCCCTCTTCGACCACGTAGTCCGGCGAGAAGCGCATGCGGCCCACATCCCTCAGGGCGCGATCCGGCTGGAAGTCTATGGCCCGCAGCCAGTGGCAGGTGCTCTCCTCCACCAGCAGCTGGCCGGCGAAGCCCTGCTGTCCCATCAGCCAGCGCAGCTGCCTGTCAGTGCACCCATCGAGGCTCTCCACCCCGCTGAAATCGGGCCGCTCCGCCGGCACGCGCAGATCGCAGCAGAAGCTGCGGGACTGCAGCCACACCACCTGGGAAGCGGTATCCAGCCCCCGGTCGTCCTCCAGCGAGATCCGGCCCCATAGGCCCAGGTAGTTCGCCGGCACGGCGTTCAGGCGATGCCTTTGGTTCATGTGCGGTGCTCCGGGAAAGAACCTGCGCAGCAGGTCGGCGGATCGATGGCAGCGGTTCCCGCCTGTGTCGAATCCGCGTTCCGTGAAATCCAGCAAATTGCGTGCCGGACCAGCGCCCCACGGGCGGGCCGCACCCCGGCGCCGGTTCAGGCCGGTCGGCGCACCGCCCCCCGGGCGCCCCGCCGCACCATCCCGGTTCGGGAAGGCGGGCGGCGGCACCGTCCTGGTGCCTGGACCGGGCGCGGGCATAGCCGGTTCATCGGCGACACAGCCGGCCGGCAGGGACGACGGCGGTGTCCCTTTCATCCCGGCGGGGAGAGCAGCTCCGGCGCCACCATCCAGGCGATCCGCCAGGCGCCGGCGGCATCCCGCTCCAGGCAGACCAGCGCGCCCGGGCGGAAGGCCGCCACCGGGGGCTCCTCGCGGCCGGTCAGCAGGCGCGCCGCGAGGCGCCCCACGAAGGGCATGTGGCCCACCACCAGGGTGTCCACGCTCCAGCGCCCGGCCAGCTCGGCCAGGGGCGCGACGGGATCGTTGGGGGCGATGTCCGCCACCACGGTGGTCCGCCCCCCGGGCATCACCGCCTCGGCCAGCCGCTCCGCGGTCTGCCGCGCCCGCAGCTTGCCGCTGTGGTGCACGTGCCCGGCCCGCACCCCGGCCCGCTGCAGGAACTCCGCCAGCCGCGCCACGTCCGCGCGCCCCCGCTCGCTCAGGGGCCGCTTGCCATCCTCCGCCTCGGGTACCGCGTCGCCATGCTGCGCCAGGTAGAGTCGCATCGCCGCCTCGCTCCGATCGGAAACACCTACAGTAGTTAATAGACAGGATTTACAGGATGGACAGGATTCCAGGACAAAAAGACTTTTACCCGCAGATTACACGGATTACGCAGATATATCGTGGTGCCTGCAGATGGCTGCGCAGCAGGAACTGCCGCTGCGAACGCACACCTCACCTGAAGACGCAGAGAGGCTTAAGTCCGTAAATCCCGTGAATCCTGTCTATTCACGTTTTTTATCTTGACCGGGCCATCAGACTCAGCGCAGGCGCAGAGCGCTGAGGAGGAGGAAGACGGTGCCGAGCAGGCCCATCATGCCGTACTCGAACAGGTGATCGGTGAGCCCCCCGCCCTTCAGGAACAGGTCGCGGATGACCACCAGGTAGAAGCGCAGGGGGTCGAGCCAGGTGACCAGCTGCACTCCCTCGGGCATGTTGCGGATGGGGAAGGCGAAGCCCGAGAGCATGATCATGGGCATCACCAGGAACACCGCCAGCAGCATCGCCTGCTGCTGGGTACTGGACCAGGTGGAGATGAGCAGCCCCAGCCCCAGGCTGCTGGTGAGGAACAGGATGCTGCCCGCCATCAGGGCGGTGGAGCTGCCGCGGAAGGGCACGTCGAACCAGTACACCGTGATGACGGAGACCAGGACCACGTCGAACAGCCCCACGGCCGCCACCGGCAGCAGCTTGGCGATGAGGAACTCGAAGCGCCCGATGGGCGTGACCAGCAGCCGCTCGAGGGTGCCCACCTCCCGCTCCCGCACCACCGTCATGGCGGTCAGGATCATGGTGGCGATGAGCACCACGTTGGCGATGATGCCGGGCATGAAGTAGGGCCGGTCGTCCAGGTTCGGATTGAACCAGGCCCGCTCCTCCACCTGCACCGGCGGGCCGGCGCCGGAGAGAATCGCCGCGTGGGTGCGCAGGCGCTGGCTGAGCTGACTGACGATGAGCAGCGCGCTGTTGGAGTCGGAGCCGTCCGCCACCAGCTGCACCACGGGGCGGGTGGCGAAGTCCTGGGGCAGGCGCACCAGGGCGCGCACCTCGCTGCGGTCCATGGCCTCCTCCGCCGCCCCCATGTCCGGGTAGGTCCGGAGCACGAACTCGCCGCCCGCCGCCAGGGCCTGCACCAGCTCGCGGCTGGCGAGGCTCCGGGACTGGTCCACCACGCCGACGCTGGCCTCGCGCACGTCGAAGGTCGCGGCGTAGCCGAACAGGAACAGCTGGATGAGGGGCGGCACCAGCACGAAAAAGCGCATGCGCGGCTCCCGCAGCAGCGCCAGGAACTCCTTGCCCAGCAGCGCCCGCAGCCGCACCCACCCCACCGCCAGGGCACCCGGGAAGCCGGTCACGACTGCAGCCCCAGCTTGCGCGCCCGCAGCAGCACCACCCGCATCAGCACCAGCAGCAGGACGCCGAGCACCAGCACCTCGGTCCACAGCAGCAGCGGCGACACCCCCTTGAGGAACACCGCCTTGGAGAGGGTGGTATAGGCGCGGGCCGGGAGGATGCGGGTGAACCACTGCAGCACCACGGGCATGTTCTCGATGGCGAATATGAACCCGGAGAGCAGGAACGCGGGCAGGAAGGAGCTGATGAGGGCGATCTGGCTCGCCAGCACCTGCTGGCCGGCGGCGATGGAGATGAGCATGCCCTGCAGCATCACCACCAGCAGGAACAGGGCCGAGACCGCCAGCAGCCCGGGGAAGGAGCCGCGCAGGGGCACCTCGAACAGCCACACCGCCGCGCCGGCGGCCACCAGGAAGTCCGCCATGCCGATGACGAAATAGGGCAGCAGCTTGCCGGCCAGGAACTCCCCGCGGGTGAGCGGCGTGGTGCGCAGCATGACGATGTTCCCGAGCTCCATCTCCCGCGCCGCGGTGAGCGCGGTCATCAGCGCGCCGATGACCGCCATCACCACCGCGATGACCCCGGGCACCACCGCCAGCCGGCTCTCGCTCGCCTCGTTGAACCAGACCCGGTTGC
Organism: Thioalbus denitrificans; assembly: GCF_003337735.1. Lineage (NCBI taxonomy): Bacteria > Pseudomonadati > Pseudomonadota > Gammaproteobacteria > Chromatiales > Ectothiorhodospiraceae > Thioalbus > Thioalbus denitrificans. The sequence continues at coordinate 47,890 of NZ_QPJY01000016.1, read as the reverse complement.
GGATCTCCAGCGGCGGCACGCCGCCCTGCTCCATGGCGTAGTCGTTCACCAGCGCCAGGGTGTAGTTGCGCACCAGGCGCGCGGTATTGGCATCCACCCCGTCGAGGATGAGCTGCAGCCGCGCATCGCCCTGCCCGAGCGCCGCGGCGAAATCGCGGGGGATGACCAGCCCGGCCCAGATCTCGCCGTGCTGGACGGCGTCGGTGAGGGCGCGGCGATCGTGGAAGCGATCGACCACCGCGAAGGCATGGCTGGCGTCGAGACGGGCGGTGAAATCCCGCGACACGGCGTCGTTCGACTCCTGCAGCACGCCGATGGGCGCCTCGGTCACATCGAGCCGGATGGCGTAGCCGAACAGGAACAGGAGCATGGCCGGCATCAGCAGCATCAGCGCCAGGCTGCGGGGATCGCGCAGCAGGTGCCACCACTCCTTGCGCGCCATGGCCCGGACATGCTGGAGGTTCATTGCCCCTCCAGCACGGCCACGAAGACATCCTCCAGGTCGGGCTCCGCCGCCGCCACCCGCTCCAGCTCCAGGCCGCGCTCCCGCGCCAGCGCGGCGATCCGCGCCCGCACCGCCGCCGGGTCCGCGCCCGGCTCCAGGCGCACGCGCAGGGAACCGGCGTGGGGGATCACCTCGCGCACCTCCTCCCAGCGGGCCAGCGCGCCGGCGCACTCGTTGCAGCGGGCCATGCGCACCTCGAGGATGGGGGTGGGCAGCGGCCGCGCCACCAGCTCCGCCGGGCTGCCCTCGGCCACGATGCGCCCGGCATCCATCAGCGCCAGGCGGTCGCAGAAGGCCGCCTCGTCCATGTAGTGGGTGGTGACGAGGATGCCCATTCCCCCCTCGGCCAGCTCGTAGATGAGCTCCCAGAACTGCTGGCGGGCCAGGGGATCCACGCCCGAGGTGGGCTCGTCCAGGAACAGCACGTCGGGCTGGTGCAGCAGGGCCGCGGCCAGGGAGAGGCGCCGCTGGAAGCCCAGGGGCAGATCCCGGGCCAGGGTCCGGCCATGCTCCGCCAGCCCCATGTGCTCCAGCCCCCAGGCCAGCCGTTCCCGGCGCCGGCGCCCGGTCAGGCCGTAGAGCCCCGCCTGCAGGGCCAGGTTCTCCGCCGTGCTGAGCTCGCCGTAGAGGGCGAAGCGCTGGGCCAGGTAGCCGATGCGCGCCCGGGCGCGGCGCGGGTGGCGCACCATGTCCACCCCCGCCACCTCCATGCTCCCGGCCGTGGGCGGCAGCAGGCCGCAGAGCATGCGGATGGTGGTGGTCTTGCCGGCGCCGTTGGCGCCCAGCAGCCCGAACACCTCGCCGGCAGCCACCGCCAGGGCGACGCCGTCCACCGCGGTGAAGCTGCCGAAGCGGCGCGTCAGCCCCTCGGCGGCGATCATCGTCCCGGTGGCTGCGGTGGCGGCCGCGCGGGTCACGCCCCGTCCTCCCGTCCGTTGCCCAGCGCCAGGCGCAGCACCGCGTCCTGCAGCGTGGGCGACGCCGGCTCCGCGGCGAGCGCCGGATCGATCCGCGCCAGCGCCGCGGCGAAGGCCACCGGCGGGGTGGAGGCGGAGAGCCAGGCATGCAGCCGCGCCCCCACGGGGAACACCTGCTCCACCCCGTCCAGGGCCGCCACCTCCCCGCGGCGCCCGCGCGCCCCGGGACCGGAGACCGCCACCAGGACGGAGCCCTCCACCCGGGCCAGCGCCTCCGGCGCCCCCTGGTGCACGATGCGCCCCGCCTCCAGGATGGCCACCCGGTCGCAGCGCTCCGCCTCGTCCATGTTGGCGGTGGCGTAGAGAATGGTCATGCCCTCGGCGCGCACCCCGTCCAGGAGCTCCCAGAAGGCCCGCCGGGAGAGGGGATCCACGCCGGTGGTGGGCTCGTCGAGGCACATCACCTCGGGGCGGCTCATCAGGGCACAGGCGAGCGCCAGCTTCTGCATCATGCCGCCGGAGAGCTGGCCGGCCCGCCGCGCCTCGAAACCCGCCAGCCCGGTGCGCCGGAGCAGATCCGCCGCCCGGGCCTGCGCATCGTCGCGGCGCAGGCCGTGGAGATCGGCGAAGAAGGCGAGGTTCTCGGCCACGGAGAGATCGGCATACAGGCCGAAGCCCTGGGGCATGTAGGCGACGCGCGCCCGCAGGCCGGGATCGGCGGGCGCGCCGCCCAGCACCCGGACCCGCCCGCCGGCCGGGGCCAGCTGCCCCACCGCCAGGCGCAGCAGCGTGGTCTTGCCGGCGCCGTCGGCGCCCACCAGCCCGAACACCTCGCCCCGCTCCACCCGGAAGGCCACGCCGTGCAACACCGCCTCGGCGCCGTAGGCGAAGCGGAGATCCTCCAGCTCGATGAGCGGCGCGCTCACGGCGATGCCACGGGCTCCAGGCTCACATCCGCGGGCATGCCCACCTTGAGCAGCCCCTCCGGGTTGTCCACCTCCACCTTGACCCGGTAGACCAGGTCCACCCGCAGGGCGCGGGTCTCCACGGTCTTGGGGGTGTACTCCGCCTCGGGCGAGATGAAGGTCAGGCGCCCGGAGAAGACCCGGTCGGGCTGGCCGTCCACCCGCACCTCGGCCGGCATCCCGATCCGCACCCGCGCCAGATCCGGCTCCGTGAGGTAGGCCCGCACCCAGGGCCGCTCCAGCTGCGTGACCCGCAGCGCCGTCTGGCCCGGCTGCCACACCTCGCCGAGGTCGGCCATGCGCACGCTGACCACGCCCGCCGCGGGGCTCTCCAGGGTGGCGTACTCCAGCTGCCGCGCGGCGCTCTCGGCCGCGGCCCGGCGCGCCGCCGCCTCCGCCGCCGCGCGGTCGATATCCTCCTGGCGCGTCCCCTCCACCAGCAGCTCCAGGCGCTGGCGCGCCTCCTCCACCCCCGCCGCGGCCACGTCCCGCTGCCGGTCGGCCCGGTCCAGGTCCTCCCGTGAGGCCAGCTGGCGCGGCACCAGGTCCCGCATGCGCTTCACCTCCGCCTCGGCATAGCGCTGCTCCGCCCGGGCCCGGTCCAGGGTGGCCCGGGCCGCGGCCACCTCCTGGCTACGGCTGCCGGCGCGCAGGGCCGCCAGCGCCGCTTCCGCCGCCCTGGCCTCGGCGCGGGCACGTTCCAGCGCCAGGGTGAAATCGTGATCATCGAGCTTCGCCACCACCTGGCCGGCGTTGACCGCGTCCCCCTCGTCCACCGCGAGCTCGCTGATCCGCCCGCCCACCTGGAAGGCCAGGTCGTATTCACGGGCGTCCACGGTCCCGGAGAGGCGGATGGCGCCGTCGGTGGCCGCGTCGGACCAGGGCCACTTGCAGGCGACGAGGGAGAGAACGGAGAGGGTCAGCGCCAGGACGGCGGCTGAGCGCGTCGGTGAGAGCTTCCGTTGCAGGGCCATGTTCGGTTCCCAGATTGGAAAATGGGCAGCTAGTGTGCTGCGTCACTCTTGGAGAGTACTTTCAGAGCCCCCCGAAAGTGCCAGGACAAGGCGCGGTGCGCAGGCAATGGTTGTTCCCTTGTCAAGCGCTGCAACGCAGTCATGGCGCTTTCGGGGGACTCCCTGCGGGCGAGCCGCCGGTCGGTAAGATGCCCGGGCGGTCCGGCGCGCCGGGTCGGACTAGCCGAGCAGGACCAGTCCCCACACCACTGCGGCCAGCAGCAGGCACACGAGCACCGCCGCCGATCCCAGGTCCTTGGCGCGCCCGGCCAGCTCATGGTGCTCGGGGCCGATGCGGTCCACCACCGACTCCACCGCCGAGTTGAGCAGTTCCACCACCAGCACGCTGCCCACCGCGCCGATCATCAGGGCCCGCTCGATGCCGGTGTCGCCCAGCCAGCAGGCCAGGGGCACCGCCAGCGCCACCAGCAGCAACTCCTGGCGGAACGCCGCCTCGTTGCGGAACGCCGCCCGCAGCCCGGCCAGCGAATAGCCGGCGGCGTTGATGATGCGGGTCAGGCCGGTAGCGGACGATGCCATCGGTATTCAGTTGTTAGTGCCAGTTTTCGGGTCGAGGTTCCGGAGCCGGCGCGTCCCCTGCGCCAACGGGCGGATTCGCACTCCCGGGTGCCGGGAATGATGGCGCGCCATCCTCACTCGTGACCCGTCCCCGGCTTCCAGGCCAGGTCGAGATCGCGGGCGGCGCGGACGTCGTCGAGGCGCCGCACCGGCAGGGTGTAGGGCGCGCCCTTCACCAGCTCCGGCTGGCTCTCCGCCTCGGCCCGGATCTTCACCAGCGCCTCCACGAAGGCGTCCAGGGCCTCCCTGCTCTCCGATTCGGTGGGCTCGATGAGCAGGCACTCGGGCACCAGCAGCGGGAAGTAGGTGGTGGGCGCATGGTGGCCGTAGTCCAGCAGCCGCTTGGCGAAATCCATGGCGGAGACGCCGAAGGAACGGGCCTCGCGCTTCAGGGTGACGATGAACTCGTGGGTGGCGCGCCGTTCCGGGAAGGCCAGCTCGAAGCCGGCCTCGCGCAGGCCCGCCTGCAGGTAGTTGGCGTTCAGGGTGGCGAAATCGGCGACCCGGGTCAGGCCCCCGCGGCCGATGAGGCGCGCATAGACCCAGGCGCGCAGGATCACGCCGGCATTGCCGGCGAAGGCGCCCATGCGGCCGATGCTCTCCGGCCGGTCGTCCTCGTCCAGCCAGCGGTACTCGTCATCGTCGCGGGCCACCATGGGAATGGGCAGGTACGGCGCCAGCCGCCGGCTCACCCCCACCGGCCCGGCGCCGGGCCCGCCGCCGCCGTGGGGGGTGGCGAAGGTCTTGTGCAGGTTCAGGTGGATGACATCGAAGCCCATGTCGCCGGGACGCACCTTGCCGAGGATGGCGTTGAGGTTCGCCCCGTCGTAGTAGAGCAGGCCGCCGGCCTCGTGGACGATGCGGGCGATCTCGGTGATGCGGCGCTCGAACACCCCCAGGGTGGAGGGATTGGTGAGCATGATGCCGGCGGTCTGGGGCCCCACGGCCGCGCGCAGGGCCTCGAGGTCCACGTCGCCCTGGTCGTCGGTGGGAATCTCGCGGACCTTGTAGCCGCACATCACCGCCGAGGCGGGATTGGTGCCGTGGGCCGCGTCGGGCACCAGCATCTCCGCCCGCGCCGTGTCGCCGCGGGCGTCGTGGTAGGCGCGGATCATGGCCACCCCGGCGAACTCGCCCTGGGCGCCGGCCATGGGCGCCAGCGACACCGCCGCCATGCCCGTGATCGCCCGCAGCATCTCCTGCAGCTCGAAGGCGCAGGCCATGAAGCCCTGGCTGTGGCTCTCCGGCGCCTCCGGGTGGCGGGCCAGGAACTCCGGCAGCAGCGCGAAGCGGTTCGCCGCCCGCGGGTTGTACTTCATGGTGCACGACCCCAGCGGGTAGAAGTGGGTGTCGATGGAGAAGTTCTTCTGCGACAGCCGGGTGTAGTGGCGCACCGCCTGCAGCTCGGAAACCTCCGGCAGGCCGGGGGGTTCGCTGCGCAGAAAGGCCGCGGGTATGTCGTCGACCGCGGCAACGGCCGACGGCGCCTGTGAGGTGGCCCGGCGGCCCGGGCTGGACTGGTCGAAAATGAGCATGGCGTCGGTCGGTTGAGGGGCCGGGATCCGGTGTTCCGTCGGGAATGTATCGGTTGTGGCGTCGGGCCATCCGCATCGAGGCGTGACGGGGAAGCGCGGACGCCCCCCGTCACGCCTCGCTGTGCCTGCATCCGTTACCCGTTGGCGGCCGCCAGGGCGGCCTCGTAGTCGGGCTCCTGGGCGATCTCGGGCACCAGCTGGGTGTAGACGACCTTGTTGTCGCCATCCAGCACCACCACGGCGCGGGCGGTGATGCCGGACAGGGGGCCGTCGGTGATCAGCACGCCGTAGTCCTTGGCGAAGTTGCGGCTGCGCATCATGGACAGGGTGGCCGCGTTCTCCACCCCCTCGCTGGTGCAGAAACGGCCGGAGGCGAAGGGCAGGTCGGCGGAGACCACCAGCACCGCCAGGTCGTCACGGCCGGCGGCGGCCTCGTTGAACTTCTTGGTGGAGATGGCGCACACCGGGGTGTCCAGGCTGGGGACGATGTTGATGAGCTTGGTCTTGCCGGCGTAGTCGGACAGGGAGCGATCGGCCAGGTCCTTGTCCACCAGGACGAAATCGGGCGCGGTGCTGCCCAGCTCGGGCAGGTCGCCGTTGGTGTGGATGGGGTTGCCCTGCAGTGTCACTGTTGCCATCGGGTCTCTCCTTTGTCCATCGGTCGGGTTGCAGTCAGCGCGGGTGCGCGCCCGTTTCCGGCGCCTACCACTTGGGCTGGATGGGGCACTTCACCGGGTTGCGCTTCTGGATGATGCGGCCGAGATGCTCGGCGTAGGCGTCGAGGTCGGCCGGGGTCTTGGTTTCGGTGGCGCAGGCCAGCAGCGACTGGCCCAGCTCCGGGTAGGGTCCGGAGAGGTCGTAGCCGCCGAGCAGGTTCTGGGCGCCGAGCGCCCGCAGCGTCTCGCCCACCGGCAGCGGCAGGCGCAGGGCCACCTCGTGGAAACAGGGCCGGTCGAAGACGGGTTCCACCCCCGGCAGCGCGGTGAGCCGTTCGGCCAGCGCGCGGGTATTGGCGTGGCATGCCGCGGCCACCCGGCGCAGGCCCTCGGCGCCCAGCAGCGCCATGTGGATGGTGGCGGCGGTGACCATCAGCCCCTGGTTGGTGCAGATGTTGGAAGTGGCCTTGGCGCGGCGGATGTGCTGCTCGCGCGCCTGCAGCGTCAGGGTGAAGCCCGGCCGCCCCTCCAGGTCCACGGTGCGCCCGACGATGCGGCCCGGCATCTGCCGCACGTGCTCCATGCGGCAGGTCATGAAGCCGAAGTAGGGGCCGCCCGAGGAGAGCGGCACCCCCAGCGGCTGGCCCTCGCCGCAGCAGATGTCCGCGCCCTTGCCGCCCCACTGCCCCGGCGGCTTCAGCAGGGCCAGCGCCACGGGGTTGGCCAGCGCGATGGCGAGCGCGCCGTTGGCGTGGGCCCAGTCGGTCAGGGCGTCCACCTCCTCCAGCACGCCGAAGAAGTTGGTCTGGGGGATCACCACGGCGGTGACCTCGCCGCCCGCGTACCCGTCCAGCGCCGCGGGATCCACATGGCCGTGAGCGGGATCGAAGGGTATCTCCACCAGCTCGATGCCCTGGTGGCGGACGATGGTGCGCACCACGCTGCGATAGGCCGGGTGCACGCTGGCGGGCAGGAGCACCCGCCGGGACCTGGAGCGGCGGTTGGCGCGCACCGCCATCAGCACCGCTTCGGCCAGGGCCGAGGCGCCGTCGTAGAGGGAGGCGTTGGCCGCCTCGAGCCCGGTCAGCGCCGCCATCATGCTCTGGAACTCGTAGACCACCTGCAGGGTGCCCTGGCTGGCCTCGGCCTGGTAGGGGGTGTAGGCGGTCATGAATTCGCCGCGGGTGACGATCTCCCAGACCGCCGCGGGGATGTGGTGCTCGTAGGCGCCGGCGCCGATGAAGCACAGCGGCGTGCCGTCCTGCCGGGCCCGATCCCGCAGCAGCCGCCCCACCTCCATCTCCACCGCCGCCCCGGGCACGCTCTCCGGCACTTCGGCCCGGAGTGCGGCGGGGATCTCGTCGAAGAGCGCCTCCACGTCGGCGGCCCCGATGGCCTCGAGCATGGCGCGGATGTCGGTGTCGGTATGGGGAATGAAGGGCATGGTCGCGTTCCGGCGCTTTTCAGGGCGGGTGCGCCGCGGCAGGGCGGCGCACCGGTGTCAGGCCTCGTCGTCCAGCTGTGCCTGGTAGGCCTTCGCGTCCAGCAGCTTGTCCAGCGCGGCGCTGTCGGCCGGACGCAGGCGGAACAGCCAGCCGTCGGCGAACGGGGACTGGTTCACCAGCTCGGGCGCGTCGGTCAGCGCCCCGTTGACCGCGGTGATCTCGCCGGCCAGCGGGCTGTAGACATCGGAGGCGGCCTTCACCGACTCCACCACCCCGCACTCCTCGCCGCCGCCGACGCCGCGCCCCACCTCCGGCAGCTCCACGAACACCAGGTCGCCCAGCAGCTCCTGGGCATGGTCGGTGATGCCCACGGTCACGGTGCCGTCCGACTCGGCGCGGACCCACTCGTGGCTGCTGGTATATTTAAGGCCCTCAGGCACTTCACTCATGATGACTCTCCGGTCGTCTCAGACACTGTAGACACGCTTGCCATGCCGCACGAAAGGCGGCTTCACCACGCTGGCCCGATGCAGCCGGCCGCGAATTTCCACCTGACACTCGGTGCCGATCCGCGCCGGCACGCGGGCCAGCGCAATCCCCACGCCGAGGGTCGGGGAGAAGCCGCCACTGGTGACCTCGCCCTCCCCCGCGCCCTCCACGACCACCCGCTGGTGGCCGCGCAGCACGCCGCGATCCTGCAGCACCAGCCCCACCTGGCGGCGCTCCACGCCCGCCGCGCGCTGCGCCTCCAGCGCGGCGCGGCCGACGAAATCCCGCTCGGCCGGCTCCCAGGCCACGGTCCAGCCCAGGCCCGACTCCAGGGGCGAGGTCTCCTCGTCCATGTCGCTGCCGTAGAGGCACATGCCCGCCTCCAGCCGCAGGGTGTCGCGCGCGCCGAGCCCGCAGGGCCGTACACCCGCCTCCTGGAGGTCGGTCCACAGGGCCGGGGCCCGCTCCTCGGGCAGCAGGATCTCGAAGCCGTCCTCGCCGGTATAGCCGGTGCGGGCGACGAACACGCCGCCGGCATCCACGCCGCTGAAGGGACGCAGCGTGCGGGCGCGATCGGCCTGCGCCGGGTCCAGCGCCGCGTAGACCTTCTCCCGGGCCTCGGGGCCCTGGACGGCGATCATGGCGAGATCGCGCCGCTCCCGCAGCTCCACGTCGAAGGGCCGGGCGCGCGCCCCGATCCAGGCCAGGTCCTTGTCGCGGGTGGCGGCGTTGACCACCATGCGGAAGAAGTCGTCCTCCAGATAGTAGACGATGAGGTCGTCCACCACGCCGCCGCGCTCATTCAGCATGCAGCTGTAGAGGGCCTTGCCGCGGACCTGGAGCCGTTCCACATCGTTGGCCAGCAGGTGGCGCAGGAACTCCCGCACCCGCTCCCCGCGCAGGTCGGCGATGGTCATGTGGGAGACGTCGAACATGCCCGCGGCGGTGCGCACGGCGTGATGCTCCTCGATCTGGGAGCCGTAGTGCACGGGCATCGCCCAGCCGGCGAAATCCACCAGCCGGGCGCCCAGCGCCACATGCCGGTCGTAGAGCACGGTACGTTTGTCCATCGGTCCCCTTCCGCCAGATTGTAGATCCGCGACTATAGCGGAGCCCCGCCCCCGGTCAAAGTGCGCCGGTACGCCTTCGGCCCATTCCCGTCCGCCGCGGCCGATGCCTGTCCGTTCGATTCGGATAAAGCAGCCATCCACCACGGAGACACGGAGCCCACGGAGGATAAAAGTGCCGGAGAACACACGCTTCGGGCCGGAACCATCACAGTCGACAACGGTGCATCAATACACCGCCATTCTCCGTGGGCTCCGTGCCTCCATGGTGAATCCCGTGACGGCCTGAAACAAATGTTCACCTGCCCGGGGCGGTTTCAGGCGGCCTCGCCCGGCGGCAGTCCCCGCGCCAGCCGCGGCAGGTCGCCGCCGAGCCCCAGGGCGCGGCGCATGAACAGCGCCTTGAGCGGCGGCAGCCGATCGGTGATCTCCAGCCCCAGGTTGCGGGCCCAGGCCAGCGGCGACAGGCTGCCGGCGAACAGCCGCTTGAATCCCTCCATGGCGGCGATCATGAGCAGGTTGTCGCCGCGCCGCCAGCGCTCATAGCGGCGCAGGGTGGCGAGGCCGCCCGGGTCGCGCCCGGCGGCGGTCCCCGCCAGCAGCACCTCGGCCAGGGTGGCCGCGTCGAGCAGCCCCAGGTTCACCCCCTGCCCGGCGAGCGGGTGGATGGTGTGGGCCGCATCGCCCACCAGGGCCACGCGCTCCACCACGTAATGCTCGGCGTGACGCATGCGCAGCGGGAATCCCGCCCGCGGCCCCACCCGGGTCACGGCGCCCGGCGCTGACCCGAAGGCGCCCTCGAGCTCGGCCCGGAACTCCCCCTCGTCCAGGGCCAGCAGCGCCTCGGCGTGGGCGTGCCCGGTGGACCAGACGATGGAGCAGGTGCGGGGCTCGCCGAGGGGCAGGAAGGCGAGCGGGCCCTCGGGCAGGAACCGCTGCCGCGCGGTCTCGCCGTGGGGCTCGGCGGTCTGCACGGTGGCCACGATGGCCGTGTGGCCGTAGTCCCACCCCTCCACCGCCACGCCGACCTGGTCGCGGACCCAGGAGCGGGCGCCGTCGGCCCCCACCACCAGCCGGGCGCGGATCTCGCCGCCGCCGGTCCTCAGCACCGCCTCCTCGTCGAGGCGGCGCAGCCCGGTCAGGGACGTGCCGAAGCGGCATTCCACGTTGCCGTGTTCGCGCAGGCGCTCCAGCAGCGCCGCGCGGATCACCCGGTTCTCGATGATGTAGCCGAGGTTGTCCTCGCCGAGCTCGGCGCAGTCGAAGTGGATGCCGCCGGACCCGCCGACGGCGTCCCAGACATGCATCTCGCGGTAGGGGGCCACGCGCCGCGACACCATCCCCTCCCAGGCGCCCAGGGCGCGGAAGATCCGCTCGGAGGCCCGGGTGACGGCCGAGACGCGGAGATCGTACTCCCCGCCCGCGGGCGGCTCCGGCTCGGGCCCGGCATCCACCAGCACCACCCGCAGGCGGCTGCCGCCCAGGGCGCAGGCAAGGGCGGCGCCCACCATGCCGCCGCCGACGATGGCGATGTCATAGGTGGAGTTCCGGGGTTCGGGTTTCTGGTTCTGAGGGTTCGCCTGCATGGTCCGCTCCACGGCCGGTCATGCCGGGCCGGTCATTATGTCGTTCAATCAGCCGAAAACCGCGGTCGCTCTCACCCAGGCGCCAATCACGCCAGGAAGAACCGTCACTGGCCACTGGCTACCGGCTACTGGCCACTGATATCGCCCGCGTCCCCGGCGTGGCACAGGGGCCGCCCCCCCGCCAGGCGCGGGATGGGGCGGGCCAGTCCCATGGTCACCCGCGCCAGCCAGTGACGCAGCCCCGGGACGAGCCCCATGCCCACCAGCCCCAGGTCACGCACCAGCACCAGCGGCGGCAGGTCGTTGGAAAAGAGCCGGGCGAGCGCATCGGTCAGGCCGATGGTGCGGCGCAGGTCCACGCGCCGGCGCCGGGCGTAGGCGCGGGTCACCGCGGCGCTGCCCGGATCGTCGCCGGCCCGGGCGGCCTCGGCCAGCACCTCCGCCAGCACCGCCACGTCCCGCAGCCCCAGGTTGAATCCCTGCCCGGCGATGGGGTGCAGCGTGTGGGCGGCGTTGCCCACCAGCACCAGGCGCGGCCGGGCCCACTCGCCCGCCTGCGTCAGGCGCAGCGGATAGACGTGGCGCTCGCCCACCGCCGTGAAGCGGCCCAGGCGCTCTCCGAAGCGCGCCTGGAGCCGCTCCAGGAAGCGCGCGTCGGGCAGCGCCGCGATCTCCCCGGCCTGGTCCGGCGGCACGCTCCAGACCAGGGCGCAGCGGTGCCCGTCGAGGGGCAGCAGCGCCAGGGGGCCGGTGTCGGTGAAGCGCTCGTAGGCCACCCCCTCGTGGGGATACTCCGTCGCCACGTTGGCGATGATGGCGCTCTGGCCGTAGTCGCGCACGCTGGTGCGAATGCCGAGACTCTCCTGCAGCCCCGTGCGGCCGCCGTCGGCCACCACCAGCAGCCGGGCGGTCAGGGTGCGCTCACCCGCCGGGGTTTCCAGGGTCAGGGTGGCCAGCTCCGGGGTCAGCCCGGCGGCGGTGCAGCGGGCGGGGTTGAGGTAGTCGACGCCGGCGGCCGCCCGCGCCGCGGCGGCCAGGGCCCGCCCCAGCGGCCGCATGGGCAGCACGTAGCCGAGCGCCTCCACCCCCTCCTCCGCCGCATCGAGGCGCACGCAGCCGAAGTGGCCGCGGTCGGAGACGTGGATGCGGCGGATGGGCGCGGCCGCGGCGGCCAGCCCGGCCCACACGCCCAGCCCGTCGAGGATCCGGCGGCTGCCGTAGGCCAGTGCCAGCACCCGCTCGTCGAACGCCGCCGGGGCGCCGTCCTCCGCCGGCGGGGCCGACTCGATGACCGCGATGCGCAGCCCGCACCCGGCCAGGGCGCAGGCCAGGCTGCTGCCCGAGAGCCCGCCGCCCACGATGGCGATGTCGTAGGCCGGGTTTCCGGTTTCGAGTTGCGAGTTGCGAGGATCCGCCTGCATGTTCCGGTACTCCGCGGCGCTTGAGCCGCTTCCGATTGCTTTGATTAGCCGTTCGCCAGTTCTGTTCGGGCCACGAGGGCGGCATGTGGGATCGGCCCCGCCACTCCATGCCCGCGATCCGAAACTAGCCCTTCATCAATGCCTCGATCTCGTCCACCGCCTTGGGCGCGGCGTCGGTCAGCGCCTCGCCGCCCTCCCGCGTCACCAGCACGTCATCCTCGATGCGGATGCCGATCCCCTGCCAGCGCTTGGCCACGCCCCTGCTGCCCGCGGCCACGTAGAGTCCCGGCTCCACGGTCATCACCATCCCCGGCTCCAGTTCGCGCCAGGCGTTGCCCACCTTGTAGTCGCCCACGTCGTGGACGTCCATGCCCAGCCAGTGGCCGGTGCGGTGCATGTAGAAGCGCCGGAAGGCGCCGTTCTCGATGAGCCCGTCCACCGAGCCCTTGAGCAGCTTCAGCTCCACCAGCCCCTCGGTCAGTACCCGCACCGCGGCCTCGTGGGGCGCGTTCCAGTGGTTGCCCGGGCGCACCTGGGCGATGGCGGCGGCCTGGGCGGCCAGCACCAGATCGTAGAGGGCCTTCTGCGGTCCGCTGAAGCGGCCGTTCACCGGGAAGGTGCGGGTGATGTCGGCGGCATAGCAGTCGTATTCGGCGCCGGCGTCGATGAGCAGCAGGTCGCCGTCGCGCAGCTCGGCGCTGTTCTCCGTGTAGTGGAGGATGCAGGCGTTGTCGCCGCCGGCGACGATGGAGGGGTAGGCCGGCGAGCGCGCGCCACCATGCATGAACTCGTGCAGGATCTCCGCCTCCACCTGGTACTCCATCAGCCCCGGCCGGCAGGCGCGCATGGCCCGGATGTGGGCGTCGGCGGAGATGCGGGCGGCGGTGCGCATGGCCTTCAGCTCGCCGCGGCTCTTGTACAGGCGCATGTCGTGCAGCAGGTGATCCAGGGCCACGAACTCCGCCGGCGTGTGCACCCCGGCGCGGGACTTGGAACGCACCCGGTTGAGCCACTCCATCACCCGCCGGTCGAACTCCGGGTCGCAGCCCATGGCGTAGTAGACCCGCGCCTTGTCCTCCATCAGCCCGGGCAGGATGTCGTCGATGTCGGTGATGGGGAAGGCGTCGTCGGCCCCGTGGCGCTCGCAGGCGCCCTCCTGGCCGGCCCGGCGCCCGGTCCAGGTCTCCTGCTCCGGATCGCGCTCGCGGTTGAAGAGGATGTACTCGCCGTGCCCGCGCCCCGGCACCAGCACCAGGCACGCCTCCGGCTCGGGGAACCCGGTCAGGTAGTAGAAGTCGCTGTCGGGGCGATAGGGATACTCGGTATCGCGGTTGCGGTGCTTCTGCGGCGCGGTGGGCAGGATGGCGATGCTGCCGCGCCCCATCATCTGCATCAGGCGGCGGCGGCGGCGGGCGAATTCCTTGCTGTTCATCATGGGGTCCGGCATTGCTCAGTGGGTCTTGGCGGCGGCGCGGCGGCGCACATCGGCAAGCTCGTCATAGACCAGCAGCGCGCCCATGCGCACGTACTCCACCAGTTCGGCGTAGGCGGACTCCTGCTCCTCGTCCCCGTCGCCGGTGTCGAAGTCGAGGCGGGCGATCTCGCCCATGTCCGTAAGCGCCTCGCGGGCGCTGGCGGGAAGCCTCTCGGTGCGGGAGACGCCGCCGAGCCCGAGCCCGATGAGGAACCCCTCGCACCAGTGGCCGAGCGCTTCCGCCCGCTGCTCCAGCGCGACACCGTCGCCGGGCAGCAGGGGCTGGAAGGAGAGGTCCTCGCTGAAGAACTCCTTGCGCGTCGTCTCGAACAGCGACTGGAGAGCCTGCTCCTGGCCCGGCGCCACGCCCTGGTGCCCCTCCAGCACCTGGTCGCGCCAGCCGTGGGGGCTGACCTTCTCGCCGAGTGCGCAGATGAGGCCGCACAGCATCCCCTGGGCCTCCGCGGCGACGGCCTGGGGCTGCGCGAGGGCCGTGGCCACGCGTTCGATCAGGAGGGTGTGCTCGGAGCTCATGGCGGGTCACTGTTCCGGGTGCGGTCGGGTCGGAGGCTTATCGTATCACCCTGCACCACCCGGCTGAACCGGGTCCGGGCCGGCCCGGATTGACCCCACTTCGGCGCCCTTCTATATTGAAAGCCTGTCACCCATGCCCCGAACCCACCCCCCGGACCACGGTCAGACGCCATGGCAGAGATCGATCTCAGGACCCTGGAGTTCCGCATCCACGAGCTCATCCAGATGTGCGAGCGGCTGCGCGAGGAGAACCGCTCCCTGCGCTCCCAGCAGGCAAGCCTGACCACCGAGCGGGCGCACCTCATCGAGAAGAACGAGCAGGCGCGCATGAAGGTGGAAGGCATCCTGCAGCGGCTGAAATCCATGGAGCGCGAGTGATGCAGCCCTCTGACGCCACCGCCGTCACCGTCAACATCCTCGACAAGGAGTTCCGGGTGGTCTGCCCGGAAGACGAACGCGACGCGCTGCTCAAGTCGGCCCACTACCTGGACCGGCAGATGCGCGAGATCCGCGATCGCGGCAAGGTGATCGGGCTGGATCGCATCGCCGTCATGGCGGCGCTCAACATCGCCCACGAGCTGCTGGATCTGAAGGGACAGAAGTCCGATTACACGGACACCATGCAGTCGCGCATCCAGATCCTGCAGAACAAAATCGAAGATGCACTTAACAAAGGCAGGCAGATCGAGTTATAAAGGAACCAGGCACTCCCTGGGACGTTCGCCAGCAGGACTAAGTCTCTTGAGCCGATAAGTAACGCCTTGGGGGCCACCTTGCAGTGTTGTTGTGCACACCCGCTGCGCGCGGGCAGCCTGATACACGGCTACGGCCCCCACCTGAACCTCTGGGTTCAAGGCCGATACCTGCAGCGGCGCCTCCGGGGAGTGTCTCCATTCCTGCCTTGCCCTGCCCTTGACCCGCAAATCGGCCATCAGCGAGTCGCTGGGCGGTCAGACGCGAAGCCTTGCCCCTGCACCGACATCACCCCATGACCACCCGCGCCCAATTGCGCCGACAGATGCGTGCCGCGCGCCGCGGCCTCAGTGAACGCGAACGCCGCGAGGCCGCCGAGCGGCTGGCCGGCAACCTGGCCCGCACCGACTGGTTCCGCAACTCCCGCCGCATCGCCTGCTATCTCGCCAACGACGGCGAGCTCGATCCCTGGCCGGTCATGGAGCGGGCCTGGGCGGCCGGCAAGACCTGCTACCTGCCGGTCCTCTCGCCGGTCACCGGCAACCGCCTCTGGTTCGTGGACTGGCGCCCGGGGGAACCGCTGGCCGGCAACCGTTTCGGCATCCCGGAACCGGTCCACGCCAGTTGGCGCCTGCAGCCGGCCTGGGCCCTGGACCTGGTGCTCACCCCGCTGGTGGCCTTCGATCCGCTGGGCAACCGGCTCGGCATGGGCGGGGGCTACTATGACCGCACCTTCGCCTACCTGCGCCGGCGCCGGCGCTGGCTCAAGCCGCGCCTGGTGGGGATGGCCTACGAGCTGCAGAAGGTCGCGGCGCTGCCACACGCCGGCTGGGACATACCGCTGGAGGGGATCGTGACGGAAGCGGAGTGCTACGCCGGCGGCGCGCCGCGCGCCGGCTGAGGGCGGAAGAGCGGCCGGGGCCAAGAAAAAACCCGCCGGAGCGGGTTTTTTCGTGATTGTTCCTACCGGCTCGCGCTGACCGTTGGTGCAGGCCGTTCCATCAACTCCTGCGTATAACCGGTCACCACGACCCCCAGCCCCACGATCAGGGCCAGCAGGAACAACAGATCGGGTTTGCGCCGTTTCATCCGTACACGCCTCCAGAATGATGCCTTGTTACGCCAACCCGCAGGGTTACAGGCGGCTGTCATGCCGCTCTTCGTCCCCGCATCTGCCTGCCGCCGGGCTTCACTCCATGAAATCCACCGACAGAGTCCCGCACTGTTCCGATGTCCGCTCCGGGTCTCTGCGCACCCTGGAGCAACCGGACATAAAACGGGTTTATATATATACACAACCCCGGGGCTATGCAACAGGCAGGTTCACTGTTTGCGCCATATCCGGCACAGCCCGGCACGGCCAACCGAGTGGGAAAGTCGGAAATCCCCTATACTGCCCGCATTTCATCCCCCCGGCGGGGCATCCATGACAGGAGGCGACGTGAATTACTGGCTGTTCAAGTCCGAGCCCGATGTGTTCGGCATCGATCACCTGATGAAGATGCCGAAGCGCACCGAGCACTGGGACGGGGTGCGCAACTACCAGGCCCGCAACATGATGCGCGACGGGATGCGCAAAGGGGATCTGGCGTTCCTCTACCACTCCAACTGCGCGGAACCCGGCATCGTCGGCATCGTCGAGATCGTCCGCGAGGGCTACCCGGACTTCACCGCCTTCGATCCGGACACGAAGTATTTCGATCCGAAGAGCGATCCCGACAATCCCCGCTGGTACATGGTGGACGTGAAGTTCAAGCGCCGGCTCGAGCGGACCATCACCCTGGCCGAGCTGAAGGAGCACCCGGAGCTGGAGGGGATGCCCCTGGTGCGCAAGGGCAACCGCCTGTCGGTGATGCCGGTGGCCCCGGAGCACTGGGAGTTCATTCTCGGCCTCGAGTAGGCCGGCGTGGATAGAGATTCAACGCGAAGACGCAAGGGCGCGAAGACGCCAAGGGAAACGAGGTTTTTTTGCACCCGAGTTGAACGACCTGCCTTGCCCGGGGCGGGTTAGGTGTAACGGGGGACGTTTCCAGAAAGAAGCACTCCACCACGAAGGCACGAAGGTCACGAAGGGAGTCGGAAGACCTGTCGACAGGGCCTCGATCGGCATTTGCCTCTTTCTTCGTGTTGCTTCGTGCACTTCGTGTCTTCGTGGTGAATCGGACGGCGTCGACCGAAGCTCCGGCCATCGCCCCCGGCACGGCCCTGCCAGGCGGTCCAACACAAACAGTCAATCTTCTTGCTTGGCGCCTTTGCGTCTCGGCGTCTTTACGTCTTTGCGTTAACGCCCTGGAGACACTCAGCTCAGGAACATCCGGTAGGCGGGGTTCCCGGTCTCCTCCTGGCAGGGGTAGCCGATGCGGTCGAGGTAGACCTGGAACTGGTCCCGCTCCTCCGCGGGCACCTGCACCCCCATCAGCACCCGGCCATAGGCGGCGCCGTGGTTGCGGTAGTGGAACAGGCTGATGTTCCAGCGGGTGCCGAGGGTGGAGAGGAACTTGAGCAGGGCCCCGGGCCGCTCCGGGAACTCGAACCGGTAGAGCACCTCGTCGGTCACCTGGTGGCCGCGCCCGCCCACCATGTGGCGGATGTGCAGCTTGGCCATCTCGTTGTCGGTCATGTCCAGGACCGGGAAGCCCTTCTCCGCGAGCATGGCCAGCAGCTCCTCGCGCTCCTCGTCGCCGCGGGAGAGCTGCACGCCCACGAAGATGTGGGCCTGGTCGGGATCTGCCATGCGGTAGTTGAACTCAGTGATGCCGCGGCGGCCGATGGCCTGGCAGAAGAGCTTGAAGCTGCCGGGCCGCTCGGGGATGGTGACGGCCACCACCGCCTCGCGCCGCTCGCCCAGCTCGGCGCGCTCGGAGACATGGCGCAGGCGATCGAAGTTGACGTTGGCGCCGCTGTCGATGGCCACCAGCGTCTGCTCCCTGGCGCCGGTCCGCTCCACGTACTTCTTCAGTCCCGCCACGCCCAGGGCCCCGGCCGGCTCGGCGATGGAGCGGGTGTCGTCGAAGATGTCCTTGATGGCGGCGCAGATCTCGTCGGTGGAGACCAGGATGACCTCGTCCACGGTCTTGCGCGCCACGCGGAAGGTCTCCTTGCCGATCTGGCGCACGGCCACGCCGTCGGCGAAGATGCCCACCTGGTCCAGCACCACCCGCCGGCCGGCGCGCAGGGCGTGGTGCAGGGTGGGCGCGTCCTCGGGCTCCACCCCGATCACCTTCACCTCCGGGCGCACGTACTTGATGTAGGCGGCCACCCCGGCGATGAGCCCGCCGCCGCCCACCGGCACGAACACGGCGTCCAGCGGACCGTTGTGCTGGCGCAGGATCTCCATGCCGATGGTGCCCTGGCCGGCGATCACCTCCGGGTCGTCGTAGGGGTGGATGAAGGTGAGCCCCTTCTCCTCCGCCAGGGCCATGGCATGCTGGTAGGCCTCGTCGTAGACGTCGCCGTGCAGGATCGCCCGGGCCCCGCGCGCCCGTACCGAGTTGACCTTGATGTCCGGCGTGGTCCGCGGCATCACGATGAGCGCCTTGATGCCGAGGCGCTTCGCCGCCAGGGCCACGCCCTGGGCATGGTTGCCCGCGGAGGCGGCGATGACCCCCCGCTCCCGGGCCTCCTCGGACAGGCCGATGATCTTGTTGTAGGCGCCGCGCAGCTTGAAGGAAAAGACCGGCTGCAGGTCCTCGCGCTTGATGAGCACGCGGTTCTCCAGGCGCCGGGAGATGAGCGGCGCCTCGTCCAGCGGGGTCTCGTGCGCCACGTCGTAGACGCGGGCGGAGAGGATTTTCTTGAGGTATCTGGTGGACATGCGTTTAAGATGGAATATCAGCCAAGCCTGACAAGATACAGGATGCAGCCCCCCCGGCACAAAGCCGGCCGCCCGGAATCCGGGGCGGCGCGGGCCGGCCGGCGGCCCCTTTGTGCGCCGCAGCTTGGCGCGGCGGCTGCGGGCCCGTACTCTTTTCAGCCCCCGGGAGCCCGTCGGACCGGCGCCAGCGCGGCCGCAACGGGATCGAATCAACGTTTCCCTATCCGCCAACCCGGGCCGGCATGGCCGGGGTGGCCAGACCACTGCAGAGGACGAACACCAGACATGACCCAGGACGAACTGAAGAAGGCCGCGGGCTGGGCGGCCCTGGAGTACGTGGAGAGCGGCACTATCGTGGGCGTGGGCACCGGCTCCACCGCCAACCATTTCATCGATGCGCTGGCCAGCATCAAGGGCCGCATCGAGGGCACCGTGGCCAGCTCGGTGGCCAGCGCCGACCGGCTCAAGGCCCACGGCATCCCGGTACTGGACCTGAACAGCGTCGACGAGCTCTCCGTCTACGTGGACGGCGCCGACGAGATCACCCGCCACATGCACATGATCAAGGGCGGCGGCGGGGCCCTCACCCGGGAGAAGATCGTGGCCGCGGTGGCGAGGAAGTTCGTCTGCGTGGCCGACGAGACCAAGCTCGTGGACGTCCTCGGCGCCTTCCCGCTGCCGGTGGAGGTGATTCCCATGGCGCGCAGCTACGTGGCCCGCGAGCTGGTCAAGCTGGGCGGCGAGCCGGTTTTGCGCGAGGGCTTCACCACCGACAACGGCAATGTCATCCTCGATGTCCACGGCCTGCGCATCATGGAGCCGGTGAAGCTGGAGGAGACCCTCAACATGATCACCGGGGTGGTCACCAACGGCATCTTCGCCTGCCGCGCCGCCGACCTGCTGCTGATGGGCACGAAGGACGGCGTGAAGCGCCTCGACTGACCCGCGACGGGCTCCCGCCGGCCATGGCCCCATGGCCGGGCGGGACCCTGCTCAGGCTCCCAGCATGCGGAAGAAGCGTTCCGCGAAGCGCGGATCGAACTGCAGCCCCACCTCCCCCCGCATGGCGGCGAGCGCCCCTCCAGCGGGCATGGAATCCCGGTAGCTGCGCCTGCTGGTCAGGGCGTCGTAGGTGTCGGCGAGGGCGATGATGCGCGAGCACAGGGGTATCTCGTCGCCCGTGAGCCCGTCCGGGTAGCCGTTGCCGTTGAAGTGCTCGTGGTGGTGGAGAATGATGCGGGCGCACTCGTCCATGTCGGGCGCATCCACCTGGCCGATGATGGAGGCGCCGATGCGGGAGTGGCTCTTGATGCGCTCGTACTCCGCCCCGCTCAAGGGGCCCGGCTTGCGCAGTATCTCGTCCGGAATCCCGATCTTGCCGATATCGTGGAAA
This sequence comes from Thioalbus denitrificans, assembly GCF_003337735.1. Taxonomy (NCBI): domain Bacteria; kingdom Pseudomonadati; phylum Pseudomonadota; class Gammaproteobacteria; order Chromatiales; family Ectothiorhodospiraceae; genus Thioalbus; species Thioalbus denitrificans. The sequence continues at coordinate 27,804 of NZ_QPJY01000016.1, read as the reverse complement.
CGGGCGCAGGTCCCGAGCAGGCGCAGCGCGGCCCGGCTGAGCCCCACCGTCCGGCCGAGTTCCAGGGCCAGCGTCACCACCCGGCCGCAGTGGGAATGGGTATAGCCGTCACGCACACGCAGGGCGGCATCCAGCGCGCCGGTAATCCTGTCGAGCATATCCGCCGGCACCGCCTCCGCGTCCTGCATGGCACCCTCCTTGCGCTGGAATCACCCGCGGCCACCTGCATCCACTGTCTCGACTTATAGGCCATCCCCGGTGCGCCCGCAACTCCGGGCGGAGGCGCCAGCGACACGCAACCCCATGGCAATAATGGTTTATTTGCGCCGCTGGAGGCGCTCGGCCAGCTCCTTCTGCAGGGTCAGGGACATCTCCTCTCCGGAGAGCCGCCCGTCACCGTCGGCGTCCACCTGTTCGAAGACCCACAGGTGCGCATAGGGATCGGGCTGGCGGCGGCGCTCGAGAAAGCCCCGGAACTCCTCCCGATCCACGTAGCCGTCGCGGTTGCTGTCATGCAGGGAGTAGGTCTCGCCGGCCTCGCCGCCGGCGGTCTGGGCCGCCGCGGTGCCGACCAGGGCGCCGGACAGGACAAGGAAAATGAATAGCGCTCGATATGGCATGGAAGCTCCCTCCCGGGATTGTCTTGCAGGTTCTGGAGGAGACCATACCGCAGGCACCTGAAACCGCGCTGAAAGCCCGGCCTGTCCGCCTGAGCCGGGGATGCCGCGCCCGCCCCTGCCGCACCATGGGCACGTTCGAAAACGAGCGTAGAGGAGGCGGAACTCAGAACAGCGCCCGGCCGCAGCCGTTGTAGTCGCGCCCGTCCAGGGTGACCCGGACCGTGACGGCGAAGACCTCGCCGCTCATGCTGTCCGCGCATTCGCGCCCCTCCAGCAGCACCTCCAGGGTGTGTCCGCCGGCGCTGGCCTGGTACCAGCTCTGGGCGCGGATCCGGTCGACCCGGGGCTCCGGGGTGGGAAAGGTGTACCAGCTCTGGCCGTAGTCGGTGACGAAGCGCGTGGCGCCGTCCAGGGTGATCTCCAGGCTCCAGCCGGGTTCGTTGCCCACGGCCCGGAAATCCACCCCCTCCAGCTTCGCCTTCTCCCAGGGCGTGCGCGCCGGATCGGGCCGGCAGCCGCTGTGGACCGTGGCGCCCGACTGCAGCAGCACCTCCCCGCCCTCGCTCCGGAAGTCGGTCCCCCCCTCGGCATAGCGGGCGCCGGAGGCGGCGGGCGCGGCCGGCAGCTCACGGACCTCGCCGGGCAGGAACAGCCAGGCCCGCTCCGGCAGGATGCGGGCGGCGAAGGTGAATCCGTCGGGACAGGCATAGGCCACGATGCCGTCCGCCGGGCCGGCCGCCGGAGCGGGCGCGGCCTCCGCCTCGACCTTCGCCGGGGCCGGGGCCGCGGCGGCGCCGGAGGCCGACGGGGTGCCGGAGGCCGCCTCGGCACTCCGCTGCTCCACGTCCACCGCCTCCGCCCCCTGCTCCCGGGCGCCGAACCGGAATGTGCAGGAGGCGAGCGCCGCGGCGGCGGCGACCACCAGCACCACCAGGCGCACGCGGTCGAACCGGCTCATGCCCCGTCTCCGCCGCCGGCCTTGCGCGCCAGCCGCTCGCCGAAGCGCCGGCTGTCGATGACGAACCGCTCGTGGGTCCCCTTGGTGATCAGGTCGACCCCGTCGTGGGCCTCCACCTCGAACACCAGCCGCCGGCCGTCCACCTCCACCAGCCGGACTTTCGCGGTCACTTCGAATCCCGCCGGCGTGGCGGCGGTATGGCTCACGTCCACATGGGTGCCCACCGTCTGCTCGGCGGGCCAGTCGAGGTGGGGATTCACCGCCCTGATGCAGGCCCACTCCAGGAACCCCACCATGAAGCCGGTGGCGAATACCGCGGGCATCGCCTGGAACTCGGGCGCCTCGGGATAGAGGGCGGGGACGGTCTTGGCATCGGTGACGGTGAAGCGGTGCTCGTACTCGATGCCGGGCCTGAGGCTCTCCTTCATCTTCTCTCCTTGCCGGTCCGAAAATCCGTACAGGTGTACGACACCCCGGGCCCCGGAATCAATGCCCCCTGAATCAGTGCCGGTCCGCGGGGTCAGAAACCGTACACGTCCCGGAGCCGCACGCGAGGACTCCATCGTCATCAACCAGGACGCCTTTTTCTCCCTGGCCGACCTGGAGGCCGGGGGCCGGGTCACCTACACCCCGCACCAGCCCGGCAACGGCGTCTACCTGTTCGTCATCGAGGGCAGCGTGGAGGCGGCGGGAGAGCGGCTGCGGCGGCGGGATGCCCTGGGACTCGAGGAGGCCGGCGCCGTGGAGATCGCGGCGGACGGGGAGGCCCGGGTGCTCGCCATCGAGGTACCCATGGGCTGAACCTCCGCCGCCGGGACCTTCACGCCTCCTGCTCGAGTCCCAGGCGCCGGTGCCAGGCGGCGATGGACTCGTCCGGAAAGGCCTCGAACAGCCGGTCCCGGGCGTCGGCGCGCACCTCCACCCAGCCCGCCTTCGAACCGAGCATGAGGTGGGTTCGCTCCGGCGGGACCGGCAGCCCGGAGTCGATGGCCGAGGCGAAGGGATGCACCAACTCCGGCCAGCGCGGGTCCCACACCCACAGCGCGCTGCCGCAGTGGCGGCAGAAATGGCGCTCCATCGGGCTCTGTCGCGGCTCGCCGGTCTCCGGGTCGGGGACCCGCGGCCGGTAGACGGCGACATGCTCCCGCCCCTCCACCGCCAGCGAGGCGGACTCCCCGCCGAGGTTGATGGCAAAGCCGCCGCCGCCCGCCGTCTTGCGGCAGATGGAGCAGTAGCAGAGGTTGTAGGGGTAGGGGTGGCGTGAGCGGACCGAGAACCGGACCCGTTGGCAGTGACAGGAACCTTCGAGCAGCATGATTCATCCCCTCTCTGGCTGGAGGTCCGGCCGCGGGCCGCCTTGCGCCCCGCGTTCAGGCCGTCATGCCCATAGCCGGCCCAGTGATCGGAGGAACGCCGCCCCGGGGGCGCTGAAGAGCCACCCCAGCGCGGCGCAGTTGACCAGCGCCAGGATCCAGAACAGCGCCAGGAACTCCGCCTTGCGCGACTTGTGGCGCAGGGTCTGCTGGGCCACCAGCGCCCCCGGCCAGCCGCCCAGCAGGCCGAGCAGGTGCAGCGCGCTTTCCGGGATCCGCCAGCGGCCGTTGCGGGCCGCGGACTTGTCGAGGGCATAGGCCGCGAAGGCGACCAGGCTGAGCGCCAGGTAGAGGGCGGGCACGAACGCCGCCAGGCGGCCGAGGCGGACCGCGACGCCGAGCAGCAGGAAGAACAGCGTCACCACGGCCCAGGCCCACCGGACGCCCTTCCCGGCGGGCCCGGCAGGTTTGCGCGCCCCGGCGAAGGCCGCCCGCACCGCCCGGCTGCGCCCCTTCCCGTCGGTGGCCAGCTCATAGATGACGAACTCCCGCCCCACGGGCCGCGCATGCCCGCGGGGAAAGGCGCTGATGTGCACGAACACCGGCGCACCGCCCCCGCTCGGGGTGATGAATCCGTAGCCCCGCGCCTCGTGCCAGGTTGTCAGTCGTCCGTTATGGCGCACACGGCACCTCCACACCCTTGGTTCCGGGGCCGCCCGGAATCGTGTCCGCCGCCGCGCGTGAAGCGCTTTCCCGCGGCAGCGGACGCCCGCTCGATTGTCCCCGCCCGCCTTGTCCCCGCCTCCCGGACAGCCGGCGGGGCGGAGACTCACACCCGGAGCCGCTGCACGCCTCTACCGACCGCCGGGATCGATGAAGAGCGCTTCCAGCCCGGGTGCGTCGGTGCGCACGCCGGGGCGGTAGAGATGGCAGGTGAGGCGGGCGTAGTTGTCGAGATCCGAGCCGATGAGGCAGGTCTCCTCGTATTCGACCCCCGCCTCGGCGAAACGTATCCGCAGCACCTCGACGTTTTCGCCGGCGGTCTCCACCCGTGCCGAGCCGGTGACGCTACGGCCGCCGATCTCCCTTGTCACCACCAGCCCGGAATCGCCGCGGGCGAGGGTCACCCGGCCGGCATAGGTCGCCGTGCTCTCCGGCCCCTTCCCCACCAGCTGGTAGCGGCCGGCCAGGAAGCCGTAGAGAAACTCCCCGTCACGCCCGTCGGCGGCGACGGCGGCGGGCGGCTGGAGCAACAGGCCGGCCGACAGCAGGATGACAAGGCTTCCGATCCCGTACATGGTTGTGTCCCTCCGGTTTCCGCCAGGTTACGTTTTCCGCGGGGGCGCGCGACCGCCGCTGCGTCGGCGACCCGGTACGGCCGGGGTGAGCGCGGAAAATCCCGGCTCCCCGGCTACAGGCGGCGCCCCCCTTCCGGATCGAAGCAGTGAATTGCCGTGCTGTCGACCTCCAGCCCGATCCACTGCCCGCGTTCCACGGCCGCCCCGGTCATGCGCACCGCCAGGTACGCCTCCGCGAGCGCCTGGCCCGGGCGAACGGGGTCCAGCAGCCCCACCGGCGGCCGGCAGTAGATGAGCTGCTCGTGCCCGAGCGTCTCGACGGCCGCCACCTCCAGCCGGAAGTCGGGCCGTTCCCGTGCCGGCCGCAGGGACTCGGGCCGCAGACCGGCGATGACATCCCTGCCCGCCTGTTCCCGCAGCGAATGATGTTGTTTCACCACCGCATCCGGCAAGGGCAGACGGGCCATCCCGATGCGGATCCCCACTCCCCCGCTCCCCGCCTCCAGGCGCGCGGGCAGGAGATTCATGGACGGGCTGCCGATGAAGCCGGCGACGAAGGTGTCGGCGGGCCGGTCGTAGATCTCGCGGGGCGGGGCCACCTGGCGCAGGCGGCCGGCGGCGAGGACGGCGACCCTGTCACCGAGGGTCATCGCCTCCACCTGGTCATGGGTGACATAGACGGTGGTGGTGCCCGTGCGGCGCTGCAGCGCCGCGATTTCGCCGCGCAGCTGCACCCGCAGGCGGGCGTCCAGGTTGGACAGCGGCTCGTCCATGAGGAACAGCGCCGGCTCGCGCACCAGGGCGCGGCCCATGGCCACCCGCTGGCGCTGGCCGCCGGAGAGCTGCGCGGGGCGCTGCTCCAGGAGCGGTGTCAGGTCGAGCAGTGCGGCGGTCGCCTCCACCCGCGCCCGGATCGCCGCCCTGCCGATGCCGCGCATCCGCAGCGGAAAGGCGAGGTTGCCACGCACGGTCATGTGCGGGTAGAGGGCGTAGTTCTGGAACACCAGGGCCACGTTGCGGCGCCGGGGCGGCCACTGGTTCACCACCGTCCCGTCGAAGCGCAGCGTGCCGCGCGTCGGCGCATCGAGGCCGGCCAGCAGGCGCAGCAGGGTGGACTTGCCGCAGCCGGATGGCCCCACGCAGACCAGCAGTTCGCCCTCCTCCACGGTCAGGTCGATGGCATCCAGGCCGACGCCGCCGCCGGGAAAGATGCGGGTGAGGCCCTCCAGTTCCACTCTCGCCATCGTCAGAAGTCCCTCGTGCCTGCCCGGGCCCGCCGCGGGTGCGGCCTCAGCCCTTGATGCCGCTGGCGGCCACGCCGCGGACGAACCAGCCCTGGAACAGCAGGAACAGCAGCAGCACCGGCGCCACCATCATCACCCCGAAGGCCAGGATGTCGCCCCACTGCAGCGGCGGCTGGGTGAAGAAGGTGGCGATGGCCACGGGCAGGGGACGCACCGCCGGCCCGCTGGTGACCATGAGCGGCCACAGGAATGCGCCCCACTGGGTCAGGAAGGTGAGCACCGCCACGCTGGCGAAGGCGGGGCGGGCATTGGGCACCACCACCGCGAGATAGGTGCGCCAGGGGCCGGCCCCGTCCACCCGGGCGGCCTCCTCGAGTTCCCGGGGCAGCTCCAGGAAGAAGGTGTAGAAGAGATAGATGGCGAAGGCATTGGCGGTGAAGGGGAGAATCTGCACCAGGTAGGTGTCGCGCCAGCCGAGCAGGGTCACCTGCCAGAACAGCGGCACGGCGATGGCCTCGAAGGGAATCACCAGCAGCGCCAGCACCCCGGCCAGCACCACGCCGCGCCCCCGCCACCGGAGCCGCGCCAGGGCGTAGCCGGCCAGGCTGTTCACCGCCAGCCCCAGGGCCACGATGGCGGCGTTGATGAACAGCGAGTTGAAGAGAAACAGGCCGAAGCGGGTGCGTCCCAGGACGTCGGCGAAATTCTCCAGCGTCAGCCGCCCGGGAAACAGCGCCTGCAGGGTGCCCGCCTCGGGCAGCACCCGGGCATCGGGCTTCAGCGCCCCCACCACCATGATCGCCACCGGCGCGACCATGAGCGCCGCGGCGGCGGCGAGCAGCAGGTAACGGATGGCGCGGCGGAGGCTGTGGGCCATGTCCGGTCACCGTTCCTGGCGCAGCAGCCGCCGCTGCAGCAGGGTGACGGCCAGCACGATGAGGAAGAAGACCACCGTCATGGCCGCCCCGCGGGCCACCTGCTGGCGCTCGAAGGCGGCGCGCACGGCCGCGTAGATGACCGTGGCGGAGGCCTCTCCGGGGCCGCCCTGGGTCATGATGCGCACCTGGTCGAAGAGGCGGAAGGCGAGAATCGAGGTGACCACCACCACGAAGATGAGCGTGTTGCGCAGCCCCGGCAGGGTGACGTGGAGGAACTGTCCCCAGCCGCCGGCGCCATCGATGGCGGCGGCCTCGTAGCGCTCGGCGGGGATGGCCTGGAGCCCCGCCAGGAGGATCACCATCTGGAACCCCACCCCCTGCCAGATGGAGGTGAGCATGATGGCCGGCAGGGCCCAGGCGGGATCGTGGAGGAAATCCCGCGGACTCCAGGCCCCGAACGACAGCCAGCCGAGAAAGGCGTTGACCGGCCCCGTCCCGCCGGGAGCGTAGAGCAGCACCCAGACCACGGCCACCAGCGACATGGGGAAGACCACCGGCATGAAGAACAGGGTCCGGAACAGGGGCAGGCCGCGCAGGGGCTGGTTGAGCAGCAGCGCCAGCCCCAGGGCCAGCACGGTCTGCAGCGGCACCACCACCATCGCGAACAGCCCGTTGTTGGCCAGCGCGCGCAGGAACGCGGGATCGGCGAGGATGCGGCGGAACTGCTCCCAGCCCAGGAACTCCACCGGCAGGGGCGAGCCGAGGCGGGCGCTGGTGAAGGCGAGCCCGAAGGCCACCAGGAACGGCAGGCCGACGAACAGCGCCAGCCCCGCGACCGCCGGGGCGGCCATGGACCAGGCGGCGGGAGTCTGGTCGGTGAGGGGGCGGGGCATGGTGCGGAACCGGGCCGTCACTCCACGGCCCGGTAGCCGCGGTTGTCCTGGATATCCTGGTCGATAAGCGCTGCGGCGCGCCGCAGCGCCTCCTCCACATCGAGGCCGTTGCGGATGTCCTGGAAGGCCTTCTGGAAGGCGGAGGTGATGACCGGGTAGGCGGGTGTGCGGGGCCGGGGAACCGCGTTCTCGCCGAGCTGGGCGACAAACAGCCGCAGGGGGCCCGCCGGCCCGTAGAGGGGAGAGCGGGCGACGGCGCGCCGGGTCCCCGGCACCGCGCCGTTGGCGGCGGTCATCGCCAGCACCTCGTCGGGCTGGAGCAGGAACCCGAGGAAGCGGGCGGCGGCCTCCGGCCGGTCGCACCGCGTGGTGATGGCCCAGTTCCAGGAGCCCTGCCCGGTCCGGCTGCCGGCGCCGAAATCGGGCAACGGCAGCAGTACCAGGTCATCGCCCACCGCCTTCCGGTAGCGGGGATACTCCCAGTGCCCCGCCCAGGAGAGCGCCACGCGGCCCCCGGTGAAGGCGGCGTCATCCAGGTTGGGATCGACCCGGCCGGCCCGGATCCAGTCCTGCACCCGCCGCAGCGCGGCGACCGCCTCCCCGCTGTCGAGGACACCCCCGGCGCGCAGCGGCGGCGCGCGGGTGACCAGGTCGGCCCCGGCGGACTGCAGCACGGGGGAAAATGCGTAGGTGAACCACTCGCCGGTGTAGTTGAGCTTCAGATCGAGCACCGCCCCGTCGGAGTCCCGCTCCGCCAGGCGCTCCAGCAGCTGCGCGAACTCCGTCGCGCTCCAGGCCGCGTCCGGCCCGGCGGGCAGACGCGCCCCCACGGCCTCGAGGAGGCTTTTCCGCCCCCACAACCCCAGACCGGAGTCGAAGGCGCCCACCGCATAGAGCCTGCCGTTCCAGCTGCCCTGGGCCGCGAGGCTGGGCAGGAGATCGTCCCTGACCGCCGCGGGCAGCAGCCCATCCAGGGGCCGCAGATGCCCCTGCCAGGCATAGCTGTAGAGAAACGGGCCGTCGAACTCGAGCACATCGGGCAGATCGCCGGCCAGGGCCGCGGCCTGGACCTGGGCGTTGTAGCCCCCCTCGGGAATGACGGTGAGCTCAACCTGCACCCCCGGCTCCGCGGCATTGAAGCGCGCCACCTGGTCCCGGATCACCGCCCGCTCGCCGGGCTGCCCGGAGTGGACCCACACGCGCAGGCGGACCGGCCCGTCATCCGCGCCGGGCGGCGCGGATGACTCCTCGCCGCAGGCCGCAAGCGACAGGGCGGCGAGCAACAGCAGTCCAGCTATCAGGCCGCGCATAGTCCAATAGTGTACTACTTCACTCCGGGAGGCACTTTCAGGGCCGCCCGGCCGGAACCGGGCGACGGGGTTGGATCCCGGAATGGCGACATTTGTCACAATTTTCATGGAGGAAAACCCGGAAACCAACCGTTGTGGGATCAGAACAAGGGCCTTCCAGGGACGGCGGGCCCTTGTTCAGATACTGCGACAGACAATAGAAAAACATAAAAGCGCATGAATTTATTCATGTTTTATAAATGGGGCTGAACAGAGACCCGGTCTGGACCGGATACCAGGTCCAACCGACCGCCAGGGAACGACACCCGGAACGCGTCCGGGTCCACCACGATGGGGGTGACCGTCATGATGAGAAGAGCAGGCCTGCCAGGCTTCTGGCTGCTGATGTTGACGTTGGTCCTGGGCGCCGGCTACGCCGGTCTCCAGGCCCAGGCGTCGGACCACAAGAAAGTGCGGGTCAACAAGGACGAAAGCCGCATCCAGGCGTCCGCGGATGAGTCATTGCGTATCGACAACGCGAAATGGGATGTCGAGCGCAACCGTCTGTACGTGGATGGCCGCAGCAGCCGCCGGGCCACCGTGGTGCTGGCCGACGCGGCCAGCGGCGAGACCCTGTCCACCGTGACGGCGGACCGGAGAGGCCAGTGGCGGGTACGCATCTACGGCCTGAACGAGACGCCCTGCCGGGTGCGCGCCAGCAGCAATGGCAGCAGCGTGGAGAAGGCTGTCGAGCACGCCCCCTCCGACTGCAGCGCGCCGCCGCCCCCACCGCCCCCGCCCCCGCCCAGCGGCGGCAACCTGGGCGAGCTGCGGGTGCTGGCCGCCAATGATCTCGGCATGCACTGCGCCGACCTGGACTACCAGGTCTTCAGCATCCTGCCTCCCTTCAACGTCCTGCACGCCCAGGTGGTGGAGCGCGGCCAGGGCGGCGGCGAACCGCGGCTGCTCAGCGACGCGGACGTGAGGCTGACCTACGCCGCCAGCTCCAGCCCGCTGGATCCGGCCGGCGCCGGCTCCATCAACACCACCAGCGGCTACACCGCCGGCGGTGTTCCGAAGACCAACTTCTGGGACCTCGGCGCCATCACCGGCAAGACCCTGGCCTACGACACCTACGCCGTGCTCTACCCCTACGACAGTGGCGTGGGTGACAGCATCCTGGCGCTGTTCGAGCCGCTGCCCGTCGACCGGGGCCTGCCGGTGCCGGACATCAACGAGCTGCTGGCCGGCAACCTGGTTCCCCACCAGCAGGATATGCCGGGCAGCGCCAACACCCCGCAGGCGTTCAGCCGCTTCGATCGCGACCTGGCCTTCTTCGCCGGCCTGACGGTGCAGGGCCAGACCATCGGCAAGGTGATCCCCGGGGTGAACTGGTTCGCCGCCGACGGCATTCCGATCCTCCCGGTGGACGACCAGGGCCGCAGCAACGCCTATCCGCTGATGAAGGTGGAGGCTCGCGACAAGGCGACCGACGCGGTGCTGGCCGCCACCGACGTGGTGCTGCCGGTGGCCTCCGAGGCCGACTGCCAGACCTGTCACGCCGCTTCCGACGACGGCTACAGCGGCCTGGCCAGCGACTTCGCCGGCGTCAACACCGACGCCGATCCGGGCAACGACTTCATGGTCATGACCGAGGCCCAGGCGCTGGCCGACGGCCTCGGGCCCCAGTACCTGCTCAATGCCGCCAAGGTCAACATCCTGCGCCTGCACGATGCCAAGCACGGCACCGACCTGGACAACCAGCGGCCGGTGCAGTGCTCCCAGTGCCACTACTCCCCGGCGCTGGACCTGGCCCAGGTGGGTCCGGTGGATGACGCCGCGGGCCGGCAGCAGACCACCCACATCAGCATGTCGCGGGCCATGCACGGCCATCACGGCAGCCTGACCTTCGGTGGCGGCGACGTGTTCCCGCAGATGCCCACGCCGGACGACCCGGCGCGCGACCAGCCGGCCAACACCGTCTACCCGGGCGCGGACGCCAGCCTGACGGTGACCGAGTACGTGCTGCAGGAGACCTGCTACCAGTGCCACCCGGGCAAGCAGACCCAGTGCCTGCGCGGCGCCATGGCCGCCGGCGGCGTGGTCTGCCAGGACTGCCACGGCAACATGGAGCAGGTGGGCAACGACTTCACCGGCCAGCTCAGCGCCGCCAACCCGGCGCCCGACGGGCTCGACCTGGGCAAGCGCATCCCCTGGGCCAGCGAGCCGGCCTGCCAATCGTGCCACACCGGCGACGCGGCCAGCCCCAACCACCCGGCCGGCGCGGTGGTGGCCCCGGACGGCATCCGCCTGCTGCAGGCCTACATCCTCGGCGAACCGGATGCCAAGCCCATCAAGGTGGCGGATTCACGCTTCGCCGAGAACGAGAGCCTCTACCGTCTCAGCAACGGCCACGGCGGAGTGATGTGCGAAGGCTGCCACGGCAGCACCCACGCCATCTTCCCCAACCCCAATCCCATGGCCAATGACAACGTGACGGCCAAGCAGCTCCAGGGCCACTCGGGCACCATCATCGAGTGCGACACCTGCCACGAGCCGGGCAGCCTCGGCATCACCCTCGACGGTCCCCACGGCATGCACCCGGTGAACGACACCCGCTGGGTCAATGGTCACGAGGACCTGGGTGACAAGCAGCCGGAGCTGTGCACCACCTGTCACGGCACCGACGGCCTGGGCACCGTGCTCTCGCGCACGGCCGCCGAGCGCACCCTGCCGCGGAAGGAAGGCGGCGGAACCGTGACCCTGGCCAAGGGCACGGAGGTGGGCTGCGTGGAGTGCCACGAGAACAAGATCACCCACTGACCCCTCCCTCCCCCATTTGGGGCCTCCGACCCGCACAGGCACACCTTGCCTGTGCGGGTTTTTCTTTGGGCGCCGGGATAAGGAAATAAGGGTGAATGGATAAGGGATAATGGATAAGGGTGGCTGGAGTCAGAACGGGCGTTTCAGTTTTCAGTTTTCAGTTTTCAGTTTTCAGTTTTCAGTTTTCAGTTTTCAGTAAGGAGTGTCCCCGGAAATCCGGGGCCCGCGCAACTCCTTCACCTTTATCCCTTCACCCTTCTCACCGTCCGTTTCCGAGACTCCGCTGCCGAATCCGCGACTCAGATTCCCGGCAGGCGGACGCGCACCCGCAGGCCGCCCAGTTCGGGGGAGCGATCGAAGCGGAGGCTGCCGCCGTAGAGCTGGACGATGTCCTTGACGATGGACAGTCCAAGGCCGTGTCCGGCCACCGACTCGTCGATGCGCACACCGCGGCCGGTGAGCTGGTCGAGCTGCTCCCCGTCGCAGCCCGGACCGTCGTCCTCCACGTCCACGGCCAGCCCGGCGCCGGAATCCACCCGGCAGCGCACCCGCCCGGCGGACCACTTGCAGGCGTTGTCCAGCAGGTTGCCGAACAGCTCCAGCAGGTCGTCGCGGTCGCCCTGCACCGCCCGGTCGGGGCCATCGAACTGCAGGACGATATGGACCCGGTGTTCGTCGTGAATGCGCTCCAGCACGGTCACCAGCCCCTCGAGGTCGTCCATCGGCCGGAACCGCCGCCCCGGCGCGCCGCTGCCCGCCAGCCGCGCCCGCCGCAGCTCCCGCTCCATCAGCTGACGGATGCGGTCGGTGTGCTGCTCCAGCTCGGCGGCCACCTCCGGCTTGTCCGCCAGCGCCTCGCCGCGGGTAATCTGGGTGACCAGGTGCAACGGCCCCTTGAGGGCGTGGGCCAGGTTGCCCAGGGCATTGCGGGAGCGCTGCAGGCGCTGGGAGACCAGGTCGAGCAGGCTGTTGACCTCCGCCACCAGGGGCCGCACCTCGGCGGGCACATTCTCCGGCAGCTGGCCGATCTCCCCCTCCTCCAGGCGCCTTATCTCCTCGCGCACCCGGCGCAGGGGACGGAAGGATCTGCGCACGACCACCTGCTGCACCCCGAGCGTCACCAGCAGCACCAGCCCCACCAGGGCGGCGAAATAGCCGTTGAAGCGGCGCAGGCTGTCGGTCAGCGGAGAGAGGTCCTCGGCCACGGCGATGGTGAGGGTATGTCCCTGCTTGCGGAAGCCCCCGGCCCAGGCCAGCAGGCGCTGGTCGACGGGGCCGTCCAGCTGCCAGACCCGCTGCCGCCCGGGCTCGAGGGCCGCCACCTCCAGCGGCGTATCCCAGCTGGAGGGCGAGTGCAGCGCCTCGCCCGCCTCCGGCAGGATCAGGTAATAGTGGCCGGAGAAGGGCTGATCGTAGATCACGTTGAGGCGTCCCGCGTCGAGGACCGGGGCGCCGTCGGATCCGAAGGCGACGGCGGCGAGCAGGGTCTCCCCGTCATGGCTGAGCCGGGAGGCCACGTAGTCCTCGGTAAGCCGGCCGATGGCCATGTTCACCAGCCACCAGAGCAGTCCCATGAGCAGCACCAGGCTGACCGCCAGCCCGGCCTGGAGCCGCCGCTCGAGGGAATTCACCGGCCGTTGTCCCCGAATATGTAGCCCTGGCCGCGGCGGGTCTCGATGAGCGCCTTGCCGAACTTCTGCCGCAGCCGGTTCACGTAGACCTCGATGACGTTGCTGTCGCGATCCGCATCGCCCTCGTAGACGTGTTCGGTGAGGCGGGTCTTGGACAGCACCTGCCCGGGGTGCAGCATGAAGTAGCGCAGCAGGCGGAACTCGGTGCCGGTGAGGTCGAAGCTCTCGCCCGCGGCGGTGGTGACCGTCTGCCGGTCCTCGTCCAGCACCAGCCCCGCGCAGCTGATCTGCTCGTCGGCCCGGCCGTGGCGGCGGCGCAGCACCGCCGCCAGCCGCGCCAGCAACTCCTCCACGTGGAAGGGCTTGCCCAGGTAGTCATCGGCGCCCGCCTTCAGGCCGTCGACCCGCTCGTGCCAGGCGTCGCGGGCGGTGAGCACCACCACGGGCACGGCATTGCCGCGGCTGCGCCAGTTGCGCAGCACCTCCAGCCCCGGTCGCCCCGGCAGGCCGAGATCGAGAATGATCCCGTCGTAGGGCTCCTCGTCGCCCATGAACTCGCCGTCGATGCCGTTGTCCGCCACATCCACGGCGTAACCCGCGGCGGTGAGATCGGATTTCAGCCGTCGCGACAGGGCCGCATCATCCTCGACCAGCAGCAGGCGCACCGATTCAGTCCTCCTGTTCCAGCTTCATCATCTCGCCGCTGGCGGCGTCGATCTTCATTTCCCAGACCTGGCCGCGCTCGTCGAGCAGCTCCACTTCATAGATGTATCGCCCATGCTTGCGCTCCAGCTCCACCTCGATCACCCGGCCTTCCCGGGCTTCGCGGATGCGCTCCATGAGTTGGGCAAGGGGCAGTATCACCCCCTCGCGCACCAGCGCCCGGGCTTCGCGGTGGCCGATGTCACCGTCGCGGCGCTCGTCGTCGCCCCGGGCAATGGCGCCGGTCGCGCCACCGCCCAGGATGGCGACGATCAGGATCTGTATGAACAGGCGCTTCATGATGGATCAATCGTCGTCCCAGCGCCCATAGCCCGGGATCCGGATCTCGCCTTCGCGGTATGAACCGGCCTCGGCACGGGTATGGCAGGCACTGCAGTTGCTGAAGGAGCGCACATCCGGATTGTCCTGCACCACGCGCCGGGGCAGCTCGTCGTGCTTGCGGACGAAATAGGGGGTCGCGGAAATCCGCAGGGGCGCCTCCTCCGGCATGATGGAACCGGCAATCTTGCGCGAGCGCCGGTAGTCGCTGGCATCGGCGGCATTGGCCATCAGGTAGTCGCGCAGGACCTTCACCTCGTCCCCGGGCAGCTCGGCATTCTCGCCGAAGTGATCGGCGAGCCCTCCCAGCATCCTATCCCAGGAGCGGGCGGGAAGCAGCCCGGGCTGGTAGGCGAAATGACAGCCGCCGCAATCCTCCTGGTAGAGCTCGTTGGCCACCGGCGCCACGCCGCGGCGGCTGGAACCGACCGGCTCCCCCATGAAGGCCCCGGAGGGCAGGACGGCGTCGGCCCCGTGGCCGCCGTAGACCCAGGTCTCCCCGCGCTCGCCCCGCTCTCCGTATTCGCCCCGCTCATCGTCCGAGGCCATGACCGCCGCGGCCGTGGTGCCGAGCACCAGCACGATCGGCAGCAGCATCCGGATTCCACCTCTGTTTCTCTTCATGTCCTACCCCTTGTCCAAGGCTGAAAGTTGCGCTGCCGGATTACTGCAGCTTGATGTAGACGAGGAAATCACCCTTCTCCTGCGGCGTGCATTCCCGGCCCAGGGTCCACTTGCAGTTGCGCAGGAACCACTTCTCGATCTTCTTCGCATCGGTGAGCCGCTCCGGGTTGACCGACGGCGCCATCGGCTCGATGGCCTTGCCCGTGCGGGCATGGGTGCCGGACTGCTTCAGGTCCGTGGTGTGGCAGGTGGAACAGCTGCGCGCAGGACCGCCGTCGGGATCGGGGAACTCCCGGGCCCACATCGCCTCGCCGGCGGCGGCGCTGAACACCTTGCCGCCCTCGGCGTAATAGCGGTCCAGCTGGTCGGCCACCGTGTCGGCCTGGGCCACCGCTCCCCACAGTGCCGCGGTCGCGGCCAGCATCAGCATTGCCTTGTTCATGTTCAGCTCCTCTCGCGTCAATCAGGATGGTGTCGTTTCCAGTTCAGCATTCAGCCCGTGGTTCCGCCTTCGGGTTCCGGAACGCCCATGGCCGCATCCTCGAAGGTTCCGGCACCGGCATCCGCATGGCAGGCGCCGCAGTTGGCCGGACTGTTCACCGGCGCGCGCTCGAACACCGCCGCGTCGATCCCGCCGTGCTTCGCCTTCCAATAGGGCGTCGTACTGATGCGCAGCGGCGCCTCGCCCGCCGGCACCGAGCGCAGGATTTTCCAGGCCGCCTCGGTGGGCAGGGTTTCCGCCCCATTGGCAGTCAGGAACCCGCGCAGGACCGCCACGGTTTCCGGCTCGAGCATCAGGTCCTCGCCGAAATGGCTCTCCTGCCCCGCCAGGAGACGCTCCCAGGAGCGGGCGGGAAGCAGGGAGGGGTGGTAGGCCAGGTGGCAGCTCCCGCACTCCTCCCGCCACACCGGATCGTCGGGCAGAACCGGCCCGGCGAAGGGCAGGTAGGGCTGCTCAGGCGTCGCCGTCAGGTAGCCGCCGAAGCTGGCCCAGGCGCCACCGGCCACGGCCATGGCGATGGCCAGCGCGATCGGGCGCAGGGCGGGCACATCGGCCGTATCGCCCCGCCGCCGCTTGCGGCCGTGGATCATGGCCGCCGCCAGGTTCTCCCGGTGCAGCAGGCTCTCCACCGCCACGCCGATCAGGTGGGCGGCCACCAGGGCGAGCATGGTCCAGGCCAGGAACTCGTGGACCTGGTGCGCCCGTTCACCGGCGGCAAACCCGATCCAGCCCGCCAGGGGACCATGCCCCTCCTCGCCGCCCAGGGTCAGCAGTCCGCTGAGGCCCAGGCCGAGGCCCAGCGCCAGCAGGCCGAAGATGGCCCAGCTCCCCGCCGGATTGTGGCCCAGCATGCGCGGCGCACGCCCCGCCAGCAGGTTGCGCAGGTAGCCGAGCGCGGCGCGCGGGCCGCAGGCGAAGTCGCGGAAGCGGCTGTGCCGGCTGCCCACCAGCCCCCAGGCGAGGCGGAACAGCACCAGCCCCGCCAGCAGGTAGCCGGCGAAGACATGGACATGGAGCAGGCGGTCATCCCGGCTGAGCCAGGCGGTCGCGAAGGCTCCGGCAAAGAGCCAGTGGAACAGCCGCAGGGGCAGGTCCCAGACCCGGACCCGGATCCGGTCCAGGGGCGCGTGGGCGGCCGTGACATTGATGGTGTTCATCACCGCCCCCTTCAGGCCCGCTTGCGGCCGGTGATCATGGCGCGCACCAGCGGATCCCAGACCTTGATTTCGGATTCGGACATGCACCGGACCTCCGGACTATTCCAAGCTGGAGGCCAGTCTAGGGCGGCGCCCTGAATCGAAGCTGAAAACAAATGCCTCCCATTCCCGCACTGTGGCATATGCCCCCATGCCTGCGGCAACACACCCGATTCCGCAACATTCTCTTCGTGTAACCCCTTGAAAAGGGTCACACGAACATTGGCCCACTACTTGCTGTAGGCCTTCGCGGTTGAACACCCCCCTGCCGGGCGGATTACCGAAACACCCAAAAATAAAAGACATATATCAATTACTTGACGCACACCAACTCGGGGGTCAACACGCATGAACACAGCTTCAACCCACCCGGCCGCCGGTCGCCGGGGTCTCGCCGCGGCCGTCGCCGCAGCGCTCGCCGCCGCCGCCCCGGCCACTGTCCTCGCCGAGGACCTCGGCCTGATCACGGTGGAGTCCACCACCATCGACGACCGCTTCGAGTCCAAGCGCGAGGAGCCCTCCAACATCGCCGTAGTCTCCGGCGAGAAGGTGGACAAGGCCCATGCCGAGAACATCCACCAGGTGCTGCAGTCCATCCCCGGCATCACCACGGAGTTCGACAGCGGCGAACAGCTCAAGATCCACATCCGCGGCGTGGAGAACCAGCGCTACATGGGCGAGAAGCCGGGCGTGGCGGTGGTCATCGACGGCGTGCCGGTGTTCGAGCGCACCGGCCGGGTCAACATCGATCTGGACAACATCGAGTCCATCAAGGTGGTCAAGGGCGGCGCCTCCTACCTGTTCGGCGACGACGCCCTCTCCGGCGCGGTGATCATCACCACCAAGCGCGGCGCCAAGCAGGCCGGCTACACGGCCGGGGTGGAGGCGGGCAGCTTCGGCTTCCGGAAGTACCTGGGGCGGGCCGGCTTCGCCGGCGAGAAGGCGTCGGGACACGTCCAGGTCTCCCGGCGCCAGACCGACGGGTACTACAAGGACTCCGACTCCCAGTCCGACTACCTCAACGGCAAGCTGCAGTACTACATCGACGACGTCAGCGACGTGACCTTCGGCTTCGAACGCTCGGAACGGGCCAAGGACAGCCACGGCACGGTGGACGGCATCACCGCCGCGAAACTGGACCCGAAGAGCGAGTGGATCGAGAACGACGACTACACCCGCATGTACGACGTGGACCTCTCCAAGTACTTCGTCACCTACTCCCGCGACATGGGTGAGACGGGCAACCTGCTGCTGAACGCCTACCAGTTCAGCGACGACACCGCCTTCGTCAGCAAGCCCATCAACGGCTACTACTACGAGGACGGGACGCTGATCACCGACCCGGACGCCTACGCCACCGCCACCGACTACCACCAGGTGCAGCGCGGCATCAAGGCGGAGCTGCGCCAGGCCGGCGAGAAGCTGGCCTGGCTGGCCGCACTGGACCTGCGCGCCAACACCTACGAGCAGCTCAACGAGAACATCACCACCTACAAGTACTCCCGCTTCAGCAGCAGGCCGGCCGCCGTGGCCGGCGTGGTCAACGAGGACGGCGAGACCGAGGAGAGCATCCAGGCCGCCTACGGCGAGCTCAAGTTCCGGGTGACCGACCCGCTGGTGGTGACCCTCAACGGCCGCTACGACCACATCGCCCTGGACTACAGCGACAACCTCACCGATCTCGAACTGAGCCGGGATTTCAACGTCACCTCCTGGCGCCTGGGCGGCAACTACGCCCTCAACGACACCACCGACCTCTACGCCAACGCCTCCACCGGCTTCCGCGCCCCCTCCGTGGAGCAGCTCTTCGCCGGCAGCACCAATCCCGACGGCAACGTCGAGAACAACCCCGACCTCGACCCCGAGCAGGCGCTCAACCTGGAGCTCGGCCTGCGCCGCACCTTCAGCGCCTTCGGCATCAACTGGGACCTCGACACGGCCATCTTCCAGATCGACCGCGAGGACTACATCATGTCCTCCGCCGGCCAGTATGGCGTGGTGGACCCGGACGGGGAGCCGCTGCGCTACGAGAACATCGGCGGCATGCGCAGCCGGGGACTGGAACTGGTCCTGCGCAGCGATTCGGCGAAGCCGTTCTGGGTCAACATCTCCTACTCCTTCCTGGATGCCTTCTTCACCCAGTACGACAACTTCAACCTCCTGCTGGGCAACCGCTACGGCCGCAACGGCTTCTTCGATCCCGCCACGGGCGGCAACGCCGACGGCGTCTGCGATCCGGGCGAGTACGACACGGAGAACCAGTACTGCCTGGAATCCTACGACCTCGAGGGCAACGACGTTCCCCGCGCGCCGGCGCACCACCTGAACGTGGGACTGAACTGGCGCGCCGCCCCCTACCTGACCCTCACCGGGGAGATCGACGCCAGCTCGTCCTACTACGCCGACGAGCTGAACTGGAACGAGGTGGACGGCCACGCCGTGTTCAACCTGCTGGCCACCTACGAGCGCAGCTTCGGCGAGAACCAGACCTGGAGTCTCTTCGCCCGGGTGGACAACCTCTTCGACGCGGACTACTGGAACACGGCCCGCGGCAGCTCCGACGGCGCCAGCCCCGGCACCGGCGGGGTACCGGACGGCATCTTCGACATGGAGGACATCTCCATCGTGGTGAACCCGGGGCGCACCTACACGGTCGGCGTGTCGGCCCGGTTCTGACCCCTTCAGCGGGGCGGCAGGGAACGCCGGATGCGCCAGGGAGGGCGCGCCCCGCCCCCGCCACCGTCCGCTGCGGACATCGCCGGCCCTTCCGGCGGGTGACGCCCGCGTCTGGCAGCCGGTACCGGCCGGGTGCCGCCAACAGGGCCGGGCCACTTCGGTGCAGACCGCGTGGCTTCCTCCCGGGACGCACGAATGCGGCAAATACCACATATTTGCGGCAAATCACCTGCAGCGGCATGTGTCTCCCCGATTAACCCCTTGATAAACGTCAAGGCCCGATTGGCCCACTCCTTGCTTTGGGGTCCACCAGCTTGGGACGGACCCCTGCTGGACGAGTTACCGGAACCATAAAAAAGACAAATATCAATTGCTTGGCGCACACATCCGGGGGTCAGCACACATGAACGTCGCTTCACATCAACCGGCCATCGCGCGCCGGGTTCTCGTCGTGGCCATCGCCACCTCGCTCTCCGCCGCCAGCCCCGCCTGGGCGGAAACGCCCGAGACGGCCGACAAGGTCGATCTCGACACCATCAGCGTCACCGCCTCGCGCATAGAGCGCACCACCCGGGAGGTGCCCGCCGCCATCGCAGTGGTGGACGAGAAGCGTATCGAGCAGGCGCAGATGATGAACGTGAAGGATGCCATCCAGGGGACACCCGGGGTGCTCATCGATTCGAAGAACGGCGGCTACGACGTCCGCCTGGTGATCCGCGGCGCGGGCCAGAAGGCGAACTATGGCGTGCGCGAGATCATGGTGATCCGCGACGGCGTGCCCATGACCGATCCGGACAGCTTCTCCCGTTTCGACTACATCGACACCCAGGACATCGAGCGCATCGAGATCTCCAAGGGCCCGGGCAACCTCTACAGCAGCGGCGCGGCCGGCGGCACCCTGCAGATCATCTCCAAGTCGGTTTTCGACGCCACCAACCGGGTCAAGCTCGGCCTCGGCACCGAGGGGGCGGAGAGCTATCACGTCCGCTACGGCGCCGACATCAACGACAGCAACGCCTTCTCCGTCACCGCCTCGCGCCGCGTGATGGACAACGACTGGCGCCACTGGAACAAGTTCGACACCAACCAGGTGAGCTTCAAGCACGGCCTGATGCTGGACGGCGGCGGCCTGTGGGAGTCGGAGCTCAGCTACTCCAAGGCCGACATCCAGCTGCCCGGTTCCCTCGACAAGGCCCTGTTCGACGAGTACAAGCGCACCGGCGAGGTGGACGACACCCAGGATCCCTGGAAGCATTCCGGCCGCTATTCGAAGATCTGGTTCTTCAACTCCCGCTTCGAGCAGAGCTGGGGCGACCTGACCTTCAAGCCGCGCGTGTACTTCAACCACTGGGAGCACTACCACCCGGTCACCGGCGCCATCAACGACAACCCGGGCACCAACGTCCTCGGCACCGACCTCGAGCTCAACTGGAACCACCACTTCATCGGCGACAGCACCCTGGTGGGCGGCGTCACCTTCCGCCGCGACGACACCCGGGATTCCGCCAAGTACAAGTATGCTGATGTCACCACCGGCTTCGGCGGGCGCATCACCTCCACCCTCTCGGACCGTCCCGGCGACCTGATGCAGACCGAGGACACCCTCAACACGCTCTACGGCTTCTACCTCCAGGAGAGCGTGCAACCGGCCGAGCGCTGGCTGGTGGATGCCGGCTTCCGCTTCGACCGCTCCGAGTTCGACATTCACACCGATCAGATCTGGGTCTATGACTACGGCAGCAGCACCTATGTCTACGATCCCCTGGTCTACGACACCAAGAAGAGCTTCAACCTCTTCTCGCCACGCCTGGGCGTCACCTACCGACTGTCGGACACCCTCAACCTGTTCGCCTCTCTGGCCCAGGCCGATCAGATCCCGGCCGACTCCGAGCTGAAGAAAAACAGCGCACTCGATGCCTCGACCGCCCGCAACCTGGAGGTGGGCATCAAGGGACGGGCCGACAACTGGACCTTCGATCTCTCCGTCTACCAGACCAAGGTGAGCGACGAGATCGTCTCGGTGCTGGACACCGGGGGCGACACCACCTTCCAGAACGCCGGCGAGACCGACAAGAAGGGCCTGGAGTTCAGCGGCCGCCTGCGGCTCGGCAAGCGCTGGTGGGCGGGGCTCGGCTATGCCTACAGCGACTACAAGTTCGAGGAGTTCTCCGAGGTCATCAGCGGCTTCACCTTCGACCGCTCCGGCAACCAGCTCCCCTTCACGCCCAGGCACCAGTACAACCTCAGCCTGGAGTACGACCACCCCTCCGGGTTCAAGGCCCGCGTGCAGGCCGACAGCTGGAGCGAGTACTACGTGGACAATGCCAACTCGGATACCTACAAGGGCTTCGACTTCGTCACCAACCTGATGCTGGGCTACGAGAAGGGTCCGCACGCGCTGGTGTTCACCATCGACAACCTGTTCGACGACCACTACGCCACCGAGGTGAAGAAGAGCACCTACTTCGCCATGGGCTCATGGCAGGAGAAGTACTACTACTACCCGGCCAGCCCGCGCACCGCGATGCTGACCTACAAGTACACCTTCTAGCCGCCCGACCGGACAGGGGAGTGCACCGGCCGGCCGATGCTGGCCACGGACCAGGGAGGGTCCGGTGCACAACCTCCTCCCATGGAGACACCGATGCGAATGAAAACCCTGCTAGCCGGACTCCTCGCCAGCGGCTGCTGCGTGTCCGTCGCCCTCGCCCAGCCGCCTGCCCACGGCGACGCCGCCGCGCCGGCAGCCGAAACGGGTCAGAAGCCCGCCGGCGGCCATGCCGGGCACGGTGGCGGCCGGCGCGCGAAGATGCTGATGCTGGCCAACGCCGACGGCGCCCGCATCACCTACTGGAAGCCCGATCTGACCCGCATGGAGCTGAGCGCCGAGCATGGGCACCTGACCCTGCCGCCCACGGGCATGGACAACTACCACGCCCTGGTCGTGGAACAGGACTGGGGCCCGGAGAAAGACACCCTCATCCGCTACGAATACAGCTTCGGCAAGCCCAGCGGCCACAGCCCGGCCGAGCTGACCGCGGCGGTGAAGACGGAGCTGGAGGTGGTGCCCGACCCCATCCCGCGGGAGCACTACCGCTACATGGCCGCCGACCGCTGGTCGTTCCTGGTCCGCTACCAGGGCCAGCCGCTCGCCGGCACGCCGGTGCTGCTGGCGACCAGCCAGGGCAGCCGGCTGGAAGCGGTGACCGACGCCGCGGGCAGGGTCACCTTCCGCCTCCCCGACGACTTCCCTGAAGTCGAGGCCGGACGGGAGAACAACACGCCGGCCGAGCTCAGCGTCACCGCCAGCCACCGGGAGGACGGGCTGGAGTTCGTGACGGTTCTCACCGCTCCCTACCACGCCGACCCGGCCCACTGGCAGTCCTTTCCCACCGGCGTGGCCATCGCCGGGGCCGGCTTTCTCGTCGGCGGCCTGGTCGGCTTCCGCCGCAGGCATGACAACAAGAAGCGCGGGAGCGCCTGAACCATGAATCCGCTTACCAATCTCAGCGTCATCCGCAGGCTCGTACAGGTGGCCGCCTTCGCCTTTCTCGTCTACGGCTCGGTGGTGGTGGGCTACTACACCGCCGACAAGCTGAGCGTCGCCTTCCCGGCGCTCACCTGCGCCTACGACATGCGCTCGGCCGACTACTGCACCCTGATTCCCTTCCAGCACCAGATGGCCCACCGGGTGGGCGAGTCGATCAGCAACGGCACATCGCTGCTCATGGGCCTGCTGCCGGTGGTGACCACCCTGGGCACCTTCCTGCTGCTGTTCGTCCTGCTCAACAAGGCCTTCTGCGGCTGGATCTGCCCGCTGGGCTTCTTCCAGGAGCTGCTCGGCGTCATCGGCCAGAAGCTCGGCCTGCAGCAGCGGGAGTCGCTGGCGCCGGGCATCGTGGACCGGCTGCGTCCGGTGAAGTGGCTCATGCTCGGCGTGCTGGTCTTCAGCCTGCCGCTGCTCTCGGGCCTGGGTTTCGCCAGTCATGACCTGGTGGGCGCCTACTGCGCCATCTGTCCCAGCCGGATCATGACCACCCTGGCGGTGGGCGACACCTCCCAGCTCTACTTCGACAGCGCCAACCCGACGGTGATGGTGCTCTCGGTGAGCGCCGACTTCCTGTTCGGCGCCATGGTGGCCCTGGGCCTGACCACCCGCCAGCCCTTCTGCCGCATCTGCCCGCTGCTGGCCCTGCACGCCGCCTTCCGCAAGGTGGGCCTGGCGCGGCTGGTGAAGAACCCTTCGCCCCGCTGCGGCAAGTGCGGCCTGTGCGCCAAGGCCTGCCCCATGGACATCCGCGAGATCCACACCACGGAGAAGCAGGGCGACATCACCTTCGCCGACTGCACCCTGTGCGGCCGCTGCGTGGAGTTCTGCCCGGACCAGGATGTCCTGCAGCTGAAGTACGCCACCTTCCCCGTCTTCTCGGCCAGCCCCCGCTACTTCAAGCAGCGCAAGCAGGCCCAGAAGCGCTGGGAGTCCTGGACCCTGCGCGGCTGGTGGAGTCGCCGCCGGTCGCCGGCCACGGAGCGGGCATGATGGACGGCGCGGCAGTCAGCCTCAGCTTCGGCGCGGCCCTGCTGCTGGGGCTCGGCTTCGGCGCCGGGCCCTGCAACATCGCCTGCCTGCCCTTCCTCGGACCGGTCTTCGTGGCCGGTGGCGGCGGGGTCCGGCAGGCCTGGCGGGTCCTCCTGCCCTTCTCCCTCGGCCGGCTGACCGGCTACGCGGGGGTGGGGCTGGTGGCGGGGCTGGCCGGCGGCATCGCCCAGGGCTGGCTGGAATCCCCGGTGGTGCGCTGGGTGCTGGGAGGCGCCACGCTGCTGGTGGCCGCCGGGCTGCTGCTGCGCTCATCCGCCACCGGGCGGAAAGGACATTGCGCTGCCACCGGCCCGGGCCGCAAACCGGACGGACAGCCGATCGCCGTGGAGATGCGGCTGCAGCGGCGGGCCAAACCCGGCCCGGACAAGCGCCTGGTGCCGGGTGGTCTCTACCTGATGGGTATGGGGATGGCGCTCAATCCCTGTGCCCCCCTGAGCACCATCATGCTGGCGGCGGCGGCTGCCGCCAGCGCCGTCTCGGGCGCCTGGCTGGGCTTCGGATTCGGAATTGGCGCCGTGGCGATGCCGGCAGTGATCTTCGGCCTCGGCGTGGCGCACCTCGGTGCGCAGCTGCGGGAGCATCTGGCCTCGTGGGAAACCACCCTCACCCGGGTATCGGCCCTCATGATCGCCGGGCTCGGCACCGCCACGGCGCTGGGGTGGATACAACCCTGACAACCGCGGCAATACGGATATCGGCTGGATAGTATCGGAGAACACGATGGAATCACTGATGGACCTTCTGAAGTCCAACCTCGACTACGGCATCATCGGCATACTGGGATTCATGAGCTTTCTCATGGTCTGGTTCGCCGTGGAAAGATATCTCTACCTGCGCCGCGTGGACGTACGCGGCTTCGATCATCTCGACGAACTCAACGTGGCCCTCACCCGGAATCTGACCGAGCTCTCCTCCATCGGTTCGAGCGCCCCCTACGTCGGCCTGCTCGGAACCGTGCTCGGCATCCTGCTCACCTTCTACGAGATCGGCCAGGGCGGAAATATCGACGTCAAGACCATCATGGTGGGACTGGCGCTGGCGCTGAAGGCCACCGCCCTCGGACTGGTCGTGGCCATACCGGCCATCCTCTTCTACAACGGCCTGTTGCGTCGCGTCGAGGTCCTTGTCGCGGAATGGAAGAAAATCCATGGCTATGAAGCGGTTTGATTCAATCAACGTCATCCCGTTCATCGACATCATGCTGGTGCTGCTGGCCATCGTGCTCACCACGGCCACCTTCATCGCCCAGGGCAAGATCGACATCAATCTTCCGAAGGCGAACCAGGAGGCCGCACCACCCCAGGATCCTCCCATCACCCTCTCCATCGACCGGGATGGCGCCGCCTACTACAACGATGAGGCCGTGACCCTGGAGGATCTGTCGTTGCGCCTGTCCGGGCTCGACAAGGAAACCTCCATTGTCATGCGGGTGGACGAGGCCGTGCCTTTTGCCGGGTTTGTTTCCGTCGTGGACATCCTGAAGACCCAGAAACTCGAACGCCTGTCCATCGTCACCCAGCGCCCCCAATGAAGTGCAGCCATTGCAATTTCCTTGGCCTGACCGCGTCCGCCCTGTTGCATATGGGCATCGCAGCGGCGTTTTTCGTGACGAGGGCCCTTCCCGCCTCCGCCCCGGGACTGGAACTGGTGCCCCTCGAGCTGGCCATGTTCGAGGTCTATGCACCCGTACCGGTTGTGGTCCCCCCCGAGCCGGAGGCTGAGCCAGAGCCGGTGCCCGAACCGGAACCCGAGCCCGAGCCCGAGCCCGAGCCCGAACCGGAACCGGAACCCGAGCCCGAGCCCGAACCGGAGCCCGAGCCGGTCGTGGTACCCGATCCACCGAAGCCGAAACCCGAGCCGAAGCCGAAACCCAAGCCGCGCCCCGCCGCCAAGCCGCGCCCGGCACCGGTCGCCGCCGGCCCGGTCACGGGCCCGAAGACACAGATTCCCGCTTCGGGGATCGTCAAGCCGGGCCCGGCCAAGGTCCTGAAGATCCGGGATCTCTACCTGGGTCAGTTGCTGGGGCACATCGAGTCGCACAAGTTCTATCCCACCGTCGCCCGCCGGCGGGGGCTGGTGGGCGTGGTCCATATCTCTTTCAACCTGAGCCGGGACGGCTCCATCAACGGCCTGCAGGTGAACGGTGGGCACAAGCTGCTGCGGAAGGCGGCCGAAGAGGCGCTCAGGAAGGCCGTGCCCATGCCGCCCCCGCCTCCGGAAGTGGCCTGTCCGCTGCAGGTCAACTACGGCATGGAGTTCAACCTGAAATAGGCACGGCAGACGTTCAACTCGCATCTCGCCCGCAGGACCGGTACGCTGACCGCCACTGGAGGCGACAAGTCAATCCACGGACTGGACAGCACCATGACAATCTTCGATCTCTTCTTCCGTGGGGGGCCTGTGGTCTGGGTCCTGGCGGCCTACTCGGTGCTGGGCCTGGCCATCGTCCTGGAACGCTGTTTCCACTACCTGCGCATGGGCCGGACACCACCGGACCTGGAGGCCCGCATCCACACCGCCATCGCCGGTGACGAGCGCGCCCTCGAAAGCGTTCGGGGGCCGGAGGTGGCGGTAGTGCGGGCGATGCTGGCGGCCCGCGCCGATGGGGTCAAGGACCTGACCCACGTGGGGCTGCGGGAGCGGGCGGTTGAGCTGCGCCGGCTGGAAGGGGGGTTCGCCACCCTGGCCATCCTCGGCAACACCGCCCCCTTGCTGGGGCTGTTCGGCACCATCACCGGCATGATCAAGGCCTTCATGGTCATCGAGCAGGCGGGGGGCAAGGTGGATGCCCAGGCCCTGGCCGGCGGCATCTGGGAGGCGATGATCACCACGGGGGCCGGGCTGGCGGTTGCCATTCCCCTTTTGATCCTGCTCCACTTCCTGGAGAACACCGCCGAGCGCCGCGCCCACGCCATGCAGCGCTGCGTGTCGCTGGTGTTGGAACAGGCCGGGCGCAACGGCAATGGCCATCACCATGCCAACGGCGGCCAGGAGAACCCGGAGGAGCTCCCGCGGCAGCGGGAGGCGGCATCGAATGCGGTCTGACTACCGCCGCCGCTCCCGCGCCGGGTTGAACCTGACGCCGCTCATCGACATTGTCTTCCTGCTGCTGATCTTCTTCATGCTCACCGCCCACTTCGTGCAGGAAGAGAGCCTCGACATCGAGCTGCCGGAGGCGGAGTCCGCTGCAATGGACGAGGACAAGTCCCTGGTGGAAGTCATCCTGTCGCCGGAGGGCGAGTTGCGGGTGGACGGACGGGTGGTTCCGCCCGAGCGTCTGGAGGAGACGCTGCGCGGCGCACTCCACGCCCCCGGTCGTAAATCGGTGCGGCTGCGGGGCGACACCACCGCCCGGTTCGGACACGCCGTCTCGGTCATCGACGCGGCCCGCAAGGCGGGCGCCCAGTCACTGGATATCCTCACCGAGCAGCCATGAGGCGGCGGGAGGGTTGGCCGCGCCTGCTGGCGGTGGGCATCTCCGCCCTCGCTCACGCCGGGGTTCTGCTCTGGGTCGCCGACTCGGTGATGCGGCCGGCGGCGCGTGCGCCGATACTCGCCCAGCAGACCCGGGTGACCCTCACCTTTCCAACCCCGCCGGCGCCGGTGCCGGAAGAGGTCCCGGAACCCGATCCGGAACCACCGGCGCCCGAACCGGAGCCTGAGCCGCCGAAACCGAAGCGGAAGCCCGAACCCAAGCCCGAACCGAAGCCAATACCGAAGCCAAGGCCGAGACCGACGCCTCCCCCGCCCGCGCAACAGCCGTCCCAGGCGCCCGTGGCGGCGGAGCAGACAATGGCGGGACTGCCGGATCCGGCCCGCGTAAGTCAGCTCCGGGAGCAGTATCTCAGCCGGCTCCTGGGCCGCATCGAGGCGCACAAGTTCTATCCCACCCTGGCCCGCCGCCGCGGACTGGAGGGGGTGATCCAGGTCACCTTCACCCTCGAGTGCGGCGGTGGTGTGCGCGGCGTGAAGGTGGCCGGCGGCCACGGCGTGCTGCAGAAGGCCGCCGAGGAGGCTGTGCTGAAGGCCCAGCCCCTGCCGAGGCCACCGAAGGAGGTGCCCTGCCCCCTGCAGGTGAGCTACGGCATGGAGTTCAATCTCAAGTAGCGTGGGAGGACGCGGCGTTCCGTGTTCCGTGTTCCGTGTTCCGTGTTCCGTGTTCCGTGTTCCGTGTTCCGTGTTCCGTGTTCCGTGTTCCGTGTTCCGTGTTCCGTGTTC
>NZ_QPJY01000015.1 GCF_003337735.1 Thioalbus denitrificans | reverse complement strand
TGCTCCTCTTTCTTGGCGGTTAGAGGGGGCCATGATGCTACCGTGGCTTGTCCTCTCACCGCCAAACTGAGTTGCACTTACGAGTTGAATTCAGGACGCTTTTAAAGTGACAGTCCCGGAGTGACGGGTTCAACGGCCCTTGCGGGCGGCGATGCGCAGGCGCAGGGCGTTGAGCTTGATGAAGCCGGCGGCGTCCTTCTGGTCGTAGGCGCCGGCGTCGTCCTCGAAGGTGGCGATGCTCTCGTCGAACAGGCTGTCGGTCTCGGAGCGGCGTCCGGCGACGATGACGTTGCCCTTGTAGAGCTTCACCCGCACCACGCCGTTCACCGTGGCCTGGGAGGCGTCGATCATCTCCTGCAGCATGCGCCGTTCGGGGCTCCACCAGTAGCCGTTGTAGATCAGGCTGGCGTAGCGCGGCATCAGCTCGTCCTTGAGGTGGGCCACCTCGCGATCCAGGGTCAGGGACTCCATCGCCCGGTGCGCCTTGAGCATGATGGTCCCGGCCGGGGTTTCGTAGCAGCCGCGGGACTTCATGCCCACGTAGCGGTTCTCCACGATATCGTCGCGGCCGATGCCGTTGGCCCCACCCACCTGGTTGAGGTACTCCATGACCCGGGCCGGGCTGGTGGGCCGGCCGTCGATGGCCACGATGTCGCCCTTCTCGAACGTGAGCTCGAGGTAGGTGGGTTCGTCCGGCGCCTTCTCCGGGGAGACGCTCCAGCGCCACATCTCCTCCTCCGGCTCGGCCCAGGGATCCTCGAGGATGCCGCCCTCGTAGGAGATGTGCAGCAGGTTGGCGTCCATCGAGTAGGGCGACTTCTTGCCGGCCTTGGCGAAGTCCACCGGAATCCCGTGGGTTTCGGCATAGGCCATGAGCTTCTCGCGGGAGAGGAGATCCCACTCGCGCCAGGGGGCGATGACCTTCACGTCGGGCTTCAGGGCGTAGGCGCCCAGCTCGAAGCGCACCTGGTCGTTGCCCTTGCCGGTGGCGCCGTGGGCGATGGCGTCGGCGCCGGTCTCGTTGACGATCTCCACCAGCCGCTTGGCGATGAGCGGACGGGCGATGGAGGTGCCGAGGAGGTACTCGCCCTCGTAGACGGCGTTGGCGCGGAACATGGGAAAGACGAAGTCGCGGGCGTACTCCTCGCGCAGGTCGTCGATGTAGATCTCCTTGACGCCCATCGCTTCCGCCTTGGCCCGGGCCGGCTCCAGCTCCTCCCCCTGGCCGATGTCCGCGGTGAAGGTCACCACCTCGCAGCCATAGGTCTCCTCCAGCCACTTCAGGATTACCGAGGTATCCAGACCGCCGGAGTAGGCCAGCACCACCTTCTTGATGTCCGACATTCCACTACTCTCCACTGAGTTGAGCCCGCACGCGGCCGGGAAGGACAGCTCCCCCCGCCGCAAAACAGTTATTTTACCAGTTGTACCGGGGGTGACGCTCGGTTTTCAGGGCATGGTTTCCATGCGCAGACGTTCACCGGGGAGACCGGCGGCGGCCAGCGCCTGCTCCAGGTCCCGGGTCGGATCCGCCGGGCCGGCCAGGTAGACGCGGGGCTCCGGCAGTGACTCCAGCCTCGCGAGCACGGCCAGTGCCTGCTCCGATGCTGTCAGTCGTCTGCCCCGGCCGGCATCCAGCACCAGTGGAACGAAGCGGAAGTCGTCCAGGGCATCCGCCCAGGATCGGCAGTAATTGGCCAGGTAGTGGCCGCCGGGGTGGATGGCGAACCAGATCAGCACCACCGGCTGCGGCAGTTCCAGGGCGATGGCGTGCTCGATGAGGCTCTTCATCGGCGCGAAGCCGGTATCCAGGGCCACCAGCACCAGCGGATTGGGATCCTCCTCGTCAAGAATGAATTCCCCGAACGGCCCCCGCAGCTCCACCGGGGCGGTAAACGCCGGGTCGTGAAAAACCCGTTCGGCGAAGGGATCGCGGGGATCCCGGCGCAGGTGGAACTGCAGCTGCATGCCGTTGCAGGGGCAGCTGGCCACCGGCAGCACCCGTGGCTGCAGCCCCCGCAGCTTCAGCTCGACGCTCTGGCCGGCCAGGAAGCGCAGCGTCCGGGTCCGCGGCGTGCGCAGATGCAGCACCCGGTAGTCGTCCGCCGGCGCATCCACACGGACGATGCGCGCCGTGAGCTGCTGCTCCGGGATATCCGCCGCGCTCCTCGCCTCGTGCGCCTCGATCTCGAGATCGCTGCCCGGACGGCTGCGGCACATGAGGGCGTAACCCTGCAGTCGCTCGGCATCGCCCACCACGTAGTCGTGGAACAGCTCTTCACCCACGCTGCCCGACACCACCCGCGCCAGGCATTCGCCGCAGGTACCCGTGGCGCAGCCGTGGTCCAGGTTCACACCGGAACGCAGGGCCGCCTCCAGGACGGTTTCCGTGGCTTCACACTCGAACGTGTGGCCGCTGGGCAGCATGCGGATGCGATGGGTCATGCCGGCTCAGCGATCCTCCATCCGTCCGGCCAGCCAGCAGCAGATGTCGGAAATGAGCATCCGCTGCTCCACGGTGACGGTCGGATGCAGCTCGTTCAGCTTGCGCACGAGGTCCTCCACGATCTGCCGGTACTTCCTGGCATGGTGCCGCTCGATGGACAGCTCCACGTCGAGCTTGTGCAACTGGGCGCCGAGGGCTTCCGGGTTGGGCGCCACCGCTTCCTGGACGCGGCGGGCGAAGGCGGTCTGGCGCAGGGTGCGGACATGCTCGAGGATCCCCGGCTCGTCGGTGAGCATTCCGGGGTAGCGCTCGCGCAGCGCCTCCACGTCCACCTGCCCCTCGAAGGTTTCCAGCTGGCCGTCGTGAACCAGTTCCTGCAGGGTATGCCGATCGATGCCCAGCATGCGCGCGGCGCGCGCCATGCCGATGAAATGAGCCATGCCCGTTCACCTCCATCCGCAGCCGGGCCGCGCCTGTTGTGTTCTGGTGTGCACGGCCGCCGGACCCGCGGGCCCGGCACCCACAGGATAGCGCAGGTTCTTCCCCGACAACCACGAAGCACTGGGATTGGCGATCAGCGGCACCGGAGGACAGGTCCCGGTCCCTGCCATGGGTCTCCACACCCCGGGAGCCCGCGGGCGTCGGCATGACGCCTCGTCATACCCGCACCTGCTTCATGTCCCGGGGGCATGAACACGCGTACCATCGGCGGTGCAGGGATGCGAAAATAGAAACCGAATTCCAGCGAGCGCAAGGACACCAGCCATGAAGCGCATCACCCTGATCCGTCCCGACGACTGGCACATCCACCTGCGCGATGGCGCGGCCCTGCAGACCACGGTCCCCCACGCGGCGCACCAGTTCGCCCGGGCCATCGTCATGCCCAATCTCCGTCCGCCCGTGACCACCACCGGCTCGGCCCGGGCCTATCGCGAGCGGATCCTGGCCGCGGTGCCGGCAGGGCTGGCCTTCGAGCCGTTGATGACCCTCTACCTGACCGACAACACCACGGCGGAGGAGATCCGGGCCGCCCGCGACAGCGGCATCGTCCACGGGGTGAAGCTCTACCCCGCCGGGGCCACCACCAATTCGGATTCCGGCGTGACTGATCTGGAGCGGGTCTACCCGGCGCTGGAGGCGATGGCGGAGACCGGCCTGCCGCTGCTCGTCCACGGAGAGGTCACCGGGCCGGAGGTGGACATCTTCGACCGCGAGCTGCGCTTCATCGAGGATCGCCTGGCGCCGCTGCTGCAGCGCTATCCGGGCCTGCGGGTGGTGCTGGAGCACATCACCACCCGCGACGCGGTGGAGTTCGTCCGCGCCGCGCCGGAGAGCGTCGCCGCCACCATCACCGCCCACCACCTCCTGCTCAACCGCAACCACATGCTGGTGGGCGGCATCCGCCCCCACCACTACTGCCTGCCGGTGCTGAAGCGCGAGACTCACCGCCAGGCCCTGGTGGAGGCGGCCACCAGCGGCGAGCCCCGATTCTTCCTCGGCACCGACAGCGCCCCCCACGCCCGCGAGGACAAGGAGAGCGCCTGCGGCTGCGCCGGCATGTATACCGCGCCGTCCGCCATCGAGCTCTACGCGGAGGCCTTCGATGCGGCCGGCGCCCTGGACCGGCTGGAGGACTTCGCCAGCCGCTTCGGCCCGGCCTTCTACGGCCTGCCCGTGAACGGCGACACCATCACCCTGGAGCAGACCGACTGGGAGCTGCCCACCTCCTACCCCTTCGGCGACACCAGCGTGGTGCCCCTGCGCGCCGGCGCCACCGTCCACTGGCGACGGGTTTGAGTTTTTATATTCATCCACAGATTACGCCGATTACGCAGATTGATCGCTGGTTTGGCCCGTCAGCCTTGCTGTCCCGCCTTTTCCACGAAAGTCTCGCCCAACCCGGCGTCGACTTATCCAATCCGGGTGGATTGTCGCGTCGGCCCTTCAGCCATCCGCAGAGACAATCGGCGTAATCGGCGTAATCTGCGGATAAACCAAAAAAAAAGCCCGGCGGATGCCGGGCTTTTCGGTACTGCGCGGGAAGTGGCGGCTCAGCTGCCGGTGGCGGCCTTGCGCTGCTCCTCGATGAACTTCTGCATGGCGGCCTGGTGCTGTTCCCAGGCGGCCTTCTGCTGCTCGCGCAGGGTGTCGTAGTCCACCCCCATGGCCTCGGCCATGGCGCGCTGATCGCGCTCGAAGCGCTCCGCCTGCAGGCGGTACATCTCGGCGTAGGCTTCCTGCACGGCCTTCCGGGACTCGATCTGCTGCGTCTGCCAGTCGGCGGCGTCACCGGTGTAGTTGACGGGCGCGAAGGCGTTGCGCTCGGCTTCCATCACCTTGGCGAACGCGGCGTGCTCGGCCTCCATCGACTCGCGGGCAGCGGCACGCTCCTGCTCCATCCGGGCCTTCATGGCCTCGCGGCGCTGGGCCATCTCCACCCGGCGCTGCTCACGCTGGGCCTCCAACTGGGCGCGATCGGCAGAGAACGCGTGGCCGGGGACGCTCACCTCGGTCGGGGCCGGCGCGGTCTCCTCGGCCAGAACCGGCTGCATGGCCAGCGCGGAAGCCGCAACCGCCGCAGCCAGGGCAGTCATATTGAAAAACTTCATGCTCGATATCCTCTTGTCCACAGTGATTGCGGTCTGTCAGCCTTCGGGACCCGGTCCTTCCAACTCCCGGACCGGTCCCGGAAGCGCAGGCGGGCCATGAAGGCCCGCCCGCTGCTCAGGACACGGTGTCCTTACTTGCTCTCGGCCTTGGGAGCAGCCGGAGCCACCGGGGCGACCGGGGCGACCGGGTAGCCGTAAGGCGCGCCGTAGCCGTAGGGGGCACCATAGCCGTAGGGGCCGTAGCCACCGTAGTAGGGGTAGCCGTAGCCACCGTAGGGGTAGCCGTAGCCACGGCCGTAACCGGAGCCGGAACCGTGCATGGAGAAGTCCATGTCACCCCAGCCGTCACCCCAGCCGTTCCAGGGACCGCCACCCCAACCCGGACCCCACCAGGCCTGGGCGGAGGAGAGAGGCAGCGCAGCGGCGCCGGCGATCACAGCAGCAGCAGCAATCTTGGTGAGCTTCTTCATGATAGAATCTCCCTAGCAGACGTTGTTGGTTTAGTTCGATACTTGGCTTTGCAAGTATTCGTGGTTCATTATATTAGCGGTTTTGCATATTAGCCAATAGTAATTTTTAATCGGCCGATTACCATCCATCGCCTGCGCTTATCCTGCTTCGCCAATCGTAAACCCGCCACGCTTCCGCTATCCTGCCCTGATGAGTGATTCGCGCCCCATAGCCCTGCGTTTTCGCGGCTTCCTGCCCGTCGTGGTCGACGTGGAGACCGGTGGTTTCAATCCCCGCCGCGACGCGCTCCTCGAGATCGCCGCCGTCCTCCTGACGATGGACTCCGAGGGAACCCTGCGGCCCGCGGAGACCATCCACGCCCACGTGGAACCGTTCCCGGGGGCGAACATCGAGCAGTCGGCCCTGGACTTCACCGGCATCGATCCCTACCACCCGTTCCGCTTCGCCGTTTCGGAAAAGGATGCGCTGGAACGCATCTTCCAGCCGGTGCGCAAGGCCATCCGCGACAACCAGTGCACACGGGCGGTGCTGGTGGGCCACAATCCGTTCTTCGATCTCGCCTTCCTCAAGGCCGCGGTGGACCGCTGCAAGATCAAGCGCAACCCCTTCCACCCCTTCACCACCTTCGACACGGCCACCCTGGGCGGCCTGGCCTACGGCCAGACGGTGCTGGCCAGGGCCGTCAAGGCGGCCGGCTTCGACTGGGACAGCAACGAGGCGCACTCGGCCCGCTACGACACCGAGCGCACCGCGGAGCTGTTCTGCACGGTGGTCAACCGCTGGCACAGCAGCGTCGGCGTGCCGAGGCTGGAGATGCCGGACGGCGGCGGGGAGCCGGAGTCGGAGGAGCCGGAGGAGACCGGGGAGGTCGAAGATTGAGGAATGCCGGACGGCGGGTCCGGTCGGAGACTGTTCCGTGTTCCGTGTTCCGTGTTCCGTGAGTGCGTGAGTGCGTGAGTGTGTGACCCCTCACCCCTCACCCCTCACCCCTCACCCCTCACCCCTCACCCCTCACCCCTCACCCTTAACCCTTTTCCACTAATACTCCACCTGCACGCTGCCGACGCCCAGCTCCCGCAGCCGCTCGATGAGCGCGTCGGTGGGATGGACCCGCCAGGCCTCGCCCAGCTCGAGCATGGCGCTCGCTCCGCTGCCGCGGTACTCGATCCAGACCGGGCATTGGCCCTCCCGGAACGGCGCCAGGACTTTCTGCAGCCCGCCGATGAATCCGTTGCCGGCACGGGCGGCATCCACCTGCAGGCGCAGGCGCCGGGCGTGGACCTCGCGCGCCTCGTCCATGTCCATCACCCGCCGTCCGCTCATCTTGTAGCCGCCCGAGTAGTCATCCACGCTGACCTCCCCCTCCACCACCACCACCCGGTCCTTGGCGATGCGGTCCCGCTGGGTATCGTAGACGTCGGAGAACAGAGCCAGCTCGATGCGGCCGCTGCGGTCGTCCAGGGTCACGAAAGCCATCCGATCCCCGCGCCGGGTGTTCATGGTGCGCATGGCCACGATGAGCCCGGCCACCCAGACAGTCTGGTTGCGGTTCGGGTGCAGGTCGGCGATGCGCATCGTATGCATGCGCTTCAGTTCAGGCAGGAAGCGTTCGATGGGATGGCCGGTGAGATAGAGCCCCAGGGTCTCCTTCTCGCCCTGCAGACGCTGCTCCTCGGGCCACTCGGGGACCTGTGACAAGGCGACGGCGGCCGTCTGGACGGCGCCCCCGAAGAGATCGTTCTGGCCCAGGGCCTGGTCCCGGCCGCTCTGCTCCGCGGCCTGCAGCGCATTGCCCAGGTTCTCCATCAGGGTGGCGCGGTTGCCCCCCAGGCTGTCCAGCGCACCGGCCCGGATGAGCGCCTCCAGCACCCTGCGGTTGGCGCGCTTGAGGTCGATGCGCCGGCAGAAGTCGAACAGGTCGCTGAACGGGCCATCCGCTGCCCGCGCCTCCAGGATCCCCTCGATCGCCCCCTCACCCACCCCCTTGATGGCGCCCAGGCCGTAGATCACGGTGCGCTCGTCGCGCACGGTGAAGCGGTACTGGCCCGAGTTCACATCCGGCGGCTCCACGGCGAGGGTCATGTCGTGGCACTCGTCGATGAAGGTGACCACCTTGTCGGTGTTGTCCATGTCCGAGGAGAGCACCGCGGCCATGAAGGCCGCCGGGTAGTGGGCCTTGAGCCAGGCGGTCTGGTAGGAGACCAGGGCGTAGGCGGCGGAGTGGGACTTGTTGAAGCCGTAGCCGGCGAACTTCTCCATCAGGTCGAAGATGTAGGTGGCGGTCTTCTCCTCCACCCCCCGCTCCAGTGCGCCCGTGGTGAAGATTTCGCGCTGCTTGGCCATCTCCTCGGCCTTCTTCTTGCCCATCGCCCGGCGCAGCAGGTCGGCGCCGCCCAGCGTGTAGCCCGCCAGCACCTGGGCGATCTGCATCACCTGCTCCTGGTAGAGGATGACGCCGTAGGTGGGCTTGAGGATGGGTTCCAGGTCGGGATGGGGATACTCCACCTTGGCCCGGCCGTGCTTGCGGTTGATGAAGTCGTCCACCATGCCCGACTGCAGCGGGCCGGGGCGGAACAGGGCCACCAGCGCCACGATGTCCTCGAAGCAGTCGGGCTGCAGGCGCTTGATGAGGTCCTTCATGCCCCGGGACTCGAGCTGGAACACCGCGGTGGTGGCGCAGTCCTTGAGCAGCCGGTAGCTGGCCGGATCGTCCATGGGGATCAGGGTGATGTCGAGCGGCGCCTCGCCTGCCACCCGGCGCTGCTGGTCGATGGTCTGCACCGCCCAGTCGATGATGGTCAGCGTGCGCAGCCCCAGGAAGTCGAACTTCACCAGCCCCACCGCCTCCACGTCGTCCTTGTCGAACTGGGAGACCAGGCTCTGCCCGCCGGCTTCGCAGTAGAGCGGGGTGAACTCGGTGAGCGGGGTGGGCGCGATGACCACGCCGCCGGCGTGCTTGCCGGCATTGCGGGAGAGCCCCTCGAGCTTGCGCGCCATGTCGAGGATGGCGCGCACGTCCTCATCCTCCTCGTAGCGCCGGCGCAGCTCCTCCTCCTGCTCCAGCGCCTTGTCCAGGGTGATGCCGAGCTCGAAGGGGATGAGCTTGGCCAGCTTGTCCACGAAGCCGTAGGGCTGACCCATCACCCGGCCCACGTCGCGCACCACGGCCTTGGCCGCCATGGAGCCGTAGGTGATGATCTGCGAGACGTGGTCGCGGCCGTACTTCTGGGCCACGTAATCGATGACCCGATCGCGGTTCTCCATGCAGAAGTCCACGTCGAAGTCGGGCATGGAGACGCGTTCCGGGTTGAGGAAGCGCTCGAACAGCAGGTCGTACCTGAGAGGGTCCAGGTCGGTGATCTTGAGCGCGTAGGCCACCAGCGACCCGGCGCCGGAGCCGCGCCCCGGCCCCACCGGGATGGCGTTGTTCTTGGCCCACTGGATGAAGTCGGCGACGATGAGGAAGTAGCCGGGGAAGCCCATCTGGTTGATAACCCCGAGCTCCCGCTCCAGGCGCTCGTCGTAGGGCCGGCGCCGCTCGGCGAAATCGGGCGCGCCGGCGTCCAGCAACACCCGCAGGCGCTGCTCCAGCCCCTCGCGCGCCGCACGGGCGAAGTACTCCTCCATGGTCAGCCCGGCGGGGATGTCGAACTCGGGCAGGAAATACTCCCCCAGGCGCAGCTCCAGGTTGCAGCGCCGGGCGATCTCCACGGCATTCTCGAGCGCCTCGGGCAGGTCGGCGAACAGTTCCGCCATCTCCGCCGGGCTCTTCAGGTACTGCTGGTCGGTATAGTTGCGGGGACGGCGGGGGTCATCGAGGGTGCGCCCGTCGTGGATGCAGACGCGCACCTCGTGGGCCTCGTGATCGGACGCGGCCAGGAACCGGACGTCATTGCTCGCGACCACCGGCACGTTCCGCTCCGCCGCCAACCCCACGGCCGCGTTGAGATACTCGTCCTCGCCCGCGCGCCCGGTCCGCTGCAGCTCCAGGTAGTAGCGGTCGGGGAACAGGGCCAGCCACTCGTCCAGGATCTGGGCGGCCGTCTCCCGGTGCCCCCCGCGCAGCGCCAGGCCCACGTCGCCCTCGCGGCCGCCGGAGAGCGCGATCAGCCCCCCGGTTCTGCCCGGGAACCACTCCCGGCGCAGGATGGGCACCCCGCGGCGCTGGTTGTCGAGGTAGGCGCGGGAGACGAGCACGCTGAGGTTGCGGTAGCCCCCGGCATCCATGCACAGCAGCACCATGCGCGCCGGCT
Source organism: Thioalbus denitrificans (assembly GCF_003337735.1). Lineage (NCBI taxonomy): Bacteria > Pseudomonadati > Pseudomonadota > Gammaproteobacteria > Chromatiales > Ectothiorhodospiraceae > Thioalbus > Thioalbus denitrificans. Next base: position 62,886 of record NZ_QPJY01000015.1, on the reverse strand, counting down.
GGTTCGGATCCTGGGGGTTCTCCACCCAGGCATCCACGCCGATGATGGGCTTGACCCCCGCCGCCATGGCCGCCTTGTAGAACTTCACCATGGCGAACAGGTTGCCCTGGTCGGTCACGGCGACCGCGGGCATCCCGGCCGCGCGCGCGGCCTTCACCAGCGCTTTGACGCGGATGAGGCCGTCCACGAGGGAGTACTCGGAGTGCAGGTGCAGATGGACGAAACCGGCGCTCATCGTCGGAGGTTCTTCCTGGCTAGGTGCGGGACTGTATTGAACCACGAAGGCACGAAGGGTTCACAGGGTGGGGAATAGGCGTTCGCAATGCACCACTGACCGCGGAAGGTCGTCCTGCTCGTACATGTCGAGAAATGCACTGCACGCCAATCCGTTAGGTTTCTTCGTGTCCTTCGTGCCTTCGTGGTGAAGTGACGGATTCCCGTCACAGCCCGAGCGCGCGGCGCACGGGGGCAAAGGAGCGGCGGTGCTCGGGACAGGGGCCGAGGCGGGCCAGCGCCTCCAGGTGGACGGCCGTGGGATAGCCCTTGTGGGCGGCGAAACCGTAGCCGGGGTAGTCCCCATCGAGGCGGACGCAGTCGGCGTCACGGGCCACCTTGGCGAGGATGGAAGCGGCGCTGATCGCCGCCACGCTGGCATCCCCGCCCACCACCGCCTCGACCGGACAGGGCAGGACCGGGCAGCGGTTGCCGTCCACCAGCACCCGCTCCGCGGCGGGCTCCAGGCCGGCCACGGCGCGCTGCATGGCCAGCAGGGTGGCATGGAGGATGTTGAGACGGTCAATCTCCGCCGGGCTGGCGCTCGCCACGGCCCAGGCCAGGGCGCGGTCGCGGATGAGCGCGGCCAGGGCCTCGCGCCGGCGGGCGCTGAGACGCTTGGAATCCGCCAGCCCCTCGATGGGCCGCGCCGGGTCGAGGATGACCGCGGCCGCCACCACCGGCCCCACCAGCGGTCCCCGCCCGGCCTCGTCCACGCCCGCCACGCGCAAACCCTGCACACTTTCCATCAACGTCAGCTGTCGCATCATCCCCCCCCGGAGTGAGCCGTTTCCCGCGCGGGCATCGCCGGGCGTCCCGTCTTCAGCGGCCTGTTACGGATGCCGAACGATCATCCACCAGCGCCAGGATGGCCGCCGCCGCCTCGGTGCTGGCATCACGGCGCAGCAGCTCGTGCAGGCGGGTGAATTCCTGTGCCAGCATCTCGCGGCGGGCGCCGTCGGTCAGCTCCCGCAACAGGGCCGGGCCGAGATGCTCGGGCGTCACCCGGTCCTGGATGAACTCGGGCACCAGCGGCCGCCCGGCGAGATGGTTGGGCAGGCTGAATCGGTCCACCCGCATCAGCGGCCTGACCAGCAAGGCGGTCAGGCGGGCGACACGATAGGCCACCACCATCGGGCGCTTCAGCAGCATCGCCTCCAGCGCCGCGGTGCCGGAGGCCAGCAGCACGGCATCGGCGGCGGTCATCGCCTCCCGGCTCCGGCCGTCGAGGAAGGTCACGTCGAGGCCCTGCCCATGGGTCTCCCGGGCCGCGCGCACCACCGCGCCGACCCGCTCGTTCACCAGCGGCACCACGAACCGCAGGCCGGGGCGGCGGCGGGCCAGCCAGGCGGCCGTGGCGAAGAAGTCCGCCGCGAGCTTCCGCACCTCGCCCAGCCGGCTGCCGGGCAGCAGCGCCACCACCTCCCCGTCCGCGTCCAGTCCGAGTTCCCGGCGGGCGCCGTCCCGATCGGGCCGCAGCGGAAACTCGAAGGCCAGCGGATGTCCCACGTAGCGTACCGCGAGTCCGTGCTCCCGGTAGAACGCCGCCTCGAAGGGGAAGAGGGTCAGCATCAGGTCGGTGGAGCGGGCGATTCTGCGCACCCGGTAGCTGCGCCAGGCCCATACGGAGGGGCTGACGTAGTGGACCACGGGGATCCCCGCGGCCTTCAGCCGGCGCTCGATGGCCAGGTTGAAATCGGGGGCGTCGACCCCGATGAAGACATCCGGGGGGTGCGCCAGGAAATGACGGATGAGCTCCCGGCGGAACCGGCTCAGCTCGCGGTAGCGGCCCAGCACCTCCACCAGGCCCATCACCGAGAGCCGATCCATGGGACCCAGGCTGCCGCAGCCGGCCGCCTCCATCCGTGGTCCGGCCACCCCCTCGCAGGAAACCTTACGGCGGCTGGCCAGCGCCCGGACCAGTCCGGCGCCGAGGAGATCGCCCGATGCCTCCCCCGCCACGATGCCCACCCGCAGCGGCCGCGCTTCGGTCCCCGGGCCCGGCCCGCCGCCGGTGGCCGTCATCAGCGCACGATGCCGCGGCTGGTGCGCTCCAGGAAGTCCACCAGCAGCCGCACTTCGTCCGAATCCCCCGCCAGCACCCGCAGCTGTTCCAGGGCATCGGCCAGGGTCAGGTTGCGGCGGAAGAGGATGCGGTAGGCTTCACGCAGCTGGCGCAACGCCCGGTCGCTGAAACCGCGCCGGCGCAGCCCCTCGCTGTTGAGACCGCGCGCCCGGGCGCTGTCGCCGGCGACGGTGACATAGGGAGGGACATCCTGGCGCACGACCGAACACATGGAGAGAAAACTGTGGGCGCCGATGGCCACGAACTGGTGGATGGCGGAGAAGCCGCCCAGAATCGCCCAGTCGCCCACTTCCACGTGGCCGGCCAGCGAGGCATTGTTGGCGAAGATGGTGTGATCGCCCACCTGGCAGTCGTGGGCGATGTGGCAGTAGGCCATGATCCAGTTGTCATCGCCGACACGGGTGACCCCGCCGCCCTGCTCCGTACCGCGGTTGATGGTGCAGCTTTCGCGGATCACGTTGCCGTCGCCGATCTCCAGGCGGGTCGGTTCGCCCGCGTACTTCTTGTCCTGGGGATCGTCGCCCACGGACGCGAACTGGAAAATCCGGTTGTCGCGGCCGATGCGGGTGGGCCCCTTGATGACCACGTGGGAGGCGATCCGGGTGCCGGCATCGATCTGCACACCCGGACCGATCAGGGTCCAGGGTCCAACCTCCACATCGGACGCCAGTTCGGCCTTGGGGTCGATGATGGCGCTGGGATGGATCAACGCTTCATTTCCCTCTGTGCGCACATGATGTCGGCGCTGGCCGCCAGCTTGCCGTCCACCTTCGCCTCGCCGGTGAACTTCCACACGCCGCGCATCGAGCGGACGTACTTGACCTCGAGCCGCATCTGGTCGCCCGGCATCACCGGCTGCTTGAACCGCGCGTTGTCGATGCCCACGAAATAGAAAATCGTGTCATCGTCCGGCAGTACATCCATGGTCCGGAAGGTCAGCAGGCCGCAGGCCTGTGCCAGCGCCTCCAGGATCAGCACCCCGGGCATGACCGGGTGGTGCGGGAAATGTCCCGGAAAAAACGGTTCGTTGATGGTGACGTTCTTGATCGCCACCAACGACTCGCCGGGCGTGCACTCGATGACCCGGTCCACCAGCAGGAACGGGTACCGATGCGGGAGGTGGCGAAGCACCTCATGGACATCCATCGTCGTCAAATTCTTCACCCTTCGTTCGTGTTGAGCCGCTCGAGCCGTTTCTCCAGCTCGCGCAGACGCCTGGCCATGTCATCGAGCTGCTTGAACCGTACCGAGCTCTTGCGCCAGTCGCGATTGTCCATGAGCGGGGTCCCGGAGGAGTAGACACCGGGTTCGGTCAGGCTGTGGGTCACCATGGACATGCCGGTGACGTGGACGTTGTCGGCGATCTCGAGGTGTCCCACGATGCCGACGCCGCCTGCCAGCGTGCAATGCCGGCCGATACGCGCGCTGCCGGCGATGCCGACGCACCCGGCCGCGGCGGAGTGGGCGCCGATCTGGACGTTGTGGGCCACCATGATGAGGTTGTCGAGCTTGACCCCCTCCTCGATGACGGTGTCTTCCAGCGCCCCCCTGTCGATGGTGGTGTTGGCGCCGACTTCAACGTCATCGCCGATGATCACCCGCCCCAGCTGCGGTATCTTCACCCAGCGTCCGTGTTCGTTCGCGAATCCGAAACCGTCACCGCCGATGACCGCCCCGGAATGGATGAGGACCCGGTTGCCGATCCGGGTGTCGTGGTAGAGGGTGACGTTGGGCATCAACCGGGTACCGATCCCGAGGACCGTGTCCCGGCCTATGAAACACCCCGCCCCCACGACCACACCGGCAGCGAGCCGCACACCGGCCTCCACCACGCAGTGCGGTCCGACCGCGGCCGTCGCGTCCACCTCCGCCGCCGGATCCACGACGGCGGTGGGATGGATGCCCGCCGCTGTCGGAGGCGGCGGATAGAGCGCCTCCGCCACCCGCGCGTAGGCGAGGTAGGGGTCCTTGACCAGCAGGACATTGCCCGGGTACCCCTCCGCATCCGCCGGCCGCAGAATGACCGCCCCGGCGTCGGTGGCGTCCAGGTAGGAACGGTAGCGGGGGTTGGCGAGAAAGCTGATCTGCCCGGCTCCGGCGCCCTGCAGCGGCGCCACGCCGTGGATCCGGGCATCCGGATCCCCCCGCAGCTCGCAGGCAAGCAGCTCAGCGAGCTCCCGCAGGCTCAGACCGCGGTCCTCTCCCACCGCCAACCTCAGCGGGCCTTGAGCAGGCGCTGCACCACGTCCTCGGTGATATCCACCCGCTTGCTGGAGTAGATCACGTTGGCGTTGGTGAGGATGACATCGAAATTCTGCTCCTTCGCCAGCGACTCGATTGCATCGCTGATCTGGCGCTGCAGCTTCGACAGCTCCTCGTTGCGGCGGATGTTGAGATCGTCGCGGAACTCGTCCTGGGCGCGCTTGACGTCGCGGCGGGTGGAGAGAATGTCCCGCTCCAGGCTCCGGCGCTGGTCGTCGCTCATCACCGCACCGTCGCGCGAGAGGCGGTCCTCCATCTGCTTGAGCTGCTTCTGCTGCGCCACCAGCTCGTCATTGCGGGGGGCGAACTCCTTCTCCAGCTTGCTGCGGGCGGCTTCCGCCTGCGGGGCCTTCTCCATCACCGCCGCGGCATTCACCACGCCGATCTTGAGTTCGGCCGCGCCCGCGGCTGCAGCGGCGCCCAGGGACAACGCCAAGGTTGCGATCACGGCGGTTCGTTTGATGCGGTTGTGCAATGCCATAGTCATCCTGTCACGAGTCTAGAAAGTGGCGCCCAGGGAGAACTGAAACTGCTGCGTCTGGTCATCGTCCTGGGCATTGAGGGGCTGTGCGAGGCTGAAGGTCAACGCCCCCAGCGGTGAGACCCATACCAGAGCAACGCCGGCGGAGTAACGCAGCTCGCCGACATCGAAGTTGTCATCATAGGTGCTGTAGACGTTGCCGGCATCGATGAAGGCGCTGGTGCGCACCGACTGGACATCGGCGAGGAACGGCGCGGGGAAGATCACGTTCGCGCTGCCCACCAGCTTGAAGTTGCCGCCGATGGGGTCGTTGTCCGGCGTCGAGCGCGGCCCCAGGCTGTTGTCCTCGTAACCGTGCACGGTGGCCGGGCCGCCGGCATAGAAGTTCTCGAAGAAGGGCAGCTCCTGGGTATCCCCGTAGCCGTCGCCGTAGGCCACGTCGCCCTGGAGCAGCAGCGTCCAGTCCTTGATGAACAGGGGCCGGTACCACTCGTGGCGATAGCCGACCGTGTAGTACTCCAGGTCCAGTCCCGGCACGGCCAGCTCGGCGGTGAACCGCTGCAGCACGCCCCGATCGGGGAACAGGGCCCGGTTGCGGGTGTCGTGGGCCCAGCTGGCGGTGAGGGTGGCGCTGAGGTAGGACTCGCTGTCGTTGTAATCCGTCGCCATACCGTCCCAGTCGGGATTGACGAACAGGATCTGGTGATCCTGGGCGTCCTCGGCCAGCTTCAGGGTGAGGTTGCGCAGGTTGGCGCCGAGCCGCACCGTGTCGAACTCGTTGATGGGCACCCCGAAGGTGACCCCGCCGCCGAAGGCGTCGGTGGTGTAGTCGGAAACGTTGGCCTCGCCCGCGTCGGTCTCGCGGTAGTAGAGGTTGAAGCCGCGGCTGACCCCGTCGATGGTGTAGTAGGGATTGGTATAGCCGAAGCTGTAGACCGTGTTGGAGCTGGAGTTGTTGAACTCGAAGCTGACCCGCTTGCCGGTGCCGAGGAAGTTGTCCTGGCTCACGCTGGAGCTGAGGATGAAGCCCTGGGACTGGGAGTAGCCGACGCCGGCCATCAGGTTGCCCGAGGGCTGCTCCTCGACGGTGAAGTTGACGTCCACCTGGTCGGTGGTTCCGGCCACGGGGGGCGTCTCCACCGCCACGCTCTGGAAATAGCCGAGGCGCTCCAGCCGGGTACGCGAGCGCTTCACCTTCTCGGTGTCGATCCAGGCGCCTTCCATCTGCCGCATCTCGCGGCGGAGCACCTCGTCGGCGGTCTTGGTGTTGCCCGCCATGTTGATGCGCCGGACATAGGCACGCTTGCCCGGGTCCACGAACAGGGTCAGGGTGACCTGGCGGTTTTCGCTGTCGATGTCCGGAATCGCGTTGACGTTCGCGAAGGCGTAACCCTCCGCGCCCAGGCGCTCGGTCAGCGCGGAGGTGCTCTGGGTCACCGCCTTGCGGGAGAAGACGTCGCCCTCGCGCAGGGTGACCAGCTCGCCCAGGTCGTCGGCCGGGACGATGAGCTCGCCGGCGAGCTTCACTTCCTTGATGGTGTAGACATCCCCCTCGTCCACATTGATGGTGATGTAGACGTCCTGCTTGTCGGGGGTAAGGGAGACCTGGGCGGAGGTGATGTTGAAATTGATGTAGCCGCGGTCAAGGTACCAGGAGCGCAGACGCTCAAGGTCGGCGCCCAGCTTCTGCTTCGAGTACTGGTCGTTCTTGGAGATGAACGAGGTCCAGCCGCTGGTTTCGAGCTCGAACTGATCCAGCAGTTCGTCGTCCTCGAATGCCTCGTTGCCGACGATGTTGATGCGCTTGATCTTGGCGACCCGCCCCTCGGAGATGTTCAGGTCGATGGCCACGCGGTTGCGCGGCAGCGGCGTGACGGTGGTCTCGATGCGCACCGCGTACTTGCCACGGCTGTAGTAGAGCTGCTTGAGCTCGTTCTCCACCTTGTCCAGCACCGACTGGTCATAGACCCGGCCCTCGGCGAAGCCCACCTGCTTCAGGGCGTCGAGCAGCTGTTCGGAGTCGATATCCTTGTTGCCGTCGATCTTGATGCTGGTGATCGCCGGCCGCTCCTGCACCGCCACCACCAGCACGCCGTTGTCCCGCTCCATGCGGACATCGCGGAAGAAGCCGGTCCGGTAGAGGGTGCGCACGGCGTCGGCGGTGGCCTGCTCATCGACACTGTCGCCGACCCGGATGGGCAGGTAGTTGAACACGGTCCCGGCGGATATGCGCTGCAGCCCTTCGATGCGGATGTCCCGGACAACGAATGTCTCGGCGGACACCGCACTGCTCAGGAGTCCGCCCAACGCCATGGAGAGTGCTATCTTCTTTAGTTTTTTCACAGAGTTACGATCCATCGGCCGGTGTGTTGCCTAGCCCGCGCTGCACGCAGACCTGCCCGTCGCGCCGGGTTAGCCCAGCAGGCGCGAGAAGTCATTGTAGAAGGCGAGGGCCATCAGGCCCAGCAGCAGCACTATACCCAACCGCTGCCCGAGCTGTTGCGCCTCCTCGGAAAGGGGGCTGCCCTTGACAAGCTCTATAAGGTAATACAACAGATGCCCCCCATCCAGTATCGGAACCGGCAGGAGGTTAAGAATTCCCAGGCTGATACTGACCACGGCCAGAAACGCCAGGAAGGGAACCACCCCGATACGGGCGGTCTCACCGGCGTACTGGGCGATGGTGATGGGGCCGCTGACGCTCTCCAGCGAAGCCCGCCCGGTGAACAGCCGGCCCAGGACCTGCAGCGTCAGGCTGGTCATGTCCCAGGTCCGGACCGCGGCGGCGCCCAGCGCCTCCAGCGGCGGATAGTCCTGGACGGCCTGGTAGCGCTCCAGGTCCGGGGCCCGGGACATGTCCACCGCCGCCCCGATGCGGCCCACCTCCCGCTGGCCTTCCGCCACGCTGGCCGGTTTGAGCGTCAGCGCCAGTTCGGCACCGTCGCGCTCCACGGTCACTTCCAGCTCCGTTCCCGGATGGGCGCGGACATACTCCACCCAGCCATTCCAGTCGGGAATCGGTCGGCCGTCCGCGCTCAGGATGCGATCGCCGGGCCGCAGACCGGCCTGCTCGGCCGGTTCCCCGGGCACCACCTCGCCTATGACCGCCGGGATGGAAGGCCGCCACGGCTCGATACCCAGCCCCGGGAGGAGATCGCCGCCTTCGAGATCCAGGGGCAGACCGGCCAGGTCGAGCGCCACGAGACGCGTCGCCCCGTCGCTGCCGGCCACTTCCAGCTCGATGCTCCCCCCGCCGAGGCTCCCCTTCAGCAGCGCGGTCCTGGCCGCGTCCCAGGTGGGCGTGGATCGCCCTTCAACCACCCGAATCTCGTCGCCGCCGTGCAGCCCGGCATGGGCAGCGGGGGTTCCTGGCAGCACCTGCCCCACCAGGGGGCGCAGGCCGGTGACGCCGATGATGAAGATGAGCCAGTAGGCCAGGATGGCGAACAGGAAGTTGAACACCGGTCCGGCGGCGACGATGGCAATCCGGCTGGCCACGGGCTTGCGGTTGAAGGCGCGGTGGAGATCGGCGGCGGGCACCTCCCCCTCCCGTTCGTCGAGCATCTTCACATAGCCGCCGAGGGGTATCGCTGCCAGCATGTACTCGGTTCCGTCGGCCGCCTCACGGCGCCAGAGCGGCCGCCCGAAGCCCACCGAGAAGCGCAGCACCTTCACCCCCAGCCGCCGCGCCACCCAGAAATGGCCGAACTCGTGCACCGTCACCAGCACCCCGATGGCGACGATGAAGGCGAGGATGGTGGAGAGGAAACCCGGCATGCTCAGCCCGCCAGGCGCCGGATGGCGGCTTGCGCCGCACGCCGTGCCGCGGCGTCGGCCTCGAACACCTCATCGAGGCTCCCCGCGGAACGTGCCGGAACCGCCGCCATGGTCTCGGCGATGACCGGAGCGATGCGCATATAGCCCAGGCGCCGGTCGAGAAACGCATCGACCGCCATCTCGTTGGCGGCGTTGAGGATGGCGGTCGCCGTCCCGCCCTCGTCCAGGGCCTGGTAGGCCAGTTCGAGACAGGGGTAGCGCGTCCGGTCCACCGGACGGAAATCGAGCTGCCCGACCCGCAGCATGTCCAGTGCATCCACCCCCGACTCCAGCCGTTCCGGCCAGGCCAGGGCATGGGCGATGGGCGTGCGCATGTCGGGATTGCCGAGCTGGGCCAGCACCGAACCGTCGCTGTAGGCCACCATGGAGTGGATGATGCTCTGGGGCTGGATCAGCACCTCCACCTGGTCGGCTCCGGCGTCGAACAGCCAGCAGGCCTCGATGACCTCCAGGCCCTTGTTCATCATGGTGGCCGAGTCGACGGAGATCTTGCGCCCCATGGACCAGTTGGGATGGGCGCAGGCCTGCTCCGGGGTCACCGACTCCAGCGCGTCCACCGGGGTGTCGCGGAAAGGTCCGCCGGAGGCGGTGAGCAGGATCCGGCGGACCCCCACCGGGGCCAGGCCGCGACGGAAATCCGCAGGCATGCACTGGAACACCGCGTTGTGCTCGCTGTCGATGGGCAGCAACTCGGCGCCATGGCGGCGGACCTCCTCCATGAACAGGGCGCCGGACATCACCAGCGCCTCCTTGTTCGCCAGCAGCACCCGCTTGCCGGCCCGCGCGGCGGCCAGCGTGGGCAGCAGGCCGGCGGCGCCCACGATGGCGGCCATCACCTGGTCCACCTCCGGCAGGGCGGCCACCTGCTCCAGGGCTGCGGCGCCCTCCAGCACCTCCACCTCCGGCGCATCGCTGCGCAGCCGCGAACGCAGCTCCGCCGCGGCGGCCGGATCGCGCAGGACCGCGTAGCGGGGACGATGCCGCAGGCACTGTTCGTAGAGGCGGTCGGCACGACGGTTGGCCGCCAGCGCCACGACGCGGAAGCGGTCGGGGTGCCGTGCCAGCACGTCCAGGGTACTGACGCCGATGGAGCCGGTAGCGCCCAGGATGGTCACACCAATCATGCAGGAGATCCCAGCAGTCCGAGGCCGACGACGAAGATGGGCGCGCCGGCGGTGAGGCTGTCGATGCGGTCCATGATGCCTCCGTGCCCCGGCAGGATGGCGCCGCTGTCCTTGATTCCCGCCACCCGCTTGACCAGGCTTTCGAACAGGTCGCCCAGCACCGAGCTTACCACGGTCGCCAGGGCCAGCAGGAGAAAACCCGGCAACTGGTGGCCACCGTAGCCCAGCGGCACCGCGCAGGCGGCCGCCAGCGCCGCTCCGCCGGCCAGGGCGCCATAGAAGCCCGCCCAGGTCTTGCCCGGGCTGACCCCCGGGGCCAGCTTGCGGCGCCCCCAGCGGCGGCCGCAGAAATAGGCCGCCGTATCGGCCATCCAGATGAGTCCCATCAGGTACAGGACCAGGACCGCCCCGGAGCCGTCGCCACGCAGCCCCACCAGGGCCGTCCAGGCCGGGACCAGCACCAGCACGCCCGCGGCGAGACGGGGCGCGCGCCGCGCCCAGAACCGGTCTCCGGCGGGGTAGCGCAGCACGGCCACGGCCGCCAGCACCCACCAGGGGACGGCCGCCCAGAGCAGGGTCGGACCGGCGCCCACCGGGGTGATGGCCACGCCCAGCAGCAGGGCCGCCACGAGCGCCGCGTAGGCCAGCCGGGCCGGCAGCGCGCCCACTCCCGCCAGCGCGCTCCACTCCCAGGCCGCCAGCGTCGCGACCCCGGCGAAGCCGATGGCGAAGGCCTCCCCCGGCCATCCGAGGATGGCCCAGAGAGCCAGGGCCACCAGGACGATGGCCGTCAGGAGCCGTTGTCTGAGCACCCTACCCCCGTTCAAGCTGCTCGCTGGTGCGGCCGAAGCGGCGTTCACGCCCGGCGAAGGAATCCAGTGCCGCGGCGAAGGCCTCGGAGCCGAAGTCGGGCCACAGGATATCGGTGAAGTAAAGTTCGGTGTAGGCGAGCTGCCAGAGGAGAAAGTTGCTGATGCGCTGCTCGCCGCCGGTACGGATGAACAGATCCGGCTCCGGTAGATCGGCCAGGTTCAGGTGCGCCTGCAACTGGTCGGGCGTTATGGCCTCGGGGTCCAGTTCGCCGCGCCGGACCTCCCTCGCCAGGGCCCGGGCCGCCTCGGTGATGTCCCAGCGGCCACCGTAGTTGGCGGCGATGTTGAGCATGAGGCCGGTGTTTCCGGCGGTCAGCGTCTCGGCCTTTTCGATGTGTTCCTGCAGCCGCGCGTCGAAGCGGCTCCGGTCACCGATGATGCGCAGGCGGACCTTGTTCTCGTGCAGCCGCCTCACCTCGCGCTGCAGGGCGGTCAGGAACAGCTCCATGAGCATGCCCACCTCATCGGCCGGCCGGCGCCAGTTCTCGCTGCTGAAAGCGAACAGGGTCAACACCTCAACCCCGTTGCGACCGCAGCTGCGCACCACCTTGCGCACCGCCTCCATCCCGGCCCGGTGGCCGGCGATTCGCGGCAGATGCCGCCGCCGGGCCCAGCGCCCGTTGCCATCCATGATGATGGCGACATGGCGCGGGACAGCTGCACGCGCCACACCGCCCGAGTCGGCGTGTTTTTCCCTGGCCATCTTTCTCAAGTGTCCTGCTTCGCCATTATCGGTGCCTGGTGGCGGCGGAACCGGGCGCGGTGGTCGGTCGATCGATCATGGACCCGCTGAAACATCCCTCGGCCATGGTCACGACGGTCACGACCACCTGTGGGCGCGCCGGTGCCGCCATTCTACCGCAAGCGCCGGCAACATCGTCCGGGAACCGGAACGGCAGTGGCGGATCCCTGCATGGGGCTGGGCCGGGAACGGGACGTACGGGGGCGACCCCGACCATCGATTGCGGCGTCGAACAGCCGGCTCCAGCCACGGCTTGGGGGCTGACAACCTGCGTACCGGAGGATGGCGACCGCCACGGCACCTGCGCCGTCGCGCCGTGCCGGTCCGCGCCGGCGCGGCATGCTGCTGCCTGCGCCGGGCGGCAGACACGTGGCGGCCGGCGCCGCCTACATCTCCATCAGGTCCTTTTCCTTCTCCGCAAGGACCACGTCCACCTCGGCCGTGTACTTGTCGGTCAGCTTCTGGACCTGTTCCTGGGCCTGGCGCTCCTGGTCCTCGCTGATCTCCTTCTCCTTCACCAGCTCCTTGAAGTGCTGGTTGGCGTCGCGGCGGATGTTGCGGATGGCCACCTTGGTGTTTTCGCCTTCGTGGCGTACCACCTTGATGAGATCGCGGCGCCGCTCCTCGGTGAGCGGTGGCAGCGGGATGCGGATCGTGGTGCCGGCCGTAGCCGGGTTGAGTCCCAGGTCGGAGGTGAGGATGGCCTTCTCCACCACCTGGACCATGTTCTTCTCCCACGGCGTGACGATCAGCGTCCTGGCGTCGCCCACGGAGACGTTGGCGACCTGACTGATGGGCATCTCGCTGCCGTAGTAGTCCACGCGGATGTGTTCCAGCAGGCTCGGATGGGCCCGTCCGGTGCGGAGCTTGGCGAGTTCATGCCGGAGCGCCTCAATACTCTTGCCCATGCGGGCCTCGGCATCTTTGCGGATTTCCTCGATCATGCCTCTACCCCCTGTTCGACCAGTGTCCCTTCATCCTCTCCGGCCACCGCGCGCTGCAGGGCGCCGGGCTTGTTCATGTTGAAGACCCGGATGGGCATGCCGTGGTCCCGGCAGAGCAGGATCGCCGTCAGATCCATCACCCCCAGCTCCCGGGCGAGAACCTCGTCGTAGGTCAGGCGGGTGTAGCGCCGGGCGGAGGGGTCCTTGACCGGATCGGCGGTATAGACACCATCCACCTTGGTGGCCTTGAGCACCAGGTCGGCCCGGATCTCGATGCCCCGCAGACAGGCCGCCGAGTCGGTGGTGAAGAAAGGATTGCCGGTTCCGGCGGCAAAGATGACCACGCCGCCCCGCTCCAGGCGCCGGATGGCGCGGAGGCGGTCGAACCCCTCGCTGAAGGGGCTCATCGGGACGGCGGACATGACGCCGGCCTCGAGGCCGCGCGCACTGAGGGCGTCGCGCATGGCCAGGGCGTTGATGACCGTGGCGAGCATGCCCATGTGGTCACCGGTGACCCGGTCCATGCCGGCGGCGGCCAGGGCCGCGCCGCGGAAGATGTTGCCCCCGCCGATGACCAGCCCGACCTGCACGCCAGCGGCGGCAAGCTCCGCCACCTCGTCGGCGACCCGGCCGAGGACGGCCGGGTCGATGCCATGGTCGGCGCCGCCCATCAGCGCCTCCCCGCTCAGCTTGAGCAGGATGCGGCGGGCGGCTGTGCCTGTGTCGGATTCAACCAAGGCCTCAGCCTCCGCGAACCTGGCTCATCACCTCTTCGGCGAAGTTCTCGGTCTTCTTCTCGATGCCCTCGCCCACCTCGAACCGGATGAAGCCGGCCACCTCGGCGCCCTTGCCCTTGAGCAGCGCATCCACCTTGGTGTTGGGGTCCTTCACGAACGGCTGGCCCAGCAGGGTGACCTCCTCGAGGTACTTGCGGATCCGGCCCTCGACCATCTTCTCGATGATGTTGGCGGGCTTGCCGCTGGCGGCGGCCTGGGCCTCGGCAACGTCACGCTCCTTGGCCACTTCGTCGGCCGGCACCTGGTCGGGCCTCACGCACAGGGGACGGCTGGCGGCGACATGCATGGCCAGGTCCCGCGCCAGTTCGACATCGCCACCGGCCACATCCACCACCACGCCGATGCGGGTGCCGTGCAGGTAGCTGCCGAGGACGCCCTGGGTCTCGATGCGGGCGAAGCGGCGCACGTTCATGTTCTCGCCCAGCTTGGCGATCAGCGCCTTGCGGGCCTCTTCCACGGTGGTGGCGTCCCCTTCGTTCAGGGGCATGGCGAGCAGCGCATCCAGGTCGGCCGGGTCGGCGGCCAGCACCCGGGCGCAGACCGCATTGGCAAAGGCCTGGAAATCCTCGTTCTTGGCCACGAAGTCGGTTTCGCAGTTGATCTCGACCACGGCGGCGCTGCGGGCGTCGTCGGACTGCTGGATGACAATCAGTCCCTCCGCTGCGATGCGCCCGGCCTTCTTGTCGGCCTTGGCCGCACCGGACTTGCGCATCAGCTCGATGGCGGCCTCGATGTCGCCGTTGGTTTCCGTCAGGGCCTTCTTGCATTCCATCATGCCGGCCCCGGTACGCTCGCGGAGTTCCTTGACAAGTGCCGCAGTAATTGCCATTTGCTCGCCCTCAGTCAACTGTTCGAATTCAGAAATAAGACACTACAAGGCCCGGGGTTCGGCCCGGCGACGACCCGCCCCCCGGGCCTGAAACCAATGCACGAACGGCCGGGCGGGTCACCCCGCCCGGCCGTGGGCAATCGCATCAGGCCTCGGCTTCGGACTCGGCCTTGGCCTCTTCTTCCCCGCTCTCCATCGCCTCGGCGACGATGTTCTCGTCCTCGACCTCGACGAAATCGTCCTCGGACGCGCCGGCATTGATGGACAGGGCGCGGGCCTCGACGATGGCGTCGGCGGCGGCGCGCACGTAGAGCTGCACCGCGCGGATGGCGTCATCGTTGCCGGGAATCACGTAATCGACGTTGTCGGGGGAGTTGTTGGTGTCAACGACACCGACCACCGGGATCCCCAGCTTCGCCGCCTCGCTGATGGCGATTTTCTCGTGGCCCACATCCACCACGAACAGGGCATCGGGCAGGCCGGGCATGTCCTTGATTCCGCCCAGGCTCTTTTCGAGCTTGTCGCGCTCGCGGGTCAGCATCAGCACCTCTTTCTTGCCCAGGCGATCGAAGGTGCCGTCGCCGGCCATCGTCTCGAGTTCCTTGAGACGGCGGATGGACTGCTTCACGGTGCGGAAGTTGGTGAGCATGCCGCCGAGCCAGCGATGGTCGACATAGGGCATGCCGCAGCGCTGGGCTTCCTGGCGGATGCTCTCGGAAGCGGCGCGCTTGGTGCCGACGAAGAGAATCTTGCCCTTCTTGGAGGCCAGCTTGCCCATGAAGTTCATGGCGTCCTGGAGCAACGGGAGGGTATGCTCCAGGTTGATGATGTGAATCTTGTTCCGGTGACCGAAGATATAGGGGGCCATCTTCGGGCACCAGTAGCGGGTCTGGTGACCGAAGTGAGCGCCGGCCTCCAGCATCTGTCGCATGGTGATGTCTGCCATCTGTGGATTTCCTCGTGTTTCGGGTTGAGCCTCCACGCACCCCATGGGCCGACCCGCCGCGGCGGGCACCCCGACACATGTGCCGGTGCGTGTGTGGATTGGGCCCGGCGCGTGCCGGACTCGTTTGCCATTCAAGGGCGCGCTTTATACCATAGCTCGCTTCCCACAACAATGCGGGGCTGTTTCCACACGCCCGGCGATCCCCTGCGAACGCACAGAATCACCAATAAGTTCAACGACATGACCGTTACCATCAAGACTCCGGAAGAAATCGAGAAGATGCGCGTGGCGGGCCGCCTGGCCGCCGAGGTGCTGGTGATGATCGAACCACACGTCAACGCCGGCGTGACCACCGAGGAGCTCGACCGCATCTGTCACGACTACATCGTGAACGTGCAGGGCGCCATCCCCGCCCCGCTCAACTACCACGGTTTCCCCAAGTCCATCTGCACCTCGCTGAACCACCAGGTCTGCCACGGCATCCCCGGCGAGCGGGTGCTCAAGAACGGCGATATCCTCAACATCGACATCACCGTCATCAAGGACGGCTATCACGGCGACACCAGCCGCATGTTCTTCGTGGGAAAGCCCTCCATCATCGCCGAGCGGGTCAGCCGGGTGAGCCAGGAGTGCCTCTACCTGGGCATCCGGATGGTGAAGCCGGGGGTACGCCTGGGGGATATCGGAAATGCCATCCAGCGGCATGCCGAAGCCAGCAACTGCTCGGTGGTGCGGGAGTACTGCGGACACGGCATCGGCCAGAAATTCCACGAGGAACCCCAGGTGCTGCATTACGGCGAACCGGGCACGGGCATGGTGCTGCGGGAGGGCATGACCTTCACCATCGAGCCGATGATCAACGCCGGCAAGCGCCAGATCCGCATGCTGCGCGACGGCTGGACCGTGGTCACCAAGGATCACAGCCTCTCGGCGCAGTGGGAGCACACCCTCCTGGTCACCCCCGACGGGGTCGAGGTGCTCACCCTGCGGCCGGACGAGGCCCTCTGAGCGCGCCCATGGAAGCCACCGCCCTCACCGACAGCGAACTGTTCGACCGCGAGGGACTGGAATCCCGGCTCACCGGCGGCGGCAGCCCGGTCACGGCATTCCGTGGCGCCCTGAAGAGCGGCCGGGAGGTTCTGCGCCGGCGTTACCTGGATGGCTGCCACGCCAGCGAGCTCGTGACCCAGCAGACCGCCCTCGTGGATACCCTCGTGGTGCGCGCCTGGCGGCACCTGGCGCTGGCGGACTCCCCCGAGGTGGCCCTGGTGGCGGTGGGCGGCTACGGCCGCGGCGAGCTCTTTCCCTGCTCCGACGTGGATCTGCTGATCCTGCTGCGGGGCGATGATCACGACGCCTGGCGCGACCCCATCGAGAGCTTTCTGCGCCTGCTCTGGGACATCGGCCTGGAGGTGGGCCACAGCGTCCGCAGCCTGCAGGACTGCACCCGCGAGGCGGAACGGGACATCACCATCGCCACCTCGCTGATGGAGGCCCGGCTCCTGGCCGGCCCCGAACCCCTCTACCGGGCCATGCGGGCCGGGGCCGGACCGAACCACATCTGGCCCAGCCGGAAGTTCTTCGAGGCCAAGCGGGAGGAGCAGATCCAGCGCCACCGGAAGTATCACGACACCGGCTACAACCTGGAACCCAACGTCAAGGGCAGTCCCGGCGGCCTGCGGGACATCCACATGATCGGCTGGGTGGCGAAGCGCCACTTCGGTGCCGACACGCTCTACGGCCTGGTGGAGCACGGCTTTCTGAGCGAGGCGGAGTACCGCACCCTGTCCGACGGGCAGGCCTTCCTGTGGCGGGTGCGCTTCGGCCTGCACCTGGTCACCGGTCGCCGCGAGGATCGCCTGCTGTTCGACCACCAGCGCACCCTCGCCGAACAGTTCGGCTACCGCGACGCCGACCACAACCTGGCGGTGGAGCAGTTCATGAAGCGCTACTACCGCACGGTGCGGGAACTGCGCCTGCTCAACGAGCTGCTGCTGCAGCTGTTCCAGGAGGCGATCCTCTATCCCGATGACCAGGAGCGGCCCCAGCCGCTGAATGCCCGTTTCCAGCTCCGCAAGGGCTTCATCGAGGCCAGCAGCCCCCGGGTCTTCCGGCGCCGCCCCGCCGCGCTGCTGGAGATCTTCCTGCTCATGGCCCAGCATCCCGAGATCAAGGGGGTGCGGGCGGCCACCATCCGCCTCATCCGCGACCACCTCCACCTCATCGACGACGACTTCCGCGCCAACCTCGCCAGTCGCAGCCTGTTCATGGAGCTGCTGCGCCAGCCCCAGGGAATCACCCATGCGCTGCGGCGGATGAACAGCTACGGCGTCCTCGGCGTCTACATCCCGGCGTTCGGACGCATCATCGGCCAGATGCAGTACGACCTGTTCCACGTCTACACGGTGGACGAGCACACCCTGTTCGTGCTGCGCAACCTGCGCCGGTTGTGCGTGGAGGAGTTCACCCACGAGTTTCCCCTCTGCAGCGAGCTGATCCGGCGCATCCCGAAGCTGGAGCTCCTCTACCTCGGGGCCCTGTTCCACGACATCGCCAAGGGCCGCGGCGGAGACCACTCCGAGATCGGAGCCGAAGAGGCCGAAACCTTCTGCCTGCACCATGGCCTGAGCAACTACGATGCCCGCCTTGTGGCCTGGCTGGTACAGCACCACCTCGTCCTGTCGGTGACCGCCCAGCGCCAGGACATCTCCGATCCGGACGTCATCAACGCCTTCGCAGCCAAGGTTCGCGACCAGGTGCACCTGGACTATCTCTACCTGCTCACCGTGGCGGATATACGGGGCACCAATCCGACCCTGTGGAACAGCTGGAAGGAGTCCCTGCTCTACGAGCTCTACATGGCCACCAAGCGGGCCCTGCGGCGCGGCCTGGAGAACCCCATCGACAAGAGCGATCGCATTCGCGAAGTCCAGGAGGACGCCCGCGGACAGCTGCTGGGCAGCGGACTGGATCCGGAGGAGGTGCGCACCTTCTGGAACGACCAGGGCGAGGACTACTTCCTGCGCTACTCCGCCGACGAGATCGCCCGCCACACCCAGAGCATCCTCGAACGGGGGCGCGACCGGACACCGCTGGTGCTGGCCCGGCGCCAGACCCGGCGCGGCGGCTCGGAAATCTTCATCTATACCCACCACCGCGAAGAGCTCTTCGCCGCCACCACATCGGCCCTGGAGCGCCTGGGACTCAACGTGGTGGACGCACGCATCATCACCTCAATCTCCGGTTTCACCCTGGATGCCTACATCGTCCTGGAAGAGGACGGCCAGCCCATCCAGAGCGACATGCGGGCCGCGGAGATCGTCGCCGCGCTGGAGCACGTGCTTTCCTCCCCCGGTGACATGGCCCTGGAGGTCAGCCGGCAGATCCACCGCCATCTGCGCCACTTCCGGACCCGGACCGAGGTGAACTTCTACACCGACGCCACCAACCATCGCACGGTGCTGGAGCTCATCGCCGGCGACCGGCCGGGGCTCCTGGCCCATGTGGGCCGGGCCTTCATGGAACACGGCGTGCGCCTGCAGACCGCCAAGATCACCACCCTCGGGGAGCGGGTGGAGGACATCTTCTTCATCACCGATCCCCAGGGCCTGCCCTTCCAGGACGCCGATCGCCTGGGCCACCTGGCCACCGCCATCCGCACCCAGCTGGACAGCTGAACCGCAGCCGCCACCTAGCAGCCTCTCGGACTTGAGGCTGATCTACTGCGCCGGCGGGACAGCGGCCCATATGGGACCGATTTTTCGTTACATAGACCCACTATGCGCCTCAAAATCGGCCCCATCTGTCCTCGCTCTCCCACTCGGCTCGCTACGATCGCTCAAGTTCGACAGGCTGCTAGAGATTGACAGAGCGGATTCGTTGGTTATTATATCTTTACCATTTTAGTCGGTCTTTTCGGGTTATCCGGCACGAGGAATCGCGGCTGGACCCGATTCCATAACAACCAACGGAGGAATGACCATGAGCAACACCTATTACGAAGCGGTCGATCAGCTCGAGAAGGCGAAAGTCGACCCGGAATACATCGCCGGCTGGTCCAGCGGGTTCCTGCACAACCCCGGGCGCGAGGAGCAGACCGACACCGACGCCTACCAGGCGGGCTACGCCGACGGTCGCGAGAACAACCTCGACAACTTCAAGAACTGGATCAAGGGCTGAGCCCGGCACCGCGGGGGCCGGTACCGGCCCCCGCGGTGCGGTCCCGGAGCGACGGGCAGAGAATCCAGGACGGCGCGCCCCTTATCCCTTAATTCCTTATCCCATCACCCACAATTATTGGTCCCTCCGCTCCGAGCCCGTATACTTCGGGTTTTGGCACGCCGTGCGGATAGATGAATCCCGACCTCGACCGACTCCATCCCTACCCCTTCGAGAAGCTGACCCGGTTGAAGGCCGGCGTGACGCCGCCTGCGGGACTGGGCCCCATTCCGCTGTCCATCGGCGAACCGAAACATGCCGCGCCGGGCTTCGTCCTCGAGGAGCTGATCACCCACCTGCACGGGGTATCCGCCTATCCCGCCACCCGGGGAACGCCCGCGTTGCGCGGTGCCGTGGCCGAGTGGCTCACCCGGCGCTACGGGCTGGCGCCGGGACGGGTGGATCCCGAACGCCACATCCTGCCGGTGAACGGCACCCGCGAGGCCCTGTTCGCCGTCGCCCAGGCGCTGGTGGATCGCTCCCGCCAGCCGCTGGTGGCCATGCCCAACCCCTTCTACCAGATATACGAAGGTGCGGCCCTGCTCGCCGGCGCGGAGCCCTGCTACCTGGCCACGCCGCCGGAAACCGGCTTCCTGCCCGACCTGGATTCGATCCCGGAGAGCACCTGGTCGCGCTGCCAGCTGCTCTACCTGTGCAACCCCGGCAACCCCACCGGGGCCGTGCTGCCGGAGTCGTTCCTGACCCGGGTGCTGGAGCTGGCCGACCGGCACGACTTCGTCGTGGCGGCCGACGAATGCTATTCCGAGATCTACCTGGACGAGGAGCGCCCGCCGCCGGGTCTGCTGGAGGTGGCGGAGCGGCTGGGTCGCCCCGGCTTCGAGCGCTGCCTGGTATTCAACAGTCTCTCCAAGCGCTCCAGCCTGCCCGGCCTGCGTTCCGGCTTCGTCGCCGGTGACCAGCGGCTTATCGAACGCTTCCTCCTCTACCGCACCTACCACGGCTCCGCCATGCCGCTGCACGTGCAGGCCGCCAGCACCAAGGCCTGGGGTGACGAGGCGCACGTGCGCGCCAACCGGCAGCTCTACCGGCAGAAATTCGATGCGGTGCTGGAGATTCTCGCCGACGCCCTCCCCCTCGACCGCCCCGAGGGCGGCTTCTTCCTGTGGCCGGAGACGCCGGTGTCCGACACCGAGTTCACCCGCGAGCTCTTTGCCCGCACCAACGTCACCGTCCTGCCCGGCAGCTACCTCTCCCGTCCCGTCGCCGGCCGCGACCCGGGTGAGCGCCGCGTGCGCATCGCCCTGGTGGCGCCGCTGGAGGACTGCGTGGAGGCGGCGCAGCGGATACGGGATTTTCTCGGATAGAATTCAAATGGACGGGATTGATTACGGGACAAGGAATAAGGGACAGGTATCAGGTCGATTTTGCGGCACCCCGTATGAAACGCTTGATACTTAACCCGCAACATAATCAATGCAACAGGATTTCACCTATCAATTACCACGCCGCGACCCGGGGTCGCCGCCGCAGTCTCGGAGGAAGGACATGAGCAACATTCAGGACATCATCGAGCAGGCCTTTGAGGACCGGGCCAGCTTCACCCCGGCAAACGCCCCGGCGGACGTGCGCGATGCCGTCCAGGAAGCGCTGGCGCAGCTCGACCGCGGCGCGCTGCGGGTGGCGGAGAAGCGCGACGGCGACTGGCAGGTGAACCAGTGGCTGAAGAAGGCCGTACTGCTCTCCTTCCGGCTCGAGGACAACCAGACCATCGAGGCCGGCTATACCCGCTTCCACGACAAGGTGCCGTCCAAGTACGCCGCCTACAGCGACGAGATGTTCCGCCGCGACGGCGTGCGCGTGGTGCCCGACGCAACCGTGCGCCGGGGCGCCTACATCGCCCCCAGCGTGGTGCTGATGCCCTCCTTCGTGAACATCGGCGCCTATGTCGACTCCGGCACCATGGTGGACACCTGGTCCACTGTCGGTTCCTGCGCCCAGATCGGCAAGAACGTCCATCTCTCCGGCGGCGTCGGCATCGGCGGCGTGCTCGAGCCGCTGCAGGCGGCCCCCACCATCATCGAGGACAACTGCTTCATCGGCGCCCGATCCGAGGTGGTGGAAGGGGTCATCGTGGGCGAGGGCTCGGTCATCTCCATGGGCGTCTACATCGGCCAGAGCACCCGCATCTACAACCGCGAGACCGGCGAGATCACCTACGGCCGCATTCCCCCGGGCTCGGTGGTGGTCTCCGGCAACCTGCCCTCCAAGGACGGCAAGTACAGCCTCTACTGCGCGGTAATCGTCAAGCAGGTGGACGAGAGGACCCGCAGCAAGGTGGGCATCAACGAACTGCTCCGGGATATCTGATCTTTTGGATAGACAGGATTCACAGGATTAACAGGATTGGCTTTTGCCTTCAGTGCGATGGCACCGTGAGCGCGGCTTGATGCTGATTTTCCCTGCCGACTGGATGTTTCCGGGGTGGCGAGAGCATTCCCTATCCGCCCGGTATAACAGCTCGACTCAATAATCATGTAAATCCTGTCAATCCTGTCTATTCCGAATGTTTAAAAAATGATCACCCTCTACGGCATCAGGAACTGCGATACGGTGCGCAAGGCGCGCCGGTGGCTGGACGCGCGCGGGGTGGAGTACCAATTCCACGACTTCCGGGCGGACGGCACCGATCCGGAGCGCTTTCGCGCCTGGCTCGCGGAGGTGGGCGAGGACAGGCTCATCAACCGCCGGGGACCCAGCTGGCGCAAGATTCCCGAGGCGGAGCGCACAGGGCTGGATGCCGCGGGACTGGTGCGGCTGATGGCGGCCAATCCCACCATCATCAAGCGCCCCGTGCTGGATCTCGGCGAGCGGCGCGAGGTTGGGTTTTCCGCGGATGCCTACGGAAGGCTGTTTCCGTGAGCGGCGCCCTCTCCCCCACCCTGGAACTGGCGCTTGAGCTGATCCGGCGCCCATCGGTCACCCCCGAGGACGCCGGGTGCCAGGCCCTGCTCCTGGAGCGCCTGGAGCGGCTCGGCTTCCGCACGGAGCGGCTGCGTTTCGGCGCAGTGGAGAATTTCTGGGCCCGGCGCGGTGAACAGGGTCCGGTTCTCGCCTTCGCCGGTCATACCGACGTGGTGCCGCCCGGTCCCGAGGCACGCTGGAGCTCCCCCCCCTTCACACCCGAGATTCGCGACGGCATTCTCTACGGCCGCGGCGCGGCCGACATGAAGGGCAGCATCGCCGCCATGGTCACCGCCGTCGAACGGTTCCTCATCCGCCACCCTGAACCGGCCGGCGCCATCGCCTTCCTCATCACCGCCGACGAGGAGGGCCCCGCCGTGGACGGCACGGTGCGAGTGGTGGAGCACCTGGAGGCCCGCGGCGAAAAGATGGACTGGTGCCTGGTGGGAGAGCCCTCCAGCGAGGAGCGGCTCGGCGACGTCATCAAGAACGGCCGGCGGGGCTCCCTCGGCGGCCGGCTCGTGGTGCACGGCGTGCAGGGGCACGTGGCCTACCCGCACCTGGCGGACAACCCGGTCCACCGTTTCGCGCCGGCCCTGGCGGAACTGGCCGCCACCACCTGGGACGAGGGCAGCGGGGATTTCCCGCCCACCACCTTCCAGGTCTCCAACATCCACGCCGGCACCGGGGCCACCAACGTGATTCCCGGAGATCTGGAGGTGCAGTTCAACTTCCGTTTCTCCACCGCCGTCACCCAGACGGAACTGGAAGCACGGGTGGGAGCAATCCTCCAGCGCCACAAGCTGACCTACGATCTCAGCTGGAACCTGAGCGGCAATCCGTTCCTGACCCCCGCCGGCGCCCTGGTGGAGGCGGCCTGCGCCGCGGTGGCGGATACCACCGGCGAGCCGACCCGCCTCTCCACCGCCGGCGGCACTTCCGACGGACGCTTCATCGCCCCCACGGGCGCCCAGGTGGTGGAGCTCGGACCGGTGAACGCCTCCATCCACAAGGTGGACGAACACGTGATCGGGGCGGATCTCGATCGCCTGTCGCTGATCTATGAAGGCATCCTGGAACGCCTGCTGGCCCCCTCCTGACGCGGTGCCCGGTCGCGGACGCGGGGCATCCTCCGCCTGTGCGTCCGGCCGGACACGGCTCCCAGTACTCGCTCTCCTCCTGCTTCTCTCCGGGTGTGCGGAGCCAACCCGGCTGCCGCTCCTGGAGCCGGGTGCCGTGGTGCTGGCCTTCGGCGACAGCCTCACCTACGGCACCGGCGCCGCCCCCGGACTGGGCTACCCGGAACAGCTCGCCCGCCGTACCGGGCTGAGGGTAATCAACGCCGGTCGTCCCGGCGAGCTCAGCAGCGCGGGCGTCGAACGCCTGCCGGCGCTCCTGGAACGCCATCGCCCCGCCCTGGTGCTCATCTGCCACGGCGGCAACGATCTGTTGCGGTTGGAGAGCGGGAAGACGCTGCAACGCAACCTGTCGCGGATGGTGAAGCTGGCGCAGGCAAGCGGTGCGGCGGTGGCGCTCATCGGGGTGCCCAGGCCCGGGCTGCTGCTCTCGGTGCCCACGCTGTACCGGGAGGTCGCGGAGCAGGCCGGGGTGCCCCTGGAGGCGGAGGCGCTGGCGGAACTGGAGGGTGAGGAGACGCTCAAGGCGGATGCCGTGCACCTGAACGGCGCCGGCTACGGGGCGCTGGCGGCGGCCGTGGAAGTGCTTCTGCGGAAGAGCGGCGCCCTGCCGGAATAGTCCGCTCCGACCTTCAACGCCCCGGCAAGGCCGGATACCTCTTCAACCCTACCGCAGACAATTGCACTGACCGGGGTTTCTTCGGCGGATCCCCGGCATTCTCCGTGTGCGCCGTGGCGATAGAATCGGGGCCGCGTGTCCTAACACGCCAGCCGGCAGACGGCCACCATGTCGAGGAAGCGGACGCTGCGGGTGGTGACATCGATGACCCCGTCGTTGCGCAACTTGGTCAGCGCACGGCTCAGGGTCTCGGGAGCCAGGCCGAGGTAGTTGGCGATATCCTCGCGGCTCATGGGCAACGGGATCTCCTCGATCAGGCCATAGCGTTCACGCATGCGCTGATAGAGGCTGTTGAGGAAGCGCATCACCCGCTGCTCGGCCCGCAACCGCCGCACCAGCATCAGGGCATGCTCGTCCTGGCGAATCTCCTTGCCCAGTACGCGGAACATCTCCCGTTGCAGTCCGGGCACCAGCTCGGCCAGCTCGGAGAGCTTGGCGTAGGGCATCTCGCAGACCCAGGTGGTCTCCAGGGCGATGGCGTTGCAGGGATGCACCTCGTTGCCGATGGCATCCATTCCCAGCAGTTCGCCCACCAGGTGGAAACCGGTGATCTGCTCCTCGCCATCGTGGGTCAGGCCGTAGGTCTTCACCGAGCCGCTCTGCAGGGCGAACAGGGAATTGAAATCCTCCCCGGCACGGTAGATCAGGTCACCCTTCTGGAAGGGGCCGCGGCGCTGGACCAGGCTGCTCAGGGATTCGAGATCGGACTCGGCCAGGCTGGTGGGCAGGCACAGGCGCCGGACGGCGCACTCCTCGCACGCGCGCTTGACGTGCACGAGGCGGATATTTGCAGAGCTCTTGGCCATGGTCGCTATGGTGGGCAGTCATTGACACAATATTAGACCTAGTCTAACAGCCTCGGTTCGTGAATCCAGCCCGTTTTTTACGCGTTCCGCCGGAATGCACCGCCATTGTCCGGCCGGCCCGTCACCAGGCGAAGGACTGTCCCTCCGGCAACCCCAGTTCCCGGCGCAGAAAACCGAGGAACGGGTTGTCGCGAAGCTCACTCCCGAGGGTCGTCACCGGACCGTGACCGGAGTGGACGCGCAGCTGGCCCGGGAGCCTGAACAGCCGGCGCAGGCTCTCGTGCATCAGGTCCGGGTCGCTCATGGGGAAGTCCGTGCGGCCGATGCTGCCGGAGAATACGGTGTCGCCCACGAAGATGTCCGTGTCGGTATACCAGCAGCCCTGCCCCGGGGTGTGTCCCGGGGTGGAGAGGAAATGCAGGGTGGTTTCGCCCAGGGTGACGCTGGCGCCGTCTTCCACCTCATGATCGATACGTCCGCAGCGGCGATTGAGCTGGGGCATGCCGAACCAGTCACCCTGGCTGGGAAGCGCTTCGAACAGGGGCCGCTCGAGCGCCGGAAGATAGGTGGGCGCATCGAAGTGCTGCTGCAGGGTCACCAGGGCGCCCGCGTGATCCACGTGGCCGTGGGTCAGCAGGATCGCCCGCACGTCGGGGCGGGGATCGAGCGCCTCCAGCCGGCGCACCAACTCGTCCGACTCGCCGGTATCGATGATGGCGCACGCCCCGCTGGCTTCGTCCCGGACCAGGTAGGTGTTGACCTGGAACAATCCCACGGTGAAGCACTCGATGTTCATATTCCCTCTTCCCGCCTGTCTGCCGCGTCAATCGCCGGAACGCGCCCCCGGTAACGATCCCACAACCGGGGGACTGCCGCAATCAACAGCGGTGGTCTATTGTTAAGCAGTGAGACCGGCTTTACGTCCGAGGGGATCATGACGCGCACCCTGCACCTGCTGCTGCCGGACACCGACACCTGCAAGGCCGTGGTCGAGGCCCTGTCCGGGGCCGACATTCCCGACCGCCATCTCCATGTCATCGCCAATCACACGACCCCCCTGGAAGGATTGCACGAGGCCACGTTCCTGCAGCGCAGCGAATTCGCCCGCGGCGTCGAATATGGACTCGGGGTCGGGGGCGCGGCCGGCCTGCTGGGCGGACTGCTGGCGGTGACCTTCCCCCCCGCGGGCCTGCTGCTGGGCGGGGGAGCCATCCTGGCGGCGGCACTCGCCGGCGCCGGAGCCGGGGCCCTGGTGGCCGGCCTGGTGGCGAAGGATATCCCGAACCGCAAGCTCGCGGAGTACGAGGAGGCCATCGCCGCGGGCCGGCTGCTGCTGCTGGTGGAGGTGCCGCGCACCCGCCTGGAGGAGATCACCGCCCTGATCCGGGAGGTGGAGCCCGACGCCGACATCGGCGTCAGCCATCCGACAGCCGCGGGGAACCCGGCAGCCGGCGTGGAATCGAACGAGGAAACACCCTGACGGTCACCTGCACGGAGGGACCATGACGACAATCAAGCGACTGCTGAAGGAACTGGAGGAGCATTCCGCCGGAGACATGACCGCGCGGGAATTCGCTGTGCGGCTGCCGGTGAAGGACGCCGCCCGCCTGGCGGCGCTGGCGGAGATGTACCCGCGCAAATCCGAGGCCCAGCTCGTCACCGAACTGCTGTCGGCCGCCCTGGACGAGCTGGAAGCGAGTTTCCCCTATCTCCAGGGGCCACGGGTGGTTGCCGAGGACGAATTCGGCGATCCCATCTACGAGGACCTGGGCCCCAGCCGCCGTTTCGTCGATCTGACCCGCAAGTATTCAGCCCTGCTGAGCGGTGACGCGACGGAGGAAGGGGCGCCCCAGGAGTCCACCGGCTGAGAGCCCGGACCGGTCCCGCCGCGGCAGCGATGCGCGGGCGGACAGGTCTCCGACCCGGGCCATCGCCGCCAGCCGGACAACCCGCCGGCGCCTGGCAGTTGCCCCGTCGCCTGATTCGCTGCCCGACTAGTTGCCGCCGGGCCCCATCTTGCGCACGATGCGCATGGCCATCTCCAGTGCCTGCTCGTAGTTCAGGCGCGGATCCACCTGGGTCCGGTAGGCACGCACCAGATCCGCCTCGCCCAGGCCCCGGGCTCCCCCCACGCACTCGGTGACATCATCCCCGGTGAGCTCGAAGTGCACTCCACCCAGGTGGCTGCCGAGCTCGGCGTGGATGTCGAAGGACTGTTCCAGCTCCGAGAGTATGTTTTCGAAGCGGCGGGTCTTGTAGCCGTTGGAGGTGGTCTCGGTATTGCCGTGCATGGGATCGCACATCCACAGCACGCGCTTGCCCGTGGCCCGGACCGCCTCGATAAGGCCGGGCAGACCGTCGGCGATCTTGCCCGCGCCGTAGCGGTGAATCAGGATCAGGCGCCCGGGCTCATCGTCGGGATTGAGGATCTCCACCAGCGCCTGGACCCACTCCGTGGACATGCCCGACCCCACCTTCACGCCGATGGGATTGCTGATGCCGCGGAAGTACTCGACGTGGGCGCCATCCACGTCCGCGGTGCGCAGGCCGATCCAGGGCAGATGGGTGGAGAGGTTGTACCAGCCGGTTCGATGGGGCACCTGCCGGGTCTGGGCCTGCTCGTAGTGCAGGTGCAGGCCCTCGTGGCTGGTGAAGAACTGGACCCGCCCCAGGGCGTCGACGCGGGAGCCGGCCAGGGTCTCCATGAAGCGCAGGGAGCCGCCCAGGGAGTCCACCACCCGCTGGTAGTCGTCGGCCAGCGGCGAGTGCTTCACGAACTCCAGGTTCCAGTTCTCGGGGTGATGCAGGTCGGCGAAGCCGCAGTCCACCAGGGCGCGGATGAAGTTCAGCGTCATGGCCGCCCGTCCGTAGCCGCGCATCAGGCGGACGGGATCGGGCGTGCGGTCGGCCTCGGTGAAGTCGGGGCCGTTCACCAGGTCACCCCGGTAGCTCGGCAGGGTGACCCCGTCGCGGGTCTCCAGGTCGGCCGAGCGGGGCTTGGCGAACTGCCCGGCGATGCGGCCCACCCGGGTCACTGGCTTGCGCAGCCCGTGCACCAGCAGCAGGCTCATCTGCAGCAGGATCTTGAGCTTGTTGGTGATGATGGGCGAGGAGCAGTCGTCGAAATTCTCCGCGCAGTCCCCTCCCTGGAGCACGAAACGCCGCCCCTCGGCCGCTTCCGCCAGCTGCGACTTCAGCGCCTCCACTTCCCAGGAAGTGACCAGCGGCGGCAGGTTGGAGAGCTGCGCCACCATGCGGTTGAGGGCCTCTTCCGAGGGATAGGTGGCCTGCTGGGCGGCCGGCCTGGCCTGCCAGGATGTGGGTGTCCAGTCGTTCATCACGTCACGGTTTCCAGGGGGGCCGGCCCACTGGCCGATCCCGAAAAATTGTCAATTATGCAGCGGGTTACATTTCATGACCAGCACTGACTGATGCCCGGACGCCACGCCGGGAGCCCGGGCCGGCCTGCCGACGGGCGGGAACTGCGGGTTGAGACCGGCAAGCTGCGCAATCCGCGCGGGCCATGGACCGACAGCCTT
This sequence comes from Thioalbus denitrificans, assembly GCF_003337735.1. Lineage (NCBI taxonomy): Bacteria > Pseudomonadati > Pseudomonadota > Gammaproteobacteria > Chromatiales > Ectothiorhodospiraceae > Thioalbus > Thioalbus denitrificans. The sequence continues at coordinate 34,393 of NZ_QPJY01000015.1, read as the reverse complement.
GCCGGGCCGCCACGCAGCGGCGGGAGGCATCAGCGCCTCCCGCCGCGGGCAGCCATCAGGCAGCGGACACGTTCTCCGCCAGGTAGATCCAGGTCTCCAGAACCGAGTCGGGGTTGAGGGACACGCTGTCGATCCCCTGCTCCATGAGCCACTTGGCCAGGTCCGGGTGATCCGAGGGTCCCTGGCCGCAGATGCCCACATACTTGTTCTGGGCGCGGCAGGCCTCGATGGCCCGTCCCAGCAACGCCTTCACCGCCGGGTTGCGCTCGTCGAACAGGTGGGCGATGAGGCCCGAGTCGCGGTCCAGCCCCAGGGTCAGCTGGGTCAGGTCGTTGGAGCCGATGGAGAAGCCGTCGAAATGCTTCAGGAACTCGTCGGGGATGAGCGCGTTGGCCGGGATCTCGCACATCATGATGAGGCGCAGTCCGTTCACGCCGCGCTCCAGCCCGTTGGCTGCCAGCAGCTCGACCACCTGGGCGGCCTCGTCCGGGGTGCGCACGAACGGGATCATGATCTCCACGTTGGTGAGCCCCATCTCGTCGCGCACCCGCTTCAGCGCCCGGCACTCGAGATCGAAGCAGTCGCGGAAGCTCTCGGAGACATAGCGCGAGGCGCCGCGGAAGCCCAGCATGGGATTCTCCTCGTGGGGCTCGAACTGGTCGCCGCCGATGAGGTTGGCGTACTCGTTGGACTTGAAGTCGGACATGCGCACGATGACCGGCTTCGGATGGAACGCCGCGGCCAGGGTGCTGATGCCCTCGGCCAGGCGATCCACGTAGTAGCTCACCGGGTCCGCGTAGCCGGAAGTGTAGTCGTCGATGGTCGCCTTCAGGTCGGCGGGCATGTCGGCATAGTTGAGCAGGGCCTTCGGGTGAATGCCGATCATGCGGTTGATGATGAATTCCAGCCGCGCCAGGCCGATGCCGGCGTTGGGCAGGAACTGGAAATCGAAGGCGCGATCCGGATTGCCCACGTTCATCATGATCTTGAACGGCAGCGGCGGCATCTTGTCCAGCTCGATGGTCTTGATGTTGAAATCGAGCAGGCCGGCGTAGATGTTGCCGGTGTCGCCCTCGGCGCAGGAGACGGTGACCTCGGCCCCGTCGGCCACCTTTTCCGTGGCGTCGCCGCAGCCCACCACGGCGGGAATGCCGAGCTCACGGGCGATGATGGCCGCATGACAGGTGCGCCCGCCGCGGTTGGTGACGATGGCCGAGGCCCGCTTCATGATCGGCTCCCAGTCGGGGTCGGTCATGTCGGTGACCAGCACGTCGCCCGGCTGCACCTTGTGCATGTCGCGGATGTCGTTGAGGATGCGCGCCGCGCCCTTGCCGATGCGCTGGCCGATGGCGCGGCCCTGCGCCAATACCGGACCGCTGCCGCTCAGGTGATAGCGCTCGATGACCCGGCCGGAGTCGCGGCTCTTCACCGTCTCCGGACGGGCCTGGACGATGTAGAGGCGGCCGTCGTCGCCGTCCTTCGCCCACTCCACGTCCATGGGCCGGCCGTAGTGCCGCTCGATGGTGAGCGCCATCCGGCCGAGTTCCTCCACATCCGCGTCGTTGATGCAGAACCGGCGCCGGTCGGCGTCCGCGACGTCCACGGTGGCCACGCTGCGCCCATGCCCGGTGTCGTCGGTGTAGATCATCTTGATGGCCTTGCCGCCCAGGTTCCGGCGCAGCACCGCCGGGCGCCCGGCGGACAGGGTCGGCTTGTGGACGTAGAACTCGTCGGGGTTCACCGCGCCCTGGACGACGGTCTCGCCCAGTCCGTAGGCGGCGGTGATGAACACCACGTCGTTGAAGCCCGACTCGGTATCCATGGTGAACATCACGCCGCTGGCGCCGCTCTCGCTGCGCACCATGCGCTGGATGCCGGCGGACAGCGCCACCTGGCGGTGGTCGAACGACTTGTGCACCCGGTAGGCGATGGCGCGGTCGTTGAACAGCGAGGCGAAGACGTGCTTCACGGCCAGCAGCACGCTGTCCAGGCCGCGCACGTTGAGATAGGTCTCCTGCTGCCCGGCGAAGGAGGCGTCCGGCAGGTCCTCGGCGGTGGCGGAGGAGCGTACCGCCACGGCGATGCCCTCCCCCTCGCGCGACTCGAGTTCCCGGAAGGCGCCGGTGATGGCCTGCTCCAGTTCGGGCTTGAACGGCGCGTCCACGATCCACTGGCGGATCTCGGCGCCGGTGCCGGCCAGCGTCTCCACGTCGTCCACGTCGAGGCGATCCAGTGCATCGTGGATGCGTTCCGCCAGGCCGCCGGTTTCGAGAAACTCGCGGTAGGCGGTGGCCGTGGTGGCGAAGCCGCCGGGGACATGGACCCCGGCGGAAGCGAGGTTGCTGATCATCTCGCCCAGCGAGGCGTTCTTGCCACCCACGCGTTCAACGTCATCCATTCCGACTTCGTTGAACCACACTACGTAGTCTTGCACCGGATTTCTCCCTCTTGCCTCAATTGATCAATACTCAGCCACCCGTCCCCTGATGACGAGACTTCAGACAGTGGCACGAACCGTCTTCTTCATTTCCGACCGCACCGGCATCACGTCCGAGACCCTGGGCCACAGCCTGCTGACCCAGTTCGAGAACATCGAGTTCAACCTGGTCCGGCTGCCCTATCTCGATACGCCCGAGAAGGCCCGCAAGCTCGTGCGCCTCATCGAGGACGCCCATGCCCACGAGGGCCAGCGCCCCATCGTCTTCAGCACCCTGCTGGATGACGAAATCCGGGTCATCGTCTCCCGTAGCCAGGCGCTCATGCTGGACTTCTTCGACACCTTCATCGGTCCCCTGGAGCAGGAACTCGGGGTGGAGTCCACCCACAAGGTCGGACGCTCCCACGGCGTCGGCGATTTCGCCATCTACAACGCCCGCATCGAGGCGGTCAACTACGCCCTGGCCCATGACGACGGCGTCAGCACCCAGCACTACGGCGCGGCGGACATCATCCTGCTGGGCGTCTCCCGCTCGGGCAAGACGCCCACCTGCCTCTACCTGGCCCTGCAGTTCGGGGTGCGCGCGGCCAACTACCCGCTGACCGAGGAGGACCTGGATCGCGACGCCCTGCCCAGCGTGCTGATTCCCTACAAAAAGAAACTGTTCGGCCTGCTCATCGATGCCCGGCGGCTGCAGCAGATCCGCGAACAGCGCCGCCCCAACAGCCGCTACGCCTCGCCCCAGCAGTGCCGGGACGAGGTGCGGCGCATCCAGCAGATGTTCCGCAGCGAACGGATGCCCTTCATCGACACCACCAACCGCTCCATCGAGGAGATCGCCACCACGGTGATGGCCGAAACCGGCATCCAGCGCCAGCATTTCTGAGACGCCCCGCCCGCCGGCTGGATATTGTACCGCAACATAAGCCGAATTTATCGATCCTATCAGTATCATGCAAGGACGGATGCCACCGGCCCGGGCGGGCGCTCCAAAGGGCTCACCACGAAGTCACGAAGGGCACGCAGAGAACCAGCACACAGAGGCACCCTTGCCCCGATCCGTCGTTCCACCTATTCTTTCCGGTCTTTCGTAAGTCGAGGAGAAACCGTCATGTCCGCCCCCACCGACCGCGTCATGTTCATCTTCCCCGGCCAGGGATCCCAGTACCCCGGCATCGGCAGCGACCTGTACGCGGAATATGCGACGGCCCGGAGCGTCTACGACCGGGCCAGCGAAATCCTGGGCTTCGACATGGCGGAGCTCTCCTTCCGCGATCCCCAGGGCGAGATCAACCTCACCCGCAACACCCAGCCGGTGCTGCTCACCCACCACATCGCCTGCCTGCGGGTGTTCCAGGACCTCACCGACGGGCGGGTGACGCCCCATGCCGCCGCCGGCCACAGCCTCGGCGAATACTCCGCCCTAGTGGCCGCGGGCAGCCTGGCCTTCGAGGACGCCCTGCGCCTGGTGCGCCAGCGCGGCGAACTGATGGGGACCTACGGCGAGGGGGAGATGCTGGCCGTGCCCATGGACGTGGAGACGGTGCGGCCGCTGGCCGACAAGCACTTCTGCGGCATCGGCGGGCGCAACCTGCCGGACCAGACGGTGGCCGCCGGGGCCGGCAGCGATCTCGACGCCCTGGAGGCGGAGCTGGCCGAGCTCTTCCCGCGCAAGCGCACCGTGCGCCTCAAGACCGAAGGCGCCTTCCACACCTACTACATGGTGGAGGCCGCGCGCCGTTTCCGGCCGGTCCTGGACGAGGCGGAAATGGGTACCCCCGGGTGCAGGGTGCTCTCCAACTACACCGGCGGCTTCCACGAGGAGGATCCGGGCATCATCAAGGCCCGGCTGTTCTTCCAGCTGTTCCACCCGGTGAACTGGATCGGCTGCCTGGAGACGGCGCTGGCCGACGGTGACGGCATCACCGCCTTCGTGGAGTTCGGCGGCGGCATCGGCTCCGGCGAGACGCCGGCCGAGAAGCGCCCCAACCTGGAGAGCATCCTCAAGAAGGCGACCCGGCGCATGGAACAGGCCCCGGCCTACTTCCCCGCCATCAACACCGCCACCCTCGCCGAGACCGCCGCGGCGCTGGGCGGCTGAGCGAGGCCCCACGATCTCTGCGGCGGGAAAGAAAACATCTTTTCCACCGCAGATTACGTTGATTAGCGTGGATTTTTTTGCGTCGGGGATAGCGGCCCATCGAGCCCGGTCGTGATTTATCCCCGGGGTTACGGGGACCCATCCGGGCAGGTAATCCGACGATTTGCCCTGTACATTGCAGGTTGGTATTGCAGGAACAATCTGCGCAAATCAACGTAATCTGCGGTCGATCTTCTTTTTCCGGTGACTTCGGGCTGCGCGAAGGCAGCCGGTTGACTCTCTGCTCGACTCATTCGGGGATGTGACGACATGATGCGCTTCCAGTCCCTCGAGAATGCCTTTTTCCTGGCCCTGCTGCTGCTGGTCACCGCCGCGTTCCTGGGGGTGGTGCAGGACTTCCTCCAGCCGGTCTTCTGGGCGGCGCTGCTCGCCAGCCTGTTCCATCGGCTCTACGTGCGCTGGCTGCCGGCGCTGGGAGGGCGCGAGTCGCTGACCGCCGCATTGACCCTGCTGTTCATCCTGCTCATCGTCATCCTGCCGCTGATCCTGGTGGGGCTGGCGGTCACCCATGAATCGGCGCTGTTCTACCAGCGCATCACCAGCGGCGAGATCGATATCCAGAAACCGATCCGGTACGTGGAGCAGACCCTGCCGGCGGCGCGGGATTTCCTCGAGCGGCTCGGAGTGGACGCCCAGCGGCTCAAGGATGGGCTGTCGTCGGCGGCGGTGACGGGCAGCCGCTTCCTCGCCTCCCAGGCGGTGAACATCGGCCAGAACGCCCTGCGCCTGACGGTGATGTTCTTCGTCATGCTCTATCTGCTGTTCTTCTTCCTCCGCGACGGCTCCCGGCTGGTGGAGTCGCTGATTCACGTGCTGCCCATCGGCGATGAACGGGAGCGGCGCCTGTTCGCCAAGTTCGCCGAAGTCTCGCGCGCCACCCTCAAGGGCACCCTGGTGGTGGGCCTGGTGCAGGGCGTCCTGGGCGGTCTGCTGTTCTGGGCGGTGGGGATCGAGGCGGCGGTGTTCTGGGGCGTGGTGATGACCGTCCTGTCGGTGCTGCCGGCGGTGGGCGCGGGCCTGGTCTGGGCGCCCGCGGCGCTGTGGATGTTCGCGGCGGGAGAGCCGGTGAAGGGGCTGGTCATCGTGGGCTTCGGCGCCCTGGTGATCGGGCTGGTGGACAACCTGCTGCGGCCGCTGCTGGTGGGGCGCGACACCAAGATGCCGGACTACCTGATCCTGATCTCCACCCTCGGGGGGCTGGCGGGGCTGGGCATATCCGGCTTCGTCATCGGGCCCATCATCGCCGCCCTGTTCCTGGTGGCCTGGGAGATGTTCGTGGAGGAGTTCGGGAGCCACGCCCCCGCCACGCTCCAGGACGGCGGGGAGAATGGCGGGGACGCGGATGGCGGCGCGGAGGAAGCCGTAGCGGAGGAACCTTGATCGGCGGGCGGCCGGAGACTAGGGGCGCTTCAGGATCCCCGCGTACTCGCCCCTGAACGCCACCGCCGGCTCCCCGTCGGCCAGGATCCCGGCCTGCAGGGCCAGGCGGGCCTTGCCCCGCTCCTGCAGCCGCTGGATAAACCCCGGATAGTCATCCGGCAGGCTGCAGCGCACCTCGATATGGCGCTTCACCGGCCGCAGGTAGCGGATCTCGCCCGCCGAGAGGACGATCTGGGCGGCCAGCCCCAACTCCCCGAACTTCAGGTGCAGCAGGCCCCACCCGCACAGCGCGCAGGCGGAGTAGAGGCTGCCGCCGAAGGCGGTGCCGTGGATGTTGATATTGCGCTCGAAATCGGCGCTGAGCCCGAGCGACTCCCCGTCGTAGGCCTCCACCGCCACGCCCATGTGCCCCGACAGCGGCACCTCCCGGTGCAGCGTCGCCTCCAGCTCCGCGCAGCGCGCATCCCGTTCCCCAGTCATCGCCACTCCTTGTACTTGCCACTGCGGAAAAAGCGCTCACCACGGAGGCACGGAGGACACGGAGAAAAGGCGAAATACTCTATCCGCAGATTACGCAGATTACGCAGATTTGTTTTTCTGCTGGCGGACTTGGTGGATGTGACGACCGCGATGCCGTATACCGACCGCGGAAGTGTTGTTCCATGGTGGAAAGGCACAGAACAATCCAACTGCACGAAAACATCTGCGTAATCTGCGTAATCTGCGGATAAAAAGTCTTTTCTTCGTGTCCTCCGTGCCTCCGTGGTGAACAGAATCAGGCCTGTTCCAATTCCACGAGGGTGCCGCAGAAATCCTTGGGGTGGAGGAACAGGACCGGCTTGCCGTGGGCGCCGGTCTTCGGTTCGCCGTCGCCCAGCACCCGGGCACCCTGGGCCTTGAGGCGATCCCGGGCCGCCAGGATGTCGTCCACCTCGTAGCAGACGTGGTGAATGCCGCCACTGGCGTTCTTCTCCAGGAACCGGGCGATGGGAGAGCCCTCGCCCAGCGGGTGCAGCAGCTCGATCTTGGTATTGGGCAGTTCCACGAACACGGTGGTGACCCCGTGCGCGGGCAGGTCCACCGGCTCAGACACCCGGGCACCGAGCGTGTCGCGGTAGGTGGCCGTCGCCGCCGGCAGGTCCGGCACGACAATGGCCACGTGATTGAGTCGACCGATCATGGATAGTCTCCGAATGATATTAATAAATGAATAGACAGGATTTACAGGATTGACAGGATTTCAAGAAACAATCTGTCATCGACGGACAATACGGTTGGTCGACAAGAGCCAGTTACCAGTTACCAGTTACCAGTTACCAGTTACCAGTTACCAGTTACCAGTTACCAGTTACCAGTTACCAGTTACCAGTTACCAGTTACCAGTTACCAGTTACCCATAGCTTAAACCTGAAACCATATTAATCCTGTCAATCCTGTTAATCCTGTCTATATAAAAAAGTCACTCCGAGTCCGGCTCCTCGCCGAGGAACGCGGCGAGGAGCCGGCGGGCGGCCAGGGTGGGCGGGATGCGGCCCTCGGTCACCGCGGCCTCCAGCTCCGGCAGGCGTTCGCGCACGGCGGGGTGCTCCCTGAGCGCGGCCACCAGGTTGTCGGTGGTCTCGCTCCACATCCAGGTACGGGCCTGGGCGGCGCGGCGCGCGGCCAGCTCGCCCGAGGCGTCGAGCGTCTCGCGGTAGCGACCGATGGTCTCCCAGGTTTCCGGGATCCCGGCGCCGGTATGGGCGGAGCAGGCTTCGACCGGCACGGTCCAGTTCCGGCTGCGCGGGCGCAGCATGTGCAGGGCGTGGCGGTAGTCGGCCACGGTGCGGCGGGCGGCGCCGGCCAGATCACCGTCGGCCTTGTTCACCAGGACCAGGTCCGCCAGCTCCATGATGCCGCGCTTGATGCCCTGCAGCTCGTCGCCGCCCGCGGGCAGCAGGAGCAGCAGGAACAGGTCGGTCATCTCCGCCACGGCGGTCTCCGACTGCCCCACCCCCACCGTCTCGACGATGATGACGTCAAAGCCGGCCGCCTCGCAGGCCAGCATCGCCTCGCGGGTGCGCCGGGCCACGCCGCCCAGGGTGCCCCCCGCCGGAGAAGGCCGGATGAAGGCCTCGGGCCGGCGGGCGAGCTCCTCCATGCGGGTCTTGTCGCCGAGGATGGAACCGCCGGAGAGTGCCGAGGAGGGATCCACCGCCAGCACCGCCACCCGGTGGCCCCGGTCGATGACGTGCATGCCCAGCGCCTCGATGAAGGTGGACTTGCCCACGCCGGGCACGCCCGAGATCCCGATGCGGATGGAACGGCCCGTCAGGGGCATGAGCCGCTCGAGCAGCTCCGCCGCCCGTTCGCGGTGATCCGCCCGGGTGGACTCGATGAGGGTGATGGCGCGGGCGAGCGCCCGGCGCTCGCCCGCGTGGACTGCCTCCGCCAGGGCGGCCGCGGTGATATGCATCCGCTGTCCCGGTCTCCGTCGTCTACTCGAACTCGATGATGGCCTGGTCCACGGCGAGACTGGCGCCGGCCTCCGCCATCACCGCCTTGACCACACCGTCGCGGGCGGCGCGCAGGACATTCTCCATCTTCATGGCCTCCACCACCGCGAGCTCCTCGCCGGCCTTCACATCGTCCCCCTCCTCGACCGAGACCCTGACCAGCAGTCCGGGCATGGGCGAGAGCAGGAACCGGGACATGTCCGGCGGCGCCTTCTCGATCATGTGCCGATTAAGCTCGGCGGTCAGGGACGTGAGCACCTTGGCCTCGGCCTGCGAACCCCGGTGCAGGAGCCGGTAGGTGATGTTGTCCCGCTCCACCTGCATGCAGATCAGCTGGCCGTTGATGCTGCCGCGGAACAGGGGCTGGCCGAAGTGCCAGTCGCTCACCACCTCGTAGGTCTCGCCGTCGTGAGTGACCAGGCAGCGGTCCTCCACCGGCTTGATGACTACGGGGAACTCCTCACCCCCCATGACCACCACCCACTCGTCATGCACCTTCCGCTCCAGCCCCTTGAGCTGGCCGGAGATGGACGCGTAGAGATCCATGTAGCGGCGATGGACGGTGGCCGCGACCGCCACCAGCAGGGCCGGATCGTCATGGGGCACATCGGCCGGGTGGAAGCCGTCCGGGTACTCCTCGGCGATCATGTTGGTGGAAATGCGCCCTTCCACGAAGCGCGGATGCATCATCAGCGCCGAGAGGAAGCTCATGTTGTGGGACACGCCGCGGATGAGGAATTCGTCCAGGGCAGTGCGCATGTGCTCGATGGCCTGATCGCGGGTGGACCCGTAGGTGACGAGCTTCGCGATCATCGGATCGTAGAACATGGACACCTCACCGCCCTCGTAGACGCCGGTGTCCACGCGCACGTGGGGGCCCTCCTGCGGCGGCGCGTAGCGCACCAGCCGGCCCACGGACGGCAGGAAGTTGCGGAACGGATCCTCGGCATAGACACGCGCCTCGATGGCCCAGCCGGTGAGCGTCACATCGGCCTGGGCCAGCGGCAGCCGCTCACCGTCGGCGACGCGGATCATGAGCTCCACCAGGTCCAGCCCGGTGACCAGCTCGGTCACGGGATGCTCCACCTGCAGGCGGGTGTTCATCTCCAGGAAGTAGAAGTTCTTGTCCCGGTCGACGATGAACTCCACCGTGCCGGCGGACTGGTAGTCCACCGCCCGGGCCAGGGTGCAGGCCTGCTCGCCCATGGCCTTGCGGGTCTCCGGATCGATGAAGGAGGACGGGGCCTCCTCGATCACCTTCTGGTGGCGGCGCTGGAGCGAGCACTCGCGTTCGCCCAGGTAGATCACGTTGCCGTGGCTGTCGGCCAGCACCTGGATCTCGATGTGGCGCGGCTCGACGATGTACTTCTCGATGAACACCCGGTCGTCGCCGAAGCTGGACCGGGCCTCGCTGGTGGCGCGCTCGAACCCCTCGCGGCACTCCGCCTCGTTCCAGGCCACGCGCATGCCCTTGCCGCCGCCGCCGGCGGAGGCCTTGAGCATCACCGGGTAGCCGATGCCGGCGGCGATCTCCACCGCGTGGTCGGCGTCCCGGACCACGCCGGTGTAGCCCGGGATGGTGTTGACCCCGGCCTCCTCCGCCAGCTTCTTGGAGGTGATCTTGTCGCCCATGCTGACGATGGCGTGGCGCCTGGGGCCGATGAAGGCGATGCCGGCCCGGTCCAGCGCCTCGGCGAAGGCGGCATTCTCGGACAGGAAGCCGTAGCCCGGGTGGACCGCCTCGGCGCCCGTGTCCCTGCACGCCTGGATGATGCGATCCATCACCAGGTAGCTCTGGGCGGTGGGCGGGGGCCCGATGCAGACGGCCTCGTCGGCCATCTCCACGTGCAGGGCGTCCCGATCGGCCTCCGAGAAGACGGCGACGGTCTGGATGCCCATCCGGCGGGCGGTCTTGATGACGCGGCAGGCGATCTCGCCGCGGTTCGCAATCAGAATTTTCTTGAACATTGACGAGCTCCGCTCGGTGAGGGGTGAGGTGTTAGGGGTGAGGCAAAACAGCCTCCTGTCACCCCTCGCGCCTCACCCTTCACTCCTCACTCACAAAGGGATGTTGCCGTGCTTGCGCCAGGGGTTCTCGAGCTTCTTGTCCTTCAGCATCGCCAGGGAGCGGCAGATGCGCTTGCGCGTCGCGTGGGGCATGATGACGTCGTCGATGAAGCCGCGGTGGCCGGCGATGAAGGGGTTGGCGAACTTCTGCCGGTACTCCTCGGTGCGCGCCTCGATCTTCTCCTTGTCGCCGATATCCTGGCGGAAGATGATCTCCACCGCCCCCTTCGGGCCCATCACCGCGATCTCGGCCGACGGCCAGGCCAGGTTGACATCGCCGCGCAGGTGCTTGGAGCTCATCACGTCATAGGCGCCGCCGTAGGCCTTGCGGGTGATGACGGTGATCTTGGGCACGGTGCATTCGGCAAAGGCGTACAGGAGCTTGGCGCCGTGCTTGATGATGCCGCCGTACTCCTGGGCGGTGCCGGGCAGGAAGCCGGGCACGTCCACGAAGGTAACCACCGGGATGTTGAAGGCGTCGCAGAAGCGCACGAACCGGGCGGCCTTGATGGAGGAGCGGATATCCAGGCAGCCGGCCAGGACCATGGGCTGGTTGGCCACGATGCCCACCGTCGAGCCCTCCATGCGCCCGAAACCGGTGATGATGTTGCCGGCATAGTCGGGCTGGATCTCGAAGAAGTCGCCGTCATCCACCACCTTGGCGATGAGCTCCTTCATGTCATAGGGCTTGTTGGGGTTGTCCGGGACCAGGGTGTCCAGCGACATTTCCATGCGATCGGCGGGATCGGCGGTCGGCCGCACGGGTGGCTTCTCGCGGTTGTTGGCGGGCAGGAAGTCCATGAACTGGCGCAGCATGAGCAGCGCCTCCACGTCGTTCTCGAAGGCCCGGTCGGCGACGCCGGACTTGGTGTTGTGGGTTACCGCGCCGCCCAGCTCCTCGTGGGTCACCACCTCGTGGGTGACCGTCTTCACCACCTCGGGGCCGGTGACGAACATGTAGGAGGTATCCTTCACCATGAAGATGAAATCGGTCATGGCCGGCGAATAGACCGCGCCGCCGGCGCAGGGACCCATGATCATGGAGATCTGCGGCACCACCCCGGAGGCCATGACGTTGCGCTGGAACACGTCGGCATAGCCGGCCAGCGAGTCCACGCCCTCCTGGATGCGCGCGCCGCCGGAGTCGTTCAGACCGATCACCGGCGCACCCACCTTCATGGCGTGATCCATGATCTTGCAGATCTTTTCCGCGTGGGAGCCGGACAGCGAGCCGCCGAAGACGGTGAAATCCTGGCTGAAGACGAACACCAGCCGGCCGTTGATGGTGCCGTAGCCGGTCACGACGCCGTCCCCGGGGATGGACTGCCTGTCCATGCCGAAGTCGGTGCAGCGATGCTCCACGAACATGTCCCACTCCTCGAAGCTGTCGGGGTCGAGGAGCAGTTCGATGCGCTCGCGGGCGCTCAGCTTGCCCTTGGCGTGCTGCGCGTCGATACGGCGCTGACCACCACCCATGCGGGCCGCGGCGCGTTTTTCTTCGAGTTGCCGGATGATGTCGTGCATTGCCTTACCTTTCGTTGGTTAGACGCCGCGGCGTTCGCGGATGAGACGGATGACCTCGCTCGCAGCGACCGGTATGTTGCTGCCGGGGCCGTAGACGGCGGCCACACCGGCGTCGAGGAGCTGCTGGTAGTCCTGGGGCGGGATGACGCCCCCGCAGATGACCAGGATGTCCTCGCCGCCCCCGGCCCTGAGCGCCTCGATGAGCTGGGGCACGAGGGTCTTGTGGCCGGCGGCCTGGGATGAGACGCCCACCACGTGGACGTCGTTCTCGATGGCCTGGCGCGCGGCCTCCTCCGGGGTCTGGAACAGCGGTCCCACGTCCACGTCGAAGCCGATGTCGGCGAAGGCCGTGGCAATCACCTTGGCGCCGCGGTCGTGCCCGTCCTGGCCCAGCTTCACCACCAGCATGCGCGGGCGGCGCCCCTCGGCCTCGGCGAACGCCTCCACCTCCTGCTTGATCTTCATGAAACCCTCGTCCCCCTCGTAGGCGGAACCGTACACCCCGGAAATGGAACGCACCACGGCGCGGTGGCGGGTGAACACCTTCTCCAGGGCATCGGAGATCTCGCCCACCGTGGCCCGGGCGCGCGCCGCCTCCACCGCCAGCGCCAGCAGGTTCTCCCGGCCCGTCGCGGCCTTGGTGAGATTATCGAGCGCCGCCTGGCAGGCAGCATCGTCGCGGCTGGCGCGCACCTGCTGCAGGCGTCGGATCTGGGACTCGCGCACGGCGCTGTTGTCGATATCGAGAATATCCACCTGGGTATCCTCGGCGGGCTGGTAGCGGTTGACGCCCACCACCACTTCCTCGCCGCGGTCGATGCGGGCCTGGCGCCGGGCGGCGGCCTCCTCGATGCGCAGCTTCGGCAGACCCGCCACCACCGCCTGGGTCATGCCGCCCATCTCCTCCACCTCGCGGATCAGCCCGCGGGCGGCCTCCGCCAGGTCATGGGTCAGCCGCTCCACGTAGTAGGAGCCGGCCAGCGGGTCCACCACCTTGGTGATGCCGGTCTCCTCCTGCAGGATGAGCTGGGTGTTGCGGGCGATGCGGGCCGAGAAGTCGGTGGGCAGCGCCAGCGCCTCGTCGAAGGAGTTGGTGTGCAGCGACTGGGTGCCGCCGAGCGCCGCGGCCAGCGCCTCCACGGCGGTGCGCACCACGTTGTTGTAGGGATCCTGGCTGGTGAGGCTGACGCCCGAGGTCTGGCAGTGGGTGCGCAGCATCAGCGAACCGGGGTGCCCGGGCTGGAAGTGCTCCTGCATCAGCTCCGCCCACAGCAGCCGGGCGGCCCGCAGCTTCGCCACCTCCATGAAGAAGTTCATGCCGATGGCGAAGAAGAAGGAGAGGCGCGGCGCGAAGGCGTCCACGTCCAGCCCGCTCCGGATGGCAGCGCGCACGTACTCCAGTCCGTCGGCAAGGGTGTAGGCCAGCTCCTGCACGCAGGTGGCCCCCGCCTCCTGCATGTGGTAGCCGGAGATGGAGATGGGGTTGAAGCGCGGCATGTGCTGCGCGGTGTAGCCGATGATGTCGGCCACGATGCGCATGGAGGGCTCGGGCGGGTAGATGTAGGTGTTGCGGACCATGAACTCCTTGAGGATGTCGTTCTGCAGGGTGCCGGCGAGCAGTGCGGGCGCGACGCCCTGCTCCTCGGCGGCCACGATGTACATGGCCATCACCGGCAGCACCGCGCCGTTCATGGTCATGGAGACCGACATCTGGTCCAGCGGAATGCCGTCGAAGAGGATTTTCATGTCCTCCACGCTGTCGATGGCCACACCGGCCTTGCCCACGTCGCCCACCACCCGCGGATGATCGGAGTCGTAGCCCCGGTGGGTGGCCAGGTCGAAGGCCACCGACAGGCCCTTCTGCCCCGCCGCCAGGTTGCGGCGGTAGAAGGCATTGGACTCCTCGGCGGTGGAGAAACCGGCATACTGGCGCACGGTCCAGGGCCGCCCGGCATACATGGTGGCGCGGGGGCCGCGCACGTAGGGAGCGAACCCGGGCAGGGTGTCCGCGTGCGCCATGCCCTCGAGGTCGGCCGCCGTGTAGAGCGGCTTCACGGTGATGCCCTCGGGGGTATTCCAGTTCAGATCATCCGCTGACCGTCCCTTGAGCTCCTTGTTCGCCTGTGTATGCCAGTCTGCCAGGGTGCGTTCGGGAAACTCCGCCATACATCATTCTCCAGTTCCGGCCCCGGGGGGGCGGTCGAGCATTGAACAGGTAACGGCCCGGCAAGGGCGTGAATGCACCGGGCACGGGCGCCGCCCATGCCCTGCCGGGCTGAAAATCGGGCCCTCTAGGAGCCTGTCGGACTTGAGGCTGATCTACTGCGCCGGCGGGACAGCGGTCCATATGAAGCCGATTTTTCATTACATAGACCCACTATGCGCCTCAAAATCGGCCCCATCTGTCCTCGCTCTCCCACTCGGCTCGCTACGATCGCTCAAGTCCGACAGGCTCCTAGGTCCACCGGCGCCATCCGTGGACATGAAGGAGACCGTCTGCGCGCCCCGGGCGTCCTCTTCCGCTGTGTTCGCGGGGTGGAGCCGCCGCGCCCGGGCTCGTCAGTGGACCATGGACACCGCCCCGCCGCCGGCATTTTTCCGGCGGCGGGGCGGCGCGATTGAACCTCAGTGCTTCCTGGCGTAGCCGATGCTGCTCAGGGCAGCGGAAATCTCGCCGAGGATGGACGGATCGTCGATGGTGGCCGGCATCTTGTACTCCTCGCCGTCGGCGATTTTCTTCATGGTGCCACGCAGGATCTTGCCCGAGCGGGTCTTGGGCAGGCGATCGACGACGGTCACCGTCTTGAAGGCGGCGACGGGGCCGATTTTTTCGCGCACCAGCTGCACCAGCTCCTTCCTGATGGCGTCCTCCTCCCGCCGTACGCCCGCCTTCAGGCAGACGAAGCCGAGGGGAAGCTCACCCTTCAGGGTGTCGGCCACGCCGATGACGGCGCACTCGGCCACATCGGGGTGGGAGGCGAGGACCTCCTCCATGGCGCCGGTGGAGAGGCGGTGGCCGGCCACATTGATGATGTCGTCGATGCGGCTCATGATCCACAGGTAGCCGTCCTCGTCCTTGAAGCCGGCGTCACCGGTCAGGTAGTAGCCGTCGTAGGCGCTGAGATAGGACTTCACATAGCGCTCGTCGTTGCCCCACAGGGTCGGCAGGCAGCCGGGCGGCATGGGCAGCTTGATGACGATGCTGCCGATCTGGCCGGGCGCCATCTGCCTGCCGTTCTCGTCCAGCACCTGCACGTCGTAGCCGGGCACCGCGCGGGTGGGCGAGCCGGGCTTCACCGGCAGCTGCTCGATGCCCATCGGATTGGCGGCGATGGCCCAGCCGGTCTCGGTCTGCCACCAGTGGTCGATGACCGGCACGCCGAGCTGGGCCTCGGCCCAGAGCAGCGTATCGGGGTCGCAGCGCTCCCCGGCCAGGAACAGGTTCCGGAAGTGGGACAGGTCGTACTTCTTCAGCTGCTCGCCCTCCGGGTCCTCGCGCTTGATGGCGCGGAAGGCCGTGGGCGCGGTGAACAGCGTCTCCACCCGGTGCTGCTCGATGACCCGCCAGAAGGCGCCCGCGTCGGGGGTGCCCACCGGCTTGCCCTCGTAGATGACCGTGGTGCAGCCCTGCAGCAGGGGCCCGTAGACGATGTAGGAGTGGCCCACCACCCAGCCCACGTCGGAGGCGGCCCAGTAGACCTCCCCGGGCTCCACGTTGTAGATATGCTTCATGCTCCACTTCATGGCCACCGCGTGGCCGCCGTTGTCGCGCACCACGCCCTTGGGCATGCCGGTGGTGCCGGAGGTATAGAGGATGTAGAGGGGGTGGGTGGCCTCCACCGGCACGCAGTCCACCGGCTTGGCGGCGGCCACGGACTGCGCCCAGTCCAGATCGCGGCCCTCGGTCATGGCGGCCTTGGCCTGGGGGCGCTGGTAAATGACGGTATGGCGCGGCTTGGATGCGGCCATCTCGATGGCCTCGTCCAGCAGCGGCTTGTACTCCACCACCCGCTTCACCTCGATGCCGCAGGAGGCGGAGACGATGACCTTGGGCTTGGCGTCGTCGATGCGGGTGGCCAGCTCCTTGGCCGCGAAACCGCCGAACACCACCGAGTGGATGGCGCCGATGCGGGCGCAGGCGAGCATGGCCACGGCCGCCTCGGGAATCATGGGCATGTAGATGATGACCCGGTCGCCCTTCTCCACGCCGTGCTGCACCAGGACGCCGGCGAAACGGGCCACGTGGTCACGCAGTTCGCGGTAGGTGATGCTCTGGACCGTCCCGGTGACGGGGCTGTCGTAGATGATGGCGGGCTGGTCGCCGCGATGCCCGTCGGCATGCCGATCGACGGCGTTGTAGCAGGTATTCAGGAGGCCGCCGGCAAACCAGCGATAGAAGGGCTTCTTGGTGTCATCGAGCACCTTGTCCCACTTCCGGTCCCAATGGAGCTCCTCGGCCGCGTCGGCCCAGAAACCCTCCGGGTCGTTCATGGAGCGGCCGTAGACCTCCTCGTACTTCGTTGTCATGGAGACATCCCCCTGCGTGCTGGAATTTATCCGTCTGCACCCCGCCCGCCCGTGGCAACACCCGTTTCCCGCCCCCGGTCAGGGTCGGAAAAACGGATAAGGTGCGCGTCATCTTGTTGAAAACCCGGCCCGATACCCCGCCACTCGCAGGGTATCTGTTTTGTTGTGTTGCACCATAAGCCGAATTTATTCGCAAAAATTTATCTTTACTCGCATCCGTATGCAAGTTTAGTCGGGATTTTTCCCGCAACCGGGGTTCTGCCGGGGCATCAGGAGAGGGGGGCGAGTCGTCCGGCGAGCCACAGGGCGAGCGGCAGCGTGAACAGGGAGAGCCCCGTTTCCACGGTCAGGATGGCCGCGGTCAGCCGGTAGTCGCTGCCCAGCTGGCGGGCGAGAATGTAGGCGGAGGTGGCCCCGGGCAGGGCGCTGAACAGCACGACCACGCCCGCGGCCAAGGCGTCGAGGCCGATCCACAACGAGATGCCCAGTGACAGCAGCGGGAACAGCAGCAGCTTCAGGGCGGAGGCGGTGATCAGGGCCGGCAGGGAGCCCGGGGTGCCGCGCAGTTCGAGTCCCGCCCCCACCGCCAGGAGGCCGAGCGGGAGGGCGGCGCGGGCGAGGATGGCGAGGCTCTCGTCCACCATGACGGGCAGGCGCAGACCGGCGAAATTCAACCCCAGCCCCACCAGGCAGGCCAGGATGAGGGGATTGCGCGCCACCGCCCCCGCGACCCGTCCCCAGTGGGCTTCGATGGCGGGATTGCAGCGCGACAGGACCGCCACGCAGAGAACGTTGATGAGGGGGATCAGGACCGCGATGGCGAGCCCCGCCAGGGTCACGCCCCGGGCGCCGTACAGTCCCGCGGCGGCGGCCAGGCCCAGGTAGGTATTGAAGCGCACGCTGCCCTGGAACAGCGCCCCGACGCCGCCCCCGTCGAGCCGCAGCAGGCGGCCCCCGACGAGCGCCGCGACGGCGGTCGCCAGCAGGCCGCCCAGCAGCGCCGCGGCCATGGTCCCGATCGGCAGCTCGGCGAAGGGCGCCGCGGCGAGGCTGCGCACCAGCAGCGCCGGAAACAGCACATAGTAGGTCAGCCGCTCCGCGGGCCGCCAGAAGGCATCACCGGGAAAATCCCAGCGCCGCATCCCCCACCCCGCCAGGATGAGCAGAAACACCGGCACCAGCGCCGTCAGCAGCGTCGGCATCTTGGGGAGGACCTCGGGTTGTCAGGAGGAAAATAAGCAAGATTTCACCACGAAGGCACGAAGGACACGAAGAGAAAGGCTGTTTATACGCAGATTACGCAGATTTACGCAGATGTATTGCCGATTGATGGATTGCCACCCGACAATCACGGCCGCGGTGCAGAACGACCGACCGCAGGCCCCACCGATTCCATATGGAGCCTGACTCACCGGTGCGCCAGCCTCACAGTACAGCTCAATCTGCGTTAATCAGCGTAATCTGCGGTTCATGTGCCTTTCGCTTTTCTTCGTGTCCTTCGTGCCTTCGTGGTGAAAATCACCCGCTGGTGTGCATCTCCTCGATGCGGATGCGCCACTCGGCGGGGCCGGTCTGGTGCACCGATTCGCCGCGGCTGTCCACGGCCACGGTGACGGGCATGTCCTGCACCTCGAACTCGTAGATGGCCTCCATGCCGAGATCCTCGAAGGCCACCACCCGGGCGGCGCGGATGGCCTTGGAGACCAGGTAGGCGGCCCCGCCCACGGCCATCAGGTAGACCGCCCGGTGTTTCCTGATGGCCTCGATGGCCACCGGCCCGCGTTCGGCCTTGCCCACCATGCCGAGCAGCCCGGTCCGCGCCAGCATCATCTCGGTGAACTTGTCCATGCGGGTGGAGGTGGTGGGACCGGCGGGGCCCACCACCTCGTCGCCCACGGGGTCCACCGGACCCACGTAGTAGATGAAGCGGTTGCGGAAGTCGACCCCCTCCGGCAGCCCCTCGCCCCGGGCGAAGAGATCATTGATGCGCTTGTGGGCGGCATCGCGCCCGGTGAGCAGCTTGCCGTTGAGCAGCAGGGTCTCGCCCGGCTTCCAGGCCGCCGCCTCCTCCGGGGTGACCGTGTCCAGGTTCACCCGGCGCACGTTCCGTCCCACCTCCCAGGTGACCGCCGGCCAGTCCTCCAGGCGCGGCACCGGCAACTCCGCCACGCCGCTACCGTCCAGCTGGAAGTGCACGTGGCGGGTGGCGGCGCAATTCGGGATCAGCGCCACCGGCAGGGAGGCGGCATGGGTGGGGTAGTCGCGGATCTTCACGTCCAGCACGGTGGTCAGCCCGCCGAGCCCCTGGGCGCCGATGCCCAGCGCATTCACCTTGTCGGCGATCTCCAGGCGCAGCTCCTCGATGCGGTTGGCAGGTCCCCGCTCGCGCAGCTCGTGCAGGTCCACCGGCTCCATGAGCGCCTCCTTGGCCAGCAGCATCGACTTCTCGGCGGTACCGCCGATGCCGATGCCGAGGATGCCCGGCGGGCACCAGCCGGCGCCCATGGTGGGCACCGTCTTCACCACCCAGTCCACCAGGCTGTCGCTGGGGTTGAGGATGGCGAACTTGGACTTGTTCTCCGAACCGCCGCCCTTGGCCGCCAGGATCACCTCCACCCGGTCGCCCGGCACCACCTCCGTGTAGACGATGGCCGGGGTGTTGTCGCGGGTGTTGCGGCGCTCGCCGGCCGGGTCTGCCACCACCGAGGCGCGCAGCGGATTGGCGGGATTGGTGTAGGCGCGGCGCACCCCCTCGTCCACCATCTCCTGCAGGCCCTGGTCACTCTCCCAGCGCACGTCCATGCCCACCTTCACGAAGGCCACCACGATGCCGGTGTCCTGGCAGATGGGCCGGTGTCCCTCGGCGGACATGCGCGAGTTGACCAGGATCTGGGCGATGGCGTCGCGCGCCGCCGGCGAGCGCTCCCGCTCCCAGGCCGCGCCCATGGCGCGGATGAAATCGAGGGGATGATAGTAGGAGATGTACTGCAGGGCATCGGCGACGCTGTGGATGAAGTCCGCCTTCTTGATCACCGTCATGGGGCGCTCCTGATCAGCGGCCGCCCCCCTGCGGGACCGGCCGTCAACTGACAAAACCTATTGTCCGACTGGTAGCTTGGGCAACACCGCGACGCGGGGGTTCAACCGCCCACGATGGCCAGCAGGACGCCCGCGGCCACCGCCGAGCCGATGACACCGGCCACGTTGGGACCCATGGCGTGCATCAGCAGGAAGTTGTGGTGATCGGCCTCCAGCCCCACCTTGTTCACCACCCGGGCGGCCATGGGCACCGCGGAGACGCCGGCGGCGCCGATGAGGGGGTTCACCTTGCCCCCCGAGAGACGGTGCATGAGCTTGCCCATGAGCAGGCCGGCGGCGGTTCCCACCGAGAAGGCCAGCGCCCCGAGCACCAGGATGCCCAGCGTCTCGACGGAGAGGAACTTGTGGGCGTCGAGCTTCGAGCCCACGGCCAGGCCGAGGAAGATGGTGACGATGTTGATGAGCTCGTTCTGGGCGGTCCGGGAGAGCCGGTCCACCACCCCGCACTCGCGCAGCAGGTTGCCGAAGGTGAGCATTCCCACCAGTGGCACCGCCGCGGGCAGGAACAGCACCGTCATCAGCAGCACGATGAGGGGAAAGATGATCTTCTCCAGCTTCGACACCGGCCGCAGCTGCTGCATGACCACCTTGCGCTCGGCCTCGGTGGTGAGCGCCCGCATGATGGGCGGCTGGATGATGGGCACCAGGGCCATGTAGCTGTAGGCAGCCACGGCGATGGCGCCGAGCAGGTCCGGGGCCAGCCGCGAGGCGAGGAAGATGGCCGTGGGGCCGTCGGCGCCGCCGATGATGCCGATGGCGGCGGCGTCGGCCAGGCTGAAGTCGAAGCCGGGCACCATGTTTAGCGCCAGCGCGCCCAGCAGGGTCAGGAAGATGCCGAACTGGGCCGCCGCCCCCAGCATCAGCGTCTTGGGATTGGCGATGAGCGCCCCGAAATCGGTCAGCGCCCCCACCCCCATGAAGATGAGCAGCGGAAAGACGCCGGTCTCGATGCCCACCGCGTAGATGTAGTGCAGTAGGCCATCCGGGCCGGCCAGGCCGGCGACCGGGATGTTGGTGAGCACCGCGCCGAAGCCGATGGGCACCAGCAGCAGGGGCTCGAACTTCCGGGCGATGGCGAGATAGAGCAGCAGCCCGCCCACGGCGATCATGAGCAGCTGGCCCCACTCGAAGTTGGCCAGGCCGGTGGAGAGCCAGAGTTGCTTCAGACCGTTCTCCATGACCGGCGCCTCAGGCCAGGAGCAGGAGGGCGTCGCCCACCTGCACCGCGTCGCCTTCCTTCACGCTGATTTCGGTCACGGTGCCGGCGCGGGGAGCGCGGACCTCGGTCTCCATCTTCATGGCCTCCATGATCACCACCACCTCGCCGGCGGCGACCGCCTGGCCGGGCCGGGCCATCAGCTTGAAGATGGTGCCGGCCAGGGGCGCGGCCACCGGCAGCGCGCTGCCGGCCGGAACCGCACCGGCTGCCGCGGGGACGGGTGAAGCGGCCGCCGCGCCGGGAACCACCCCCGTCACCTCGCCCCCCGGGGCCACCGTCACGTCATAGGTGGTGCCGTTGACGGTGATGGCGTAGCGCTCCGGCCCGGCCGGTGCCGTGGTTGCGGCAGCCGGCAGCGGGGCCGGTTCGGGCTCGCTCCCCGGCGCCGGTTCGAACGCCGAGGGGTTGGCACGGTTCTCCAGGAACTTGAGACCCACCTGGGGGAAGAGCGCGTAGATGAGGACATCGTCCACCACCGCTTCGGCCAGATCGATGCCCTTCTCCGTGGCCAGCCCTTCCAGCTCGCCGGTCAGCCGATCCAGCTCCGGTTCGATGAGATCGGCGGGGCGGCAGGTAATCGGCTCACCGCCCTCCAGCACCCGGGTCCGAAGCTCACTGTTCACCGGGGCGGGCGTGGCGCCGTATTCCCCCTTCAGGACGCCGGCCGTCTCCTTGGTGATGGACTTGTAGCGCTCGCCGGTGAGCACGTTGAGCACCGCCTGGGACCCCACGATCTGGGAGGTGGGGGTCACCAGGGGGATGAAGCCGAGGTCCTCGCGCACCCGGGGGATCTCCTTCAGCACCTCGTCGATGCGATCGGAGGCATTCTGCTCGCGGAGCTGGTTTTCCATGTTGGTGAGCATGCCGCCGGGCACCTGGGCCACCAGGATCCGCGAATCCACCCCCTTCAGGCTGCCCTCGAACTTCGCGTACTTCTTGCGCACCTCGCGGAAGTAGGCGGCGATCTCCTCCAGCAGCTTCAGGTCGAGCCCCGTGTCGCGCTCCGTACCCTGGAGGATGGAGACCACCGATTCGGTGGCGGAATGGCCATAGGTCATGCTCATGGAGGAGATGGCCGTGTCCACCATGTCGATGCCCGCCTCCGCCGCCTTGACGATGGCGGCGGTGCTCAGGCCGGTGGTGGCGTGGCACTGCATGGCGATGGGTATCGAGACGCTCTCCTTCAGGCGCGTGACGAGTTCCTCGGCCACGTAGGGGCGCAGCAGGCCGGCCATGTCCTTGATGCAGATGGAGTGGCACCCCATCTCCTCGAGGCGCCGGCCCATCTCCACCCACATGTCCACCGTGTGGACCGGGCTCACCGTGTAGGACATGGTGCCCTGGGCATGCCTGCCGACCCGGATCGCGGCCTTGACCGCGGTCTCGAGATTGCGCAGGTCGTTCATGGCATCGAAGATGCGGAACACATCCACGCCGTTCTCCGCCGCCCGTTCCACGAAGCGCTCCACCACGTCATCGGCGTAATGCCGGTAACCCAGGAGGTTCTGCCCCCGCAGGAGCATCTGCTGCCGGGTATTGGGCATGGCCGCCTTCAGCCGCCGCAGCCGTTCCCAGGGATCCTCGCCCAGGTAGCGGATGCAGGCATCGAAGGTCGCGCCCCCCCAGGTCTCCAGCGACCAGTAGCCGACCTGGTCGAGCCTGGCGGCGATGGGCAGCATGTCCTCGATGCGCATCCGGGTCGCCAGGAGCGACTGGTGGGCGTCACGCAGGACCACGTCGGTGATGGCGAGCGGGTTGGTCATCGGCGGTGAGTCTCCTCGGGTTGGCGGTGTGCCTGCTCGGGGCGGATTGGCTCAGCGGGGAGTGTGACGGCGGGAACGGAAACGGTGCACGGCGGTGCTGATCACCGCCATCAGTTCGGTATTCCCCTGCGCCGTGGACGCGGAGGGTGCCGGGCCGGCGCCCGGGGAGGGCTGCGGCTGGCGCGCCTCGAACCGCTGGATGAGCCGGGAAACACCGTGAACGGTGAAGACCAGCAGGCCCAGCAGGATGAAGACCACCCCCATGCCCATGATCATCAGTTCCAGCCCGGACCAAAGCAACTCGGATACCGGCATCGTTGACTCCTGGTTTCCTGCAGCGCTGCCTCCCGGCCGGACGCCTCCCACCCCTGTACCTGGCGCAGGGATCTGTCGGGAGTTGAACCGAGGTTTCGGGACGGCGGGCGATGATTATTCGGCCCGATGCGCTTATAAGTTTGTTTTATTGTAACCCACCTAATCTACCCCACATTTGCGGCAATGCGCAAACGCCGCTTCCGGCCCTGCCGCGGCATGGCCGACCCTGAATCGCGACCCGGCGCAGGGCGCCGGGCGCGAGGACACCAAGTCCACGATGTTCCTGGTTTACCGGCCCGCTGGCCGGTCGACGGCAGGCCCCGGCGCCCTGGCGCCGGGGCCATCGTTGCTGCCTGCAACCGGCCGGCTCCAGCCGCCGGCACGGGTACCGATAGGATACACTGGGCCCATGCAACAGACCGAACAGTCCCCCACCCTGCCCCGGGTGCCGGAGGAGACGGCGCCGCCACGGGGCAGCACTCTTTACTACGCATTGCGCTTCTCACCGCCCGAGGCGCGGCCGTGGCTGCATCAGCTGCACCGGCTGGGCCGGGAGGTGCAGGAGATTCCCGGCATGGTCAGCGAACCGGGCATTGCCCGGCTCAAGCTGCAGTGGTGGGAAGAGGAGCTTGAACGCCTGTTCGCCGGGACGCCTCGCCACCCCCTGACCCGCGCCCTACTGCCCGCGGTGGAACAGTGGTCGCTGCCGCGGGAGGAGTTCCAGGGCCTCGTCATGGCCACCCGGGATGAGCTCGACCGGGGCGGCTATCCCGACTTCCCGCTGCAGCTGGAGAACGCCCTGCAGGGTTCCGGCTCCCTGGCCCGGCTGCTGGCGCGGACCCTTGGCTGCCGCGAACCGGCGACACTCGCGGCCGCGGGGCGGCTCGGCGCCGTGGATCAGCTCGGCCGGCAGCTACGTGACGCCATGCCGCGCGCCCGCGCCGGCCGCCTGCCCCTCCCGGCCGAGACCCTCCAGGCCGCCGGCGCGAACGCGGAGGACCTGGTCCATGGGCGGCCCACCCCGGCCCTGCGCCTGGCCCTGGGCCGCCAGGCCGGGCGCATCCGCAGCCTGCACACCGGGACCCTGGAGTCCCTGGCACCGGAGTCGCGATCGGCTCTGACACACCTGCGCGTACTCACGGCCCTGCGCCTGGCGCTGGTGGACACCCTGGAGCAGGACGAATTCAGGGACCTCGGCTGCCGGGTCAGCCTGACGCCCCTGCGCAAGCTCTGGATTGCCTGGCGCAGCGCACGATAATTCGCATTCCCGCAGACGCACCTTCGCGGTAGGCTATCCACTTTTTCCGGCGCGGCGACTACCCTCGACCGCAAGCACGATGGACAACCACATGCTCGACTACAAACCTTCCGCAAACCTTCTCCGGGATCGGGTCATCCTCGTCACCGGCGCCGGCACCGGCATCGGTCGTGCCGTCGCCCTGGCCGCCGCCGCCCACGGCGCCACGCTGGTCCTGCTGGGCCGCAGCCAGGCCCGCCTGGAGCAGGCCTATGACGCCATCGAGGCGGCCGGGCACCCGCGGCCGGCGCTGGTGCCGCTGAACCTGGAAACGGCCACCGTGAAGGACTACGAGGAACTCGCCGCCACCCTGGACCAGGAGTTCGGACGCCTCGACGGGCTGCTGCACAACGCCGGCATCCTGGGCCGGCTCGCCCCCATCGATCACTACGACCCCGAAACCTGGCTCAAGGTCTGCCAGGTCAACCTGAACGCCCCGTTCCTCCTCACCCGCGCCTGCCTGCCGCTGCTGCGTCGTCCGGAACAGGCCTCGGTCCTGTTCACCAGCGCCGAGGTGGGTCGGCAGGGTCGTGCGTACTGGGGGGCCTACGCGGCTTCGCTGGCGGGCGTGGAGGGGCTGGTCGAAGTGCTGGCCGACGAGCTGGAGAATACGGCAATCCGGGTCAACAGCATCGATCCGGGCCCGGTGCGCACCGGTCTGCGGGAGGAGGCCTACCCGGCGGAGGACCCGACCCATCTGCCGTTGCCGGAGTCCATCGTCGGTCCCTATCTCTACCTGCTGGGGCCGGACGGACACGGGGTGCACGGCCAGAGGCTCCGCGCCCAGCGGGAGACCCGGACCGGCGGCTGATGCGCCCGCGGGGCCGGCTGTCGGCCAACCCTGAACCGGCGCCCTCGCCACAGAGTATCCCGGGAAGACCGAATCCGGGCGTGCCCGCCGGTGCTCCCTGCGGCCGCGGTGACGGGCTGGTGGATGGGCGGGGCTAGTCGAGGCGGACGGCGAACACTTCGTCCAGCGAAGTGCGCCCTTCCCGGGCCAGGTTGAGGGCGCACTGGGTCAGCGGGACCATTCCCTGGCTGACCGCCATCTCCTTGATCTCCTGGACCGGACGCTCGTGGTTGATGAGGTCGACAATCTCGGGAGAGACGGTCAGCAGCTCATAGACCATGCTCCGTCCGCGGTAGCCGGAGCCGTTGCAGTTGCTGCAGCCCTTGCCGGTATAGAACACCTCGGACTCATCCACCCCCAGGGAGGCGCGGATGAGCGGGTCCACCTCCGCCTCGGTCCTGCAGTCCGGGCAGATCAGGCGCACCAGCCGCTGGGCCATGACGCCCATGATCACCGCGCTCACCAGGTAGGGCTCGATACCCATGTCGATGAGGCGGGTGATGGTGCTGACCGCGTCGTTGGTGTGGAGGGTACTGACCACCAGGTGGCCGGTGAGCGCCGCCTTGTTGGCGATGCGGGCGGTCTCGAGATCGCGGATCTCCCCCACCATGATGACGTCGGGATCGTGGCGCAGGAAATGGCGCAGCGCCTCGGCGAAGGTATACCCGGCGGCCAGGTGGACCTGCACCTGCTCCACCCCCTCCATGTCGTACTCCACCGGGTCCTCCACGGTGAGGATGTGGGGCTCGCGCCGCTTCACCTCGTTGAGAATCGCGTACAGGGTGGTGGATTTGCCGGATCCCGTGGGCCCGGTGACCAGGAACATGCCGTAGCTGCGCACCATCATCTGGCGCAGGATGCCGAGGTCCCGGGGCGTGAACCCCACCTCGTCCAGCGGCCGCAGCCCGACCCCCTTGTCCAGGATGCGGATGACCACGCTCTCCCCCATGATGGTGGGGATGATGGAGATGCGCAGGTCGATGGTGCGTCCCTGGTGGACCATGCGGGCATGGCCGTCCTGGGGCAGCCGGCGCTCGGCGATGTTCATCTGCCCGGTGATCTTGATGCGGCTGACCACGGCCGGCAGCAGGGTCTTGTGCAGGGAGCGGATGAGCTGCAACCTCCCGTCCACGCGGTAGAAGACGTTCACCCGGGACTTCTCCGGGCGGATGTTCACGTCCGAGGCCCTGGCGCTGATGGCCTGGAGAATGATGGCGTTGACCAGCCGGACCACCGGCTTCTTCTGCGCCTCGCGCTCCATCAGCTGGGTGGACTCCTCCCCCCGGGCGGGACCGACCGGCCCCACCAGGTTGAGGTCCTCCAGCGCCTCGGTTTCGTCGAACTGGGCATAGAGCCGCTGCTGGAGCCGGGAGATGTCCGGCGCGGCGGCCATCACCACCTCGATATTGAGGTTGGTGTTGAAGCGGATGACCTCCACCGCCTCCCAGTCCATGGGGTTCTCCATGGCCACCACCAGGCGTCCGTCCACCTCGGCGATGGGGATCACCCGGTACTGGAACGCGAGGTCGGCGGGCAGCCGCAGGGCCACGTTCTCGGGCACCTCGAACTTCTCCAGGTCGACGTAGGGAATGCCGAACTTCTGGGCCAGGGCCCAGTGCACGTCCTCCCGGGAGACCATGCCCATTTCCACCAGGATGGAGCCGAGATGGCGGCCCGGCTCCATGCGCTGCCGCTCCAGCGCCGAGCGCAACTGGGACAGGTTCAGCAGTCCCTGGTCGATGAGGATGTCACCCAGTTGCAGTTCGGGGGCCCTCCGCACCTGGCGCAGGGCGTTGAAGAGCGACTCGAGGCTGGTGATGGCCGAGGTCTTGGGAGTACGGCTGGTGGCGTTCTGGGTAGGCTGCTGCATGCTCCTCACCGGTCTCGTTCAGGACACCATTGACCCCGGGCCGGGATAGGGCCGAACCGGATGACTCTCCATGTTCGCCTCGATTGCTCCAGGCTCGGCGTTCACCTGAGTTAAGCACACTACCCCAAACCCTGGCAAAGCCGTGCCGGGCACTCCACGGGGTAACCGGTTCAATGGGTACGCCGCGGCAATCGGGCCAAACCGTCCGGGCCTCGAGACACCGGGCCTCATGCTCTGCGCGGCCGATCCAAGGCGCAGCGCCGATGGATGATTTCGCCCCGGACCCCGCCGGCCAGGCGCGATGCGGGGTGCGCCTTTGCCCGGGCCGGGCTCGGGGATTCATACCCGGCACTATCCGGGCTAGGCCCGAAAGCCGTCAAGAGGTATTCTCATCGAAAGCGGAAGTGCTGGTCCTGGGCGTGGGCGGCGGTGCTGTCCGGCACCGCGACGGTGAAACGGAGGGGGGGGAACGGCAGCGTCATGAACGAGATTGTGCAGCTTGATACCCTGCTGGATGCGGGTCATCGCTTCATCCTGTTCGAGGAGACCGACGTCGGCGCTCTGCTCGAGTTGTTCGAGCACCTGGACCGCAGCACCGGCAAGGCCAGCTACCAGTGGCTCCCGGAGCAGGGTCTGCGGCGTCTCACCGCCGAATTCATTCCCATCCCGGAGACGTCCCGGCTCAGTGACGCCCTCGACTACATCCACGACCGCAGGCAGTACGGCGTATTCCTGCTGCCCGAGCTCGGGAAGGAGCTGAAGCAGCCCGACATCGTGAAGCGGATAGAGGCCATCGCCACCAACGAAACGGAGCCCCGCCGGGTCCTCGTCCTCTATGGCGGCAATCTCCACCTGCCCAACCGCCTGCGGGGACTGGCCGTCCAGATATCCCGGGCCGCCCTCACCAGCGGCGCCTGACCGCCGCAACGGGCGGACGTGAACCCGGGGTCGTCCCGGCCGGGATGTGCCCCGCGCCGGAGCGCAGGGTTCGCGGGCTCACTCAGTCCGCCTTTTTCTTCGCGAGCCTTGCGCCTTCGCGGGAGTCCCCCCCTCCCCGACTGATGCTCCCGTCGGACAGCGCAGACGCAGGCAACACTCTCCGCACAGCGGCCGCGGACGGCAGACGGCCTTGGCATGCGCCACCAGCAGGGCGTGGTACTCCCCGAGCAGGCCGGGATCCGCGGGCAGGCCGGACTCCATCGACCGCCTCAGCGGCTCGTATCCCTCGTCGCCCCGCGCCAGCCCCAGCCGACCCAGGATCCGCCGGGTATAGGCGTCGATGACGAATACCGGCTGACCGAAGGCGTAGAGCAGGATGTCGTCGGCGGTTTCCGGACCCACCCCCCTGACCGAGAGCAGCGCCTCCCGCAGCTGCGGGAGGGGCAACCGGGCGAGCGCCGTGAAGCCGCCCGAGTCGAGAAACCAGCGGCAGAGTCCCTGCAGGCGGGCGGCCTTGACGTTGTGGGTGCCCGCCGATCGAATCCAGGCCGCCAGCCGATCCGGCGACGCCGCCGCGATGGCCCCGGGGTTCAGGGCCCCGGCGGCGCGCAGGCCCTCCAGGGCCCGCTCCACGTTGCGCCACGCCGTGTTCTGGGTGAGCACCGCGCCCACCAGCACCTCGAAGGGACCGTCTCCCGGCCACCAGTGCTGCGGACCGTAGGCGGCCAGGAGCCGGTCGTACAGCTCCCCCAGGGTGGGTGCGGTGGATGGGGACGCTCCGGGTGGAACGGGTCCGGCCCCGGGTTCAGCGCCGCCGCACATGCTGCCCGCGGGCGGGACCGGTGCGGCGCCTGGGGGTGCGGGGCGGCGCGGCCGGTGCTTCCGCGGCCATGCCGATCTGGGCCCGCAGGGCGGCCACCGCCGGGGCGTCCAGCTCCTCCCAACGCCCGGGGCGCAGGCGCGGCGGCAGTTTCAAGGCGCCGTAACGCACGCGGATGAGACGGCTGACGGTCGCACCCACCGCCTCCCAGAGGCGCCTGACCTCGCGCTTGCGCCCCTCGGTCAGAACCACGTGGTACCAGCGGTTGGCGCCGCTGCCGCCGGCCTCCATGAGGCGTTCGAAACGGGCGCTGCCGTCCTCCAGCTCCACCCCCTGCACCAGTTGCTGCAGCGCCTCCGGGCCCGGCAGGCCGAGCACCCGCACCGCGTACTCGCGCTCGAGCCCGGTGGAGGGGTGCATCATGCGGTTGGCCAGCGTCCCGTCGTTGGTCAACAGCAGCAGGCCGCTGGTATTGACGTCCAGCCGCCCGACGCTGATCCAGCGCCCGATGCCCAGCCGGGGGAGGCGATCAAAAACCGTGGGCCGGCCATCCGGGTCGGAACGGCTGCAGACCTCGCCTTCGGGCTTGTGGTAGATGAGCACCCGGGTCCGGTCCTCCTGCCGCTGCCGGAGCGATACCGGTTGACCGTCCACCCGTATGTCGGCCTCGTCCCCCACCCGGTCACCCAACCGGGCCGGGCTGCCGTCGACCGTGACCCGGCCGGCCTCGATCCAGGTCTCCATCTGGCGCCGGGATCCGAATCCGGCCCGCGCCAGGACCTTCTGCAGCTTCTCGCTCATGCCTCACCCCGCCGCGGGAAGCCCTGGTCTTCCACCGGATCCTGCTCATCCCCGCCGCCCGGCTCGTCCGTCCCGGCCGGCTCGAACACTTCCGCGGTAGAGTCCTCCTCAACGCCGGTGGCTTCCCCTTCATCCCCACCCGGCGTCTCCGCTGCCTCCGCCCCCTCCCTTCCCGGCTCCGGGGGCGCGACGGACGCCCAGACCTCCCCACCGCCCTCCGGCTCCTCCCGGCGCGGCGCCTCCTCCTCGTCCCCGAGGTCGTCGGCCCCGGCTGCCATCGGCGGCTCGCCGGACAACGGCAGCTCGAGCTCCGCGCTGATCACATCGAGATCCCGGATCGCCGCCAGGGGCGGCAGCTCCTCGAGACTCTTGAGGTTGAAGTAGTCGAGGAACTGGCGGGTGGTGGCATACATGGCCGGCCGGCCGGGAACATCCCGGTGACCGACCACCCGGACCCATTCGCGCTCCAGCAGGGTCTTGACGATATTGGAACTGACGCTCACGCCGCGGATCTCCTCGATCTCGGCGCGGGTGATGGGCTGGCGATAGGCGATGAGCGCCAGGGTCTCGAGCAGGGCCCGGGAGTAGCGCGGCGGGCGATCCTCCCACAGCCGCGTGACCCACGGCGCGTAGTCGCGCCGCACCTGGTAGCGCCAACCGCTGGCCACCTCCCTGAGCTCGACGCCGCGGCCCGCGCAATCCGCGGCCAGCGCATCCAGCACCTCGCGCAGCAGCTTGCGCTCCGGCTGTTCCGCCTCGTCGAACAGGGCCAGCAGGTGATCCAGGCTGAGGGGACGATCCGCGGCGAGCAGCGCCGCCTCCAGGATCGGCTTGAGCTGGTCTCCGGTCATGAGCGCGCCCCCACCACCTTCACATGAATGGGTCCGAAGGCATCGGTCTGAATCATCTCGATGAGCGACTCCTTGATGAGCTCGAGAATGGCCAGGAAGGTGACCACCACCCCCATTCGTCCCTCCTCGAGGGTGAACAGGGAGGAGAAATCGGCGAACTGGTCGCTGTTCAGCCGCTCCAGCACGATCGACATCCGCTCGCGCACGGACAGGGCCTCGCGCTGGATGTGGTGGCTGGTGAACATCTCGGCACGGTGGAGCACCTCCCGGAACGCGAGCAGCAGCTCGCGCATGTCCACATCGGGGTGCCGCCGCGCCGACTCGTAGACCGGCGGCTCGGCCACCACGGTCCAGGTGTCGCGGCCCAGCCGCGGCATCTCGTCGATGTCCTCCCCCGCCTTCTTGTAGCGCTCGTACTCCTGCAGCCGGCGCACCAGCTCGGCGCGGGGATCCTCGCCCTCCTCCTCGCTCTCCGCCGGGCGCGGGAGGAGCATGCGCGACTTGATCTCCGCCAGCACGGCCGCCATCACCAGGTACTCCGCCGCCAGCTCCAGGCGCATTCCCTGCATCAGCTCCACGTACTGCAGGTACTGGTGGGTGACCGCGGCGATGGGTATGTTGAGGATGTCCAGGTTCTGCCGCTTGATGAGGTAGAGCAGCAGATCCAGGGGGCCCTCGAAGGCCTCCAGGAACACTTCCAGCGCATCCGGGGGGATGTAGAGGTCCTGGGGCAGCTTGATCACGGGCGTCCCCTGCACGATGGCGAAGGGCATCTCCTCCTGCTGCGCCTGCTGACCCGGCACCTCGCTCATGGCTTACCCACCCCGAAGGTCCTGTAAAGGTCCTATTGAACCACGAACAACACGAAGGACACGAAAGAAGACTTGATGCTTTGATTATCCACAGATTACACGGATTACACCGATTGACCCGGAGTATGGGGCCGGCCCGCAGCCACATACTCCATCCCTGAGCGACCGCCGTACCGGGAACCAGCGCGTTCCGCAACTGATCGCCTCGGGATGAGAAGACACGACTCCAGACTTAATGTTGTTTCTGCGTAATCTGCGTAATCTGCGGATAGATCGCGCTTTTTCTATCGATAAGCCAGCCCCATGGCGGCCCGGACCTCCTCGATGGTGGCGCGGGCCACGTCGCGGGCCGCCTCGCAACCCTCGGCCACCAGGTTGCGGACCAGCTTGGGATCGGCCTCGAACTCGCGCGCCCGCTCGGCGATGGGCGCCTGCTCGGCGAGCACCGCGTCGATGACGGGCCGCTTGCAGTCCAGGCAGCCGATACCGGCGGTGGTGCAGCCCTCGCGCACCCAGGCACGGGTGGCGTCGTCGGTGTAGATCTCGTGGAACTGCCACACCGGGCACTTGTCCGGGTCGCCGGGATCGGTGCGCCGTACCCGCGCCGGGTCGGTGGGCATGGTGCGCAGCTTCTGCTCCACCGCCTGCGGGTCCTCGCGCAGGGCGATGGTGTTGCCGTAGGACTTGGACATCTTCTGCCCGTCCAGGCCCGGCATCTTGGAGGCCCTGGTGAGCAGCGGCTGGGGCTCGGGCAGGATGATGCGCCCGCCCCCCTCGAGGTAGCCGAACAGCCGCTCCCGGTCGCCCAGGGTGATGTTCTGCTGGCTCTCCAGCAGGGCGTGGGCGCGTTCCAGCGCCTCCTGGTCGCCCTGCTCCTGGTAGCGTCGGCGCAGCTCGCGGTAGAGCTTGGCGTTCTTCTTGCCCATCTTGGCGCTGGCCGCCTCGGCCTTCTCCTCGAAGCCGGGCTCGCGGCCGTAGAGATGGTTGAAGCGGCGGGCCAGTTCGCGGGTCACCTCGAGATGGGAGATCTGGTCCTCGCCCACCGGCACCAGACCGGCCTTGTACATGAGGATGTCGGAGCTCATGAGCACCGGGTAGCCGAGAAAGCCGTAGGTGGCCAGGTCCCGATCCTTGAGCTTCTCCTGCTGGTCCTTGTAGGTGGGAACCCGTTCCAGCCAGCCCAGCGGCGTGATCATGGAGAGCAGGAGATGCAGCTCGGCGTGCTCGGGTATCCGGGACTGGATGAAGATCCTCGCCGAGCCGGGGTTGATGCCCGCCGCCAGCCAGTCGATGACCATGTCCCAGACGTTCTTCTCGATGACCTCCGGCTCCTCGTAGTGGGTGGTCAGCGCATGCCAGTCGGCCACGAAGAGGAAGCAGTCGAACTCGTGCTGGAGCTTGACCCAGTTCTTGAGCACACCATGGTAGTGGCCGAGGTGCAGCCGTCCGGTGGGGCGCATGCCCGAGAGCACGCGCTGGTGCTGGGTGGGTACGTTGGTCACGACGGTTTCCAAGCCAGGATCTCCAAATTCAGTTGACAAGGGCGGACAGGAGGCGGAAGAAGTCCCCCGCGGGCAGGCCGGAGATGACCCCCAGCCCCATCTGCAGCGCGGAGATGACGGGCCATATCACGATGCCGAGCACTCCCGACACCAGCAGCAGGAGGACGACAAGGATGCCGTAGGGCTCGAGCCGGGACAGCTTCCAGGCCCAGGGGCCCGGCAACAGGCTCATGGCCACGCGCCCACCGTCCAGCGGTGGTATCGGCACCAGGTTCAGCACCATCAGGATGGTGTTGATGAACACCCCCGCCACTCCCATGAACACCAGCGGGCGGGCCACCCCCGGCGACATTTCGATGGTCCACAGCCCCACGTGGATGATGAACGCCCACAGCACCGCCATGAGCAGGTTCGCCAGGGGGCCGGCCGCCGCGACCCAGGCCATGTCGCGCCGCGGGTTGCGCAGGTTCTCCATCGTGACGGGAACGGGCTTGGCCCAGCCGAACAGGACGCCGCTGCCCAGCAGCAGCAGTATGCCCGGCACCAGGATGGTGCCCACCGGATCGATGTGCTTCAGCGGATTGAGCGTCAGCCGGCCCAGCATCTCGGCGGTGGGATCGCCCAACCGCCGGGCCATCCAGCCGTGCGCCGCTTCGTGCAGCGTGATGGCGAAGAGCACGGGCAACACCCATACCGCGAACAGTTGAACCGAATTGAAATCAGGCATCAGGGGATTATAACCGCAGTACGGATGCCGGCCGCGGCGGCTGCGGACGGCTCATTGGACGGTAAACAACGAGGGATCGCCGCGCCCGACCCGCACCACCTGGGGAACATCCTCGGTGAGGTCCACCACGGTGGTGGGCTCCATGTCACAGGGTCCGCCGTCGATGATGAGATCGAGCTGGTGGCCGACGCGCTCCCGTATCTCCTCCGGGTCGGTCTGCGGCCGATCGGAACCGGGCAGGATCAGGGTGGAGCTCATGATGGGCTCGCCCAGCGCCTCGAGCAGGGCCCGGACGATGGCGTTGTCCGGCACCCGCAGGCCGATGGTCTTGCGCTTGGGGTGCTGCAGCCGGCGCGGCACTTCACCGGTGGCGCGCAGGATGAAGGTGTAGGGACCAGGCGTGAAGGCCTTGAGCAGGCGGAATGCCGTGTTGTCCACCCGGGCATAGAGGGCCAGCTCGGAGAGATCGCGGCAGACCAGGGTGAAGTTGTGCTCCTTGTCCACCTGGCGGATGCGGCGCATCTTCTCCATGGCGCCCTTGTCGCCGATGTGGCAGCCGAGGGCGTAGCTGGAATCGGTGGGATAGGCAATCACACCGCCGTTGTTGATGATGGCGACCGCCTGGTTGATCAGGCGCGCCTGGGGGTTCATCGGGTGGATCTGGAAATACTGGCTCATGACGGCTTCGGCGCGGCGGCCGGCTACGGTTCCAGGAAAGGGAGGAATTCTAACCCAAAGCCCGCCGCGCGTCTGTCCCCGCCTGCCTCGCCACCGCCTGCCGGGACATCCTGCACACTGTTCCGGGTGGAATACTCAGCAAGGCGATAAAGACTTCAAAAGAGCGCGGATTCAACTCACTAGTGCAACCGGTGGGTTGATCCCGAAAAATACCTGGTTCGGCGTTTTCATTCCAAGGCATTTGCGGGGGCGGTTGTTC